>JAPWTX010000003.1 GCA_028275825.1 Ignisphaera sp. | reverse complement strand
TGATGGGGGTTTACTGTCTTCTCTATTCTAAACATTGTTAATAATAAGTGTTGAGATTTACAAACTCTTATTAGCATTTTTAGTTATGAAACTCTATAACACATGATTTAGAGGCAGCTGCGAGGAGGGGGTAATGTGTCAGGGAATTAGCTTAGGGTTGAACAAACCAAAACTGAGACTCGATTCAAAAACATCAAACCTCCTAAAAACCAGCCATTCAGAGCAAGGAGTAAGGTAGCTGTTACTTTATCTCAAGGAGTTCTGAAAGACTGTATCTGCATAGGTTGTGCAAGCTCTCAAGATCTATAAGTCGTTTCTTGAATTCCGGAACTTTTTTGCCATTTAGAGTATATCCCCCGAGACCATTATCAGATTTTACAATTCTGTGGCAAGGAATTGCAATGGGGTTTCTATTTCTGCTCAATATTTTTGCAACAAGCCTAGGGCTTATGCCAAGCACTTTTGCAACATCATTGTATGTTGTTATGCAACCTATTGGCACTAATTGTATGAGGGTATATACAGCCTCTTCAATATCATACACACTCCACTTTCGCACTATAGCACCGCTTTTTTTGAATTCTATTACAAGCATTCTAAAGGAGCCTAGATAAGATCCTTTATGAAGTGACCATTTTCATATATTAAATCTTTATCTGCATATATCTTCCCTTTTTTCATGTCCTTAACCATATCCCAATGTATTGATGAAACATTTTTACCCCCTGTCTTTAGGTATGCTGCTCCAAGAGCCATGTGTACTGTACCGCCAATCTTTTCATCAAATAATATTTCTTTTGTAAACCTAGTTATATCATAATTCAATCCAAATGCAATTTCACCTACCCTCTTAGCCCCTTCGTCAACAGCAAGCATTTTCCTCAAAAACTCCTCACCCTTAGTTGCAGATGCCTCAGTAACTTCTCCTCGCTTAAAGATAAGCTTAATTCCCTCAACTTCAAACCCCCCATATATAGCTGGGTATTCAAATGTAATAAAGCCTTCAACACTATCTTCATGTGGTGCTGTAAACACCTCTCCACCAGGCATGTTATTTTTACCATCATCATTAATCCAGGTTCTTCCCCCAACCTTAACTAAGAGATCTGTATTATCAGAAATGAAGTGTAGCTCATCAACTTTTGATAAAAGGGTAGTTATTTTATTCTGCCTCTCTGCCTGCGCGATCCATGCACTAACAGGATCTGTCTCATAAAGTTTCAACGCTCTGTAAACAAATTCCTCAAATTCTAATGGCGACATCCCAGCTTCTTGTGCAAGTGCTCTAGTTGGGTATGGTGCCACAACCCACCTCAAATCTCCTGCAGCATCCCTCTTCATAAAGATCTCTGAAAACTCTTTAGTAGCTCTAGACCTTGTCCTAATCCTCTCCGGGTCTATGCTTATAAGAGGCTTTGTATGCTGAGGAGATAAGATACTTATCCTCACTGTTATTTTCTCAGCAATGAATCTATCTATAGGCGATACATACTCTAAAAGTTCTTGAGGAGCATATCTATAGAAAATCTCTGATAGTATATCATCAGCTATGATGAGCCTTGGATAAGCACTCCTCAAAACAATTTCTTTCCACAACTCTCTTATTAGTGGCATAGCTTCGAGAGATCCTGAGACCATCACCTCATCAAATTTCCTTATAGATGTACAGTAATCTGTAATCAGCTTTGCATATTTATCAATATCTTTCACATTCTCATCCAATATAAACTTTTTCTATTGCCACAGTTTAAATATTTTCAGGTAAAGAACTATGATAGCGATATACTTTAGCAAGGAGTTTTACCTCCATACACCACCCATGGGCTTGTATCACCCTGAAAACCCAAGGAGGCTTGAAATAGCTCTTAACGCACTTCATTATAGTGGATTTAAGGAAAATATTATTGAAGTTCAAAATGTCAAAGTTGATGTCAATGCGCAGGAATTTCTTCTAAAAATGCATGATAGTGCCTATGTAGAGCACATATTTAAATTATGCAGCCAGGGGTTTGAAGGTTATATAGATAATGATACATATGTTTCTAGAGGCACTTGCAAAGCAGCTCAAAAAGCCATAGAAATTTCAATGATGGCTACAAAACATGTATTAGAGCATAGACATAGCTTGGCCCTAGCCTTAGTAAGACCTCCAGGGCATCATGCAGGCGTAATGGGGAAAGCCATGGGCGCATCTACACAAGGATTTTGCATATTCAATAACATTGCAGCTGCAACTACTTATGCATTACATAGTGGTTTTAAGCGCATTCTGATAATAGATATTGATGTGCATCACGGAAATGGAACTCAGCAGATCTTCTGGAACAATCCTGATGTAATTCACATAGATGTGCACGAACATGGAATATATCCTGGCACTGGCGATATTCATGATATTGGTGGGAAGGGTGCTGAAGGAACAAAGGTAAATATTCCCTTACCTCCATATTCAGGTGATGAGGATTATATTTACATATTCTCAACGCTTGTAGAGCCATTAATATATGCAGTGAAGCCTAGGCTCATAGCTGTTTCAGCAGGCTTTGATGCATATATTAATGATGGTTTAGCAGAGATGAGGCTAACAGAAAGTTTCTACGAATTCTTTGGCAGGATGCTATATGAGGTATCTAGAGCGCTTGGAATAGGAGTTGTAGCAACACTTGAAGGCGGATATAGTATTGGGTTGAGAAATGGTTTACCGGCAATGCTCAAGGGATTTGCAAAGCAAGAATATGCCAAGTTCAGGATAGAAGAGATTAAAACTAGTTACGCCATTAAAACTCTAGTTAACGAGGTTATGCAGACATTAAAGCAGTATATAGCTATCTAGCGCTTTCTTAAGACTAGCTTTGCAATAGCCTTTGCATAGCCTCCAAGTAGAGCAACAATTATGTTGACTATAGGAAATTTTTCAAAGGCTTTGACTATGAAGTTTACATCTTCTTCGCTAAGCACTTTAAGAACTAGCGATGTTGGAATGTAAACTGCGAGGAATATTAGAAGACCAAGCAAAATTCTTACTATGCTCACATATCTTGGTATAGGAATTAAAAACACTAGCAATGCAAAAACTGCTGATAGTATAGAGGCTAGGTATGTTTTAGAGCTATGGATGTAGTCCACAGGCTTTGCAATATATCTCTTCACATAGTTTGTTAGATACATGAGTCCAATTATGGATGAGATTAGTGATGATATGAGAAATCCCCATAGTTTTGCTCTTACTGTTAATACATAGGATATTGGTATAAATATGGCTATAGAAATAATTGTAGAATGCATATTTGCCTTTGTATCGCCAATAGCGTTTAGAATTGCAGGAATTGTTAAGCTTCCTAAACCTGCTAGTAGGTTTGTAGCTAGTAAAAGTGGTAGGAATGGATATATAAATAAGTAGTTTGCTCCATAGAAGAGGTATATAATTTCTTTTGAAAAAATCATGGCCATAACTGTTACAGGTATGGTGACAAAAGCTATGTACTTGTTCGCCATGCGAGCAATTTCATCAAGTTTGTTTGAATTGTTATAAAATTTTGTAAATAGTGGAAGGAGCGTGGCTGATATAGGTGTTGTAACAACTGAAACAAGTACGCTTAGATTTGCCACAGCTCTATAACCTCCAATCTCCTTGTTAGAGAGGTTGTAAGCCAGTAAAGCATTTTGGTACACACTAGATACTATTGCTGGTATTAGTGAGGCTACGTATAGTGGCAAGCTATACTTGAGCATCTCCTTAGCTATAGCACCAACACTTATTTTGTCAGTCTCATTCTTACCAAGCCTCATCAAGATTTGTATTAGGAGTAAAAATGCCACGATTAAGGCTAGAACATAGCCGGCGATGTTTCCTAGTAAAGCCCCTAAAACACCTAGCTGTAACAATAATAGCATGCTTATGGATGTAACAGTTTTTACACTGCTGTAAGAAATCTTTGTAAATGTAGCCCCTACAACCTTTTCTAGACCTACGAATATTGAAAGCATTAAGCTGTACACGTTTTGCAGAAGTACAATAATTGCAGTGATTCTTACATATGGTGCAATATCGGGTCTATTTATGAGTAGCTGAGCTAATGGATTTGCAAAAACAAAGCATAGCACAGAGCCTAGAAGGCTTGGTACAGTTTTTACTATAAGTGATGCCTCTACAACAACTTTTACACCCTCCCCACTGTTTTTTGTAAGAAACATTTGACTGTATCTCGATGCAGCTGTATCTATTCCAAGTGATAATAGTGAGGCTATTGTGAGGGGAGGAACTAAAGCAAGCGAAAAAACTCCATATCCTTCACTTGTCAAAATCCTGGCTATAATTATAGAGCCCAGTGCCAAGATTAAGTTATATGTAAATTCTCCTAAAAATAGAATAAAACTACTTCTAGCAGCGCTCTCAATATTCTTCAAAGTGCTGTATTCATAACTATCAGAATTCGGCAATGCTAATCAACTGCAAAGCTTATACTATTTTCTGATCTCGTATAAAGCATGAGGGGTCATTTCACAGATTATCTCCTTTAGAGCCAATTCTACAGCGTTGGGATTTCCTGGCACTATAAATAGTAATGATCCTCCTACGACGTATGCTGTGGCTCTTGAGAGATAGGCTCTAACACCAACATATTTGTAGCTAAGTTGCCTGAAAAGCTCACCAAATCCAGGTATAGTTTTCACCGCAATGGTGTTTACAGCTTCTATACTAACATCTCTTCTACTTAGCCCAGTACCACCAGTTACAATAATTGCATCACATTTGCTAGCATACTCAAGAACTAGAGCCCTTATTTCCTCAACACTATTCCTAACAACAATATACCCTTGCAATGCTGCGTCTGGGCATAGAGCTGATGCTGACTCGGCTATAGGCTTTATCTCATCAGGTTTAAGACCTCTGAACACACTATCACTAGTCACAATAAAGCACAGAGAAAATGGTTTTACTACACCATGCTCATGCTCCGTCATAATAGACACCATTCATATATAAGCTGGGGTGAAGAACCATGGCTCTTCCTCAGCTACCTCTCTATCCTTATACACAACAATATAGAATGCTGCTAGAGAGAGTAGCGTGGCTACTGTTGCAAATGGAAATATTACTGTAGGGCCCATAGAGCCAGCAATATCTTCGCCTCTTATTTCGCAGCGGAACATCACCTTATCACCTATGGCAACCCTTTCACCAAATAGCGTTGGTATCACGTTTATAGTATTTGTAGTTACGGTACCATTAAAACTCTTTAGAACATCATTCATATCGTAAATTGCTGAACCATCTATATTAAGAGATATTCTGAGGTTGTAATCAGGAACAAATAGACCTGGATTTGAATACCTCAGTTGTATAACTGTGTCCTTGGGGTAGCCTCTAACGTTTTTAAACAAGTTTGCCCACAAAAACCTGTTGAAAACTATTCGTGGATCTCCTAGTGAGGGTGCTATATAATCCCCGCTGAGAGCGTATACACCCTGATCTATGGTCATATTTTTTGTATTTTCATTTATTGTTGTTATGGTATAAAGGTATACACCAGCCATCGATGGAGCTATTAGAGTAGAGTATGCTGAACCACCAATAACAGCAAGTAGTAATACTGCTACAACAAGTTTAGCTGTTTTCTCAAGACCTGCACTTGTACGCCACTCCATGAAGATTGGATAGAGCGGCTCACGCACTTTAATGGAAATTTTCTTTGCAAATGGGTATATGAGGGTCAATCCCCCGACAAAGCCTCCTACATGAGCAAAAAAAGCAACCCCTCCAAACTTCAGATAGCCATAAAGTACTTGAGTTGCAAACCAGAATATCAAAAACCATGCTGCAGACATTGTGAAACAGAGGGGTATTATAAGTATGAAATAGCAGCCTGAGAGTCTTCTCCGCGGAAATAACAAGAGATAAGCCCCTAGAACACCACTTATGGCGCCAGAAGCGCCTAAAGCCGGTATCGCAAGATTTGTGCTACCAACAACAGGTATAAATGCTGTGTGAAAGATTATTGCAAGAATTCCTGAAGCTAGGTACAAGATTAAATATTTTATGGGGCCGATTCTCCTTTCAACAGAAATTCCGAAGAAGTAGAGGAACCACATGTTGAAAAATATGTGAAAGATGTCTGCATGTGTAAACATGCTTGTCAAAATTCTGTACCATTGGGAGGGGGTCTGAATTAATGCAGGCACATAAGACAGCTTATCCATCCACTCCTCTGAGGATTGAACAAGAAAGCTCTGATATGAAGTAATGATGTACACAGCAACATTTATTGCAATAATGGCTATTGTTACTAAAGGCCTTCTATACTTTTTTTCAAGCCACATATACTCATAAGACATTATGTAAAGACACCCATGCAGTGCTTATCACTTTTCCTACATCTAGCTTTAAAATACTTTGCTTAAACATCTAACTGTTTCTATGTAGCTGAAATGCTTTAATGTTTTGGAGCTAGAGAGCTCAAGGCACGTAGATGCGGATTCCAGCTTCACCAAGAGGAATTCCGGAATCTATTGATACTGGTAAGCATTTTGCTACAAGGGCATAGATTACGGGCTTGCGCAAAATGTTTACGATCTCTGTTATATACTCATAGTTAGCCATACCTTTTGAAAGAATTACATTGCTACTCTCAATTAAGGACCTCACTTCCTCCCTAAGCTCATATAGAAATATGCTTGAAGCATCAGTACCTGTATCATAAACACCGTCAAAGCTTTTATTAAGCATTGCATAGGGGGCGTCAGCTATAGTTACATCGTTTTGAAATGCCCCTCCCTTAACAATAGCATAAACCTTGGCACCAATACCTCTCAAAACATCTGCTACAAGCCTATCAAAAACAGCTTCACCAGCATTATCTAGAACCATAATAACACTTTCTGATTTTAGTAACAGATCTATAGCCTTATCAACATCGCCATGGATTTTCAGATTCTGTGCTCTCTCCATAACTTCCTCAACCTTTGGCGGGATATAATTAAGCACTCCAATGTCAAGAAGATTACCAACTAAAGAGAATTGCAAAGCCTTATAAAGCATAGCTCTAGACTTCTTTTCTGAAAACACAACCTCTTTTGCAACTTCATACATCTTTAAAGCTTCCTTATGTGCCAGTATTTTATCTTCAAAGTAAGGATCGGAATTACGTAAAGTGTGTTTAACATATCTAAATAGCTTTGTGGCTAACTCTGTTGGGATACAGGAATCCTTACCATTTAAACAAGAGTCAAGAAAGTCTCGACTAATATCAAGTACTTCTCTCATTGCAAGCATTTTAGTCTGCATATCGAGATCTTTAATCTTTTCCAAATCTCTATACCGTACATTTATCTGACACACTATACACTGTGGATACAGTTTCAACCTCGAACACCTTCTGCAATATTGCTTTACTAAGCATTTTAAGTTAAAAAGATAAGCATTGTGAAATGATGCTGGTTATAACATAGCAAAGTTTCATCCAAGTCTCTACACACTCTGAATTTTATGTAGTAGTAGATCACAAATCTAGTCCAATACTGAGCCGTCGTGAAACTGCTTTGTTTTTCATAAAGGTTTATAAGGGTTGATATTGATTTTCTTATTTAGGGAATGAGGTGCTGAGGCCTAAGGAGGTTTGTGAGAGGCTTGCTATTAGCTATACTACTTTGAGGGATTATGTTAGGAGGGGCTACATAAAGCCTGTGTTGACTCCGGGTGGTAAGTGGAGGTTTAAGGAGGAGGATGTTGAGAGATTAATTGGTGTAGTTAAACAGAGGAGGGTAATTCTCTATGCTAGGGTGTCATCTAATAGTCAAAGAGATGATTTGGAGAGACAGGTTAGAACATTAGAGGATTGGGCTAGGCAAAACAACATAGTTGATTACGAGGTGGTGACAGATATTAGGAGTGGGTTAAATGAGGATAGGAGGGGATTCAAGAAGTTACTAAGGTTAGCTGTTGAGAGAAAGATATCGAGAATTGTTGTTGCATATCCAGATAGATTGACGAGGTTTGGCTTTAAAACTATCGAGGAGTTGCTGAGAGCTTTTGGTGTGGAGATAGTTGTCTTAAACCATGAAGATAAGGATCCTAGGGAGGAGCTTATAGAAGACCTCATCACAATAATATCCCACTTCGCGGGGAAACTCTACGGTATGAGGAGCCACAAGTACGAGAAGGTGGTTGAAGGTGCGAGAAAGCTCGTTGAAGACCCTTGAGCAAGTCAGAATGTACTCAATACCAATAAGCGATCCAAGGATTAGAGAGCTGATAACGTGGTATCTAAGGACTCTACAGAAGGCAATAGACATAATTTGGGAGAACATTGAATGGAGGTATAGATTCCCTAGAATAGAGAGGAGGAAGAGGAGGCAAGTAGTAATAATACCCAGCAAGTTTAAAGTCCCAGAGTTGCCGAAGAGCAGGTCTTTCAAGAGGAAGCTGCGTGATGAACTCCTACTAGACTGTCCATATGCTAAGCACTGGGTTGATGCTGTTATTAGAACAGCGTACTCTATTATTGAGTCCTGGAGGAAGAGATACCTTAGAGGAAGGGCTAGGAAGGTTAAGCCAAGAGTTAAGAAGAGATTTGCTAGGTGCAAGATAACGCTTATGAAGATAGATTATAAGGCTAAAACAATAAGGATAACACTAAAACCAGGGGAGTACCTAGTCATATCCTGGAGAGCAATGTGGTACGAGTACAGGGTTGAGGGCTGGAGAGTTGGAGAAGTTATATTAAAAGATGATAGGATACTAATACCATTCAAGTCCACGAGGATTATAGAGGTAAGAGACGTTGTTGCATGGGACTCCAATGAGCTATCTCTCGACGGGTTCTCGCCGAGAATAGGCTTCATCAGGGTTGACTTGAAGCCCTTGCAGAGCATGAAGATCACATATGAGAGAAAGAAGAGGATAGCACAGAGCAAGGACTTGAAGGACATCTATGAGAAGTATGTTGTTAGAGAGCGTAATAGGGAGAGGGATTTCATAAATAAGTTAACAAGTGGGTTAACCAGGCTGTTTCCCAACACCACTCACGTTTTCGAGAATTTAGAGAAGGAGGACTTGATTCGTAGGAAGAAGACTCCGAGGAACAGGAGGAAAAGGAACGCTAGAACACCGTGGAAGATCATTCACAAAAAGATCTCCGAGAAAGCAATTATAGCAAAGGTTCCCCCGAAGGACACTTCTCGCAACTGCCCACGATGCGGGTATGTTGCGAAGACCCGAGTGGGCAGGGTGTTCAAGTGCCCCAGGTGCGGGTTCGAGCTAGATAGGCAGAAGCTGGCATCAATAAACATATACTTGAAATACTCCAAGATGCGGGGGTTCCCCCACAGCAATGACCTGGAGGAAGCGGTGAAGGGGGAGCTGTGGGTCGGGGTCACCCCGAGCGGGCGGAGTCCTGTGATATGGATTCCGATGAAAAGGGATCCTGAGGGCAGTGAAGCCAAGGAGAGAGGGCTTGATATCAAGCTATATCAAGCCCAATGAAACCCGAACCCCAGTTAAAGATCGAGATATAATTTCATATTTCTTCATCACTAAAACAGAGGTTCTTGCACTTTGTGATGAGAAAAATAATGTTTACTGCTTTTCAAAATACATTTAAACTTTGGTTTAAAGTAATAAAAGTTGTGGTGGTAGTTTAGTGTCTAGAAAAACGTCTAAGGCATTTAAAGCATGCCTAAAATGCAGAGCTCTTGTGACTATAGAAGCTGAGACTTGTCCTGTGTGTGGCTCAAAGGATTTTACAACAGAGTGGAGTGGTGTAATAATTGTTTTTGATCCAGAGAAGTCTGCTGTAGCAAAGCTTTTAGGTATAAAAACCCCTGGGAGATATGCTATAAAGGTTGGTGCATAAGTAGCGTGAATGCATTATGAGTGTGAGGCTAGGTTTTCAAGGTAAGACTGTAAAAATTAGTGACGACATGAGCATTGCAATACTTAGAGAATTTGAGAATAAATTACTTTCAAGAGTTGAGATAGAGCTTTACATAGATCATATAACTAGAGGCACGCCATCGAGAAAAGAGCTTCAGAAAATTATTGCATCGCTTTATAGCGTTTCCGAAGACTTAGTTATAGTGAAGAGGGTAATGTCTGAGTATGGTAGGGGAGGTTCGAAGGCACATATAAATATATATTTAAATAAAGATGCTATAAAACTGCTTGAACCCAAGTACATCCTTAAGAGACTCGGCATAGAGAGCTAGGGCTTGGTGAGCTGAATATGGTGGAGAAGAAGAGGCTTAGATCACAGCTCTATGAATATGACTATAAAGCTGGTACAATAAAGCTTAGAAACAGGCTTTGCCCACGTTGTGGCTCAGTTATGGCGTTTCACAGAGCTGATAAGCCCAGATGGCATTGTGGAAAGTGCAACTATACTGTTTTTGTTGAGGAAAAGAAAAAGTGATTGTACTGGGGATAGAGTCTTCAGCACATACATTTGGTGTAGGTATAGTAACAGAATACAAAGAAAATTTCATTTTAGCTGATGAAAGGATTCAATATGTTCCAAAACATGGCGGCATTCATCCTAGAGAATCTTCTAGATTTTTAGCAGAAAAAGCTCCAATGGTTATTGAAAAAGCATTTGAAAAAGCCTCATTACAATTAGATGACGTTAACGCTATTGCTGTAGCTCTAGGACCTGGACTTGGACCATGCCTAAGAGTTGGTGCAACTGCTGCAAGAGCATTGGCATCGTTTTTGAAAAAACCTCTTGTTCCAGTAAATCACGCAGTTGCTCATATTGAAATAGGTTTGAAAATGACTGGCTTGCAGGATCCTGTAGTGGTATATCTTTCAGGTGGTAATACTGCAGTCATAGCTTATGTTGAGAAGAGGTATAGGATATTTGGAGAAACGCTGGATATAGCATTGGGTAATTTACTGGATACCTTTGCCAGGGAAACCTCACTTGGACCTCCCTATGTCGTTGCTGGCATGCATGTTGTTGATAAATGTGCTGAAAGCGGCAAGAAGTTCCTAGATGACTTCCCCTATGTCGTTAAGGGGCAAGATGTGGCTTTCTCAGGGCTTTTAACAACAGCTTTACGAGCATATAGAAGGGGTTTGGATATTCATGACATTTGCCTGACCATGAGGGAAATAGCATACAATAGTGTTTTGGAAGTTACTGCAAGGTGTTTGATGCATACAAGGAAAAAAGAGGTGATGCTTGTTGGAGGAGTTGCTGCAAGCCCTATACTTAGAGAAAAGTTTGCTAAAATGGCAGAAAAGTATAATGCTATAGTAGGAGTTGTGCCACCTCAGTATGCTGTTGACAATGGTGTTATGATAGCATGGACAGGGCTCTTAGCATTCAAGAGCGGCTTAACAATAGATCTGAGATCAGCTATTGTAAAACAGAGGTGGAGAGTTGATGAGGTTGAAATAATATGGAAGTAGATTTGCCTCAGTTAAAGAAATGGCTGGACGAGGATGTTGTAATACTTTTTGCTGATAGAAATGAAAAGATTCCTCTAATTAGCGACCTTAAGCTCTTATCTATGGGTGCTGAAGCCTATATATTTAAAGCGAGATTCATGGGTGTCGAAGCTGTTGTGAAATGGAGATTTCCTAAGAATTACATTCCAGAGGAGCTCGATGAGAAGATGAGAAGAAGTAGGACAAAGCTGGAAACAAAAATTTTATGGAAAGCTCTTTCGCTTGGAATTAAAGTTCCAACACCTCTTTTCATAGATCTGGATGCCGGAATACTTATAATGAGTTTCATCGAAGGGGAATCGCTTAGAGATGTTGCAGAGAAAATTGATAAAGATGTTTTGTGCCAGGTGATGAAAACTGTGGGATCTTATGCTGCTACACTTCACTTAAATGGCATTACCCATGGAGATTTGACCACAAGTAATGTTATTGTAGCTAAAGATGGTGTTTATTTAATAGACTTTGGGCTTGCGTCATTCACTAAAAGATGTGAGGATATGGCTATAGATCTACATATATTCTTTAGATCTATTGAAAGTACTCATTACAGAATTGAGGATGTTGCGAAAAAGTGTTTTATTGATGGTTATAAGCAGGTAGTTGGAGATTCAAAGACAGAGACACTCATCAGAGCTGTGGATAGTATAAGGCTTAGAGGGAGATACATAGCTGCTAGGAAATTAAGAACTGAGTGGGTTGGCTAGGATGGGGCTAGAGATTTTATTTGCGACTACAAATGAGCATAAGATTAGAGAAGCTGAAGCTATATTAAAGAACTTTGGAATCATGATTAAACCCATTGCTACAGAGAAGATCGAGATTCAGCATAGCTCATTAGAAGAGATAGCGAAGTTTGCAGCAATACAAGCATATGTAAAGGTTGGAAAACCTGTAGCTGTCGAAGACTCTGGACTATTTATAGAAAAATTAAATGGCTTCCCAGGGCCCTACAGCAACTATGTCTATAAAACCATAGGACTTAGGGGAATATTGAAGTTGCTTGAGGATTACAAGGACTTAGGCTCTAGAAAGGCTGTCTTTGTTGCTGTTGTAGCTTATGCTCTTTCTGAAGCCAATGTCATGATATTTAAAGGAGTTACAGAGGGTTATATATCATTTAACATCAGGGGGAGTGGAGGATTTGGTTATGATCCTATATTCATACCCTACAACTCTACTAAAACTTTCGCTGAGATGAGCATTGAAGAAAAGAATCTCTACTCCCATAGAGGAAAGGCGTTTAGAGCTCTTGGCGAGTGGCTGATAAAAAACATTAACCTCTTCAAAGAGATCAAAGAAAAAGCTTATAAAGGGTTTTGAGCCTAGTTCTTTTCCGTAGTATTTCAAAGCTATCATGTTGTGACTTACTATGGCTGGTAAGAGGAGAGACAAAGGGCAGTCGCATTCAACTAGACCGGCTAGAATAGGGCCTCCTAAATGGGTTAGATACACTCCTGAAGAAGTTGAAACACTAGCTGTAGAACTAGCTAAGATTGGTTACACACCTTCTATGATAGGCATAATACTTAGGGATCAGTATGGCATTCCTCTAGTAAAAAGCATAACAGGTATAAAACTAACAAAAATTTTAGAAAAACATGGGGTAGCACTACCCATTCCTGAAGACCTACTTAAGCTTATGGCAAAGGCTGTCAATTTAAGAAGACACCTAGCTGAACATCCAAAGGATTTTACAAGCAAGAGAGGATTGATAGAAGTAGAGTCAAAAATACATGCATTAATGAAGTACTATAAACGCATCAAAAAACTGCCTCCAGACTTTATATACGAGCCAGAAAGAGCAAAACTTCTTGTGTCACAATATCTTGGAGGAGCTCTTCAAACAGCCCAAGCACAAGAACAGCCAGCGCCACAAGCATCATCTCAAACATCAACTACACAACAGCCATCATCAGAAGCTACACAGTAACCTTTTTCCGCCATAATTAACTTTGACCTCCTCCCCACCCTGAAGGGCTAGGGCTCTCGCTAGTGTGGGGAGGTTCAGGATTACATCCCCCTTCGGGCTCAATCCCAGCCAGATCCCCCGGCCCACTACCCCTATCCATTGGACTCAAGGCTATGGATAAACTGTTGATCATCGCCAATAACTCAGAGAGTTCAATGCTCATCACCAAGAGCAATTAAACAAAGGAAGTTTATAATCTTTTCCATTTATCCTTGCCATAAATGGCGAGGCTTCAGTTGTAACGGCCTTGATGAAACGAGATCCTCTTTGCTGGAAGGGGGTATTGGGATATTTGAATGCATGGCATGAATTCATATAAACTTTGCTATAACTTTAAAGCATTTTATGGAGCTAGAAGGTATAGTTATGTGGTGTTTTTAAATGGCTAAGCAATTCAAAGAACTTGTGGCTCTAGCTAAACAGGTTAAATCTCTCTATATAATCTATGGTAGTAGTGTGGATAGTGTATTCTCTGCTGCTCTACTTCTAAAATTCTTTAAAGAGCAGGATATTGATGTTCTTTTAGCACCTTTTTATGAGGCTTCTAAGCCACTTGGTGAAGGGCTTGTTGTTGGTGTAGGGATTTTGCAGAGGCCTATTAGTGGTGTTAGGTTTTTGTCTATAGATGATTTTTTGGGAAAGGAGCTCTCTGCAATACAGTCAACATCTATTCACCTCATCAGAAACATCAAAGATTTTTGGATTATCCCTAGAACTCTTGAAGCACTTGCTTTGTCAGCAATGCTCTCGCTTTCCAAAGTTTCGTATGATGAAAGCTTTGTTGAGGTTCATAAAGAGGTTTTAGAAGAGGCTCTGTCAAAAGATGTGTGGGAGTATTCTGAAAGTATTAGACTTTTTGGATATCCTAGGAGAGATGTTGTTCAAGCTCTTGAAAAATCTCTTGAACCCTATATAACTGGATTGAGTTTAGATCCTGATAATTGTATGGCTATGGTTAAGCGTATTAGAGAGGAGGTAAAGGGAGATATAATAAATAAACTTGTTGAAGAAGTTGAGAAGATACTGGCTAAGTATAGTAGGGCTACTCAAAAACTTGTTGGGCCAAAGATAATGGTGAAAAATGTTGAAGATGTTGAGGATGTTTATGAATCTTTTTATGCAATGACATTGTATATGGATTTAAAGGGTTCTGAACCCCTATTATACCTTGCTTTAGAGCCCCAGCTCATGAAGTACTTAATTCCTTTATTGTTCTCAACTCTAAGGCAATTCAAATCCTTAATAGATAGCCTTGTCCAAAGTGCTGGAATTAAGAGGTTCATTATAAAGAGTATTAGAGTGGGTGTTGTAGACTTTTCCACAGAACCCAAAACACCACCACTTTACACACTCTATAGAATTTTGAAGGGAGTTGGTTTAGCAGAAGAGGTAATGGTTTTTACTAATGGCAGGGAATTCCTTCTACCTATACAATTTCTAGAGCCAAGATGGCCCTTGGACAAGGAGTTGAATATAGAGAAAAACTATGTAGTGCTATCATCACTACAAAGCGTAGGTGATGTACTTAAATGAAAGTAGAGCTTACCCTAGAAATCCCAATCAATGAAGATATTTGCAAGAGTGTAATAGATTCTGTAGAGCCTGATAACGTAACAGCACCACCGCAAATAGCTATAGAAATGCTGTGTTCTGGCGGCATATTAACTGTTAATGTAAGGGGGAAGGATGTGAATCTCCTGACTTTTAGAAATACTGTAGACGACTTGATTGAACACATATCATTAGCTACTAAGATTGTAAAACCCTCTGTAAAAGGGTAAGCATATATGCTCTGTACACTATCATTAGCATTAGCTACAGCTATATTTATGAAAATATTGAATACAATACTCTATAATATTTTGTGAAACACCATGCTTATAGTACTTGAGGGAATAGATGCAACAGGCAAAACCACTATAAGTAAAATGCTTAAAGAGCTTATGGAGAGTAGAGGATTTTCAGTAGCGTTATATGCATACCCAAATAAGACATCTATATATGGCTCTATCATAAAGCTCTTCCTAGATTCCAAGCTAAGCCTAACACCAGAAGAACAATTCTTTCTCTACATATTAGATATGTTTAGGGATAGAGAAGACGTTCTAAACAAACTCTCTAAAGGCTTCATAGTTATAATGGACAGGTACTTCACCTCTACAATAGCCTATCAATGTGCACAGAGTTTTAACTATGACTTTGCAAAGAAAATTATAGAGTATCTAAAACTACCAAAACCAGATGTAATAATATATCTAGATCTAGATCCTAAAATCGCCATTGAGAGAAAGTTGAGACAAAAAGAGAATTTGGATATTTTTGAAAGAGAAGAGATATTTTTAGCGAAAGTAAGAAAACTCTACTTTACAATGATTGAAGAAGGGTATCCAACAAGAAATTGGATAAAAGTTACAGCCTCTAAAAACATTGGAGAAGTATATAATGAAGTAATAGAATCTTTAAACCATTATCTATAGACATTCTCACTATTCAGCTACAATCAAAAATCCCATTTTTAGATTGTTGATGGGGGTTTACTGGTCTTCTCTATTCTAAACATTGTTAATAATAAGTGTTGAGATTTGCAAACTCTTATTAGCATTTTTAGTTATGAAACTCTATAACACATGATTTAGAGGCAGCTGCGAGGAGGGGGTAATGTGTCAGGGAATTGGCTTAGGGTTGAACAAACCAAAACTGAGACTCGATTCAAAAACATCAAACCTCCTAAAAACCAGCCATTCAGAGCAGAGAGTAGATCAAAGGTGCCCATATAAGCTAACTATATAGTTTATTTGCTCCTAGAGAGTGTTTTGTAACGCTATCTTGAGCTCTCTCCTTACCAATACTCTCATCAGTAGCACTGCCACCTCTAAAAACATGGTCATGAGCATTGATGTAAATAGAACAGAACTGAATTCACATAGTCAAGTAATTACAAAAGTTCATCAACAAGCAAAACATGTAAAACAAAGATTATAAGACTGCTGCCCCGCAAAAACACAGCAAACATTAAAACTATCCATATGTCAATAGCTTTATAAAGTGTAAGGAAGTTCTTGGAGGAAAAAGTCAACGTCAAGAAAGTGTGTTTAGCATAAGGATGTAAAACTGTATGACGTTATTCTCTATCTTTGTACTAAAAACTATTCAACTAGTTGTCTGCATTTTTATATCATATGCATCACTATATCTTTTTGCATTACTTTGCTATCGTCTTTGATTAAGTTGTTTGAACAGAGGCAATGCTTTAGCACTAATGTGGCGTAATCATTTGCATACTTTGTATCTGCTATGGGTATTACATGTAAATCTTCTCTGTAAATTATATCACTAGACATCATGTAAATTCTTCTATCCACTATAATGCCTATATGCGGAGCTTCACTATCACATATAATGATTTTGTGCATCTTTGACTCTTCAATAAGTTGAATATAGTAGGCAACAAAATCTTTGTATGGGACTTTGCAGAATCGGGCATTTTCTTTAGTAGGTATTGAAGTTGCTATATAAACTATTTTACCGCTTTCCCTAATCTTTTTCACTACCTCTAGAAAAACATGGATGAAGTTCTTGTCTAAGCAAGGTACTTGAAGTATTATTTCTGAGAAGCTCTTTTCTTGCACAAGTTTTTTAAGGAATTCGCCTATGGGCTCCTCTTTCAAATATTCGTGAGAATGATTAGCGCTGTTCAGAATTCTATTTTCAACAATTTCGAGAAATTCTCTTGTCGTAATTTCCTTGGAAATTTTAATCAGTTTGAATTTTATGTTATCCCTATATCCAGTGTATACCATTAATGCCTTTGCTATGTCTCCTAAGAGTATGTTGAACAACAATTCTGGGTCAAAACATTCAGAGTATACCTCAACCCCGTCTTGTGCTTGGGCTACGCCATACTTTATCCTAGGTCCATTCTCTCTACATAGAGCTGTGATTTCTGTGCAGAGCATGGCATCGATATATATGTCTGCAAAACTCTTCAAATCCCCCATATACAGCTTTTCCAATACTGAAGATGCTTCTAATGGTACTAGACTCCCCTCCTCCACCAGCTTCTTTGCATCACACTTCTCGCTACAACCACTATAGCTATTCCTAACCATTATCTTTGAATAGGGAAAGAGCTTCTCTACAAACATTTTTAGTGCCGCATTTTCACATGCTTTCAGTATCTATAAGTTCTTCAAGCTCTAATGCATGTAATTTTACTATATGGGTAACAAAAGCTGAAGCCCTAAGAAACCTTTTCTTACAGAATGGACATATCAGGAGTCCTCTATATGGAGAAAGCCTCTCCACAACTTTTTTAGCTGTAGAATATCTCTCGAAATAATGATTAGAGCCAAAGAGAGGCTCTAGACCTGCAAGCCATCTAGCTAAAGATCTGAGCACTTTGTCTCTATCTCTACTCTTTAATGCCATTGCTAGACACACTCTGTATACAATTGTTTACAGAAGCTATTTAAAACCTTTTCTGTTGCATACAGACATGTGAAGCTTATGGGATTCTTAAAAGATGCTTTAGCAAGAATAAAGAGAAAGAGTAGTACCATGAGTAAAGAGGAGATGGCTGCAGCATACAAAGTTTTACTTGAGATTAGGGGGGAGCTAGTAGACTCCTTCTATATCATTGCAGAGCGAAGACTTAGAGAGCTCTACGACGGCTTCTCCATGACTATGCTCAAGCTTGACAAAACCATACAGGTGCTAAGGAGAGCACTAGGAGAGCCTATCAGCATCACACATCCAAAACTGAAAAAATCAGAACTTGAGGAAGAGCTGCAGAAGCTTTCACCAGACCTCTCACAAGCACTCAGATCCCTCATGCATAGTACAGGGCTGCTGAAAGAATTTGCACAATCAATGCCCCAACACTACCTAAGAGCAATTATGAGAGGTGTTGACGACAATATTGATAGAACAATTAAGCTACTAAGTGATGTTATCTAACTTTGCTCAAATCCCTCCTTTCCTTATAGCATTACAGCTAAAAGCCTTTCATTTATATAGTAATAAATATAGAGGGGCTTCTAAGACCTTGCCAAGTCTTCTCAATATTGAACACAGTGTAAATGAGTCGAGAACTAGCTAAGCATCATTCTTGGTGAAAGCCGATAGAGATTCTCGTGGCTCAGTATAAAGGAGTTGCATTGCCGTGATTGCAGTGACTCTGAAGATGAAACAGATCCTCTTACAAAAACTTTTTGTGCGCAAAACTTTTATTTATATAAGACTGTGATTTCCGGTAGGTTGTGATAAATGCCTAGAATTGCAATGATACTCTTACTACTGATTCTAACAGCGGTATTTGAATCTTCTATAGCTGCTTCACAGTATTATACGCTTGATGAAAGCAGGCATGTTACAATTGTTGCAGTAACACAGCTCCCTAACGGCTCGTATACTGGTGTTACTGCTGATCTCTATGTGAGGGTTGCTTGTCCTGGTAATGGACATGTTTATGTGGAGACCTTCCCACTAGCAGAGATAGATTTACAGGCTTCGACACGAGTTGCCGCTATTGTGGCTAGCACTATTGCAAATATTAGTTTCGGGGGTTGCGACTTCTATGCTTCAATCAGATCTGATTCGCCGATTGTTGGAGGACCTAGTGCAAGTGGTGTAACAGCTGTGGCCTTCGCTTCTGCACTTCTACGTCTTTCACTAAATGAAAGCATTATGATGACGGGCATGATAATGCCTGATGGGAGCATAGGTCCTGTTGGGGGTGTGTACTACAAGTTACAAGCAGTAATATCTCGTGGCGCAAAAGTGTTTCTAGTACCATATGGACAGACTACAGACACCATATTCACAACTGTTGCACAAAGAGTGGGGCCTCTAACTGTTTACAGGACAGTTTCACAAACGGTGGATCTAGTATCTTATGGTGCTTCTCACGGAGTTGTTGTAAAGCCTGTGGCTAACATATATGAAGCACTAAATGTATTCACTAACGGGCTTTTCTCCTACAGTACTGGAGGCTATGAAGAGGCTATAACTAGCATCTACAACTCTATAGCACCAATGCTGAGGAGTGGTATAGATGATATGAGAAATGAGATAAACAATGTTGTAAATCTAAGCAAATCTGTAGAGCAACGTGCTTTAAGCACTAGCTACGCCCAGTACCTGAGGCAAATTCTAAGCAATATAGATAACAATATAAACAACTATATGGCTTTGGGAAGCAAACTTGAGACACAAAACCAGCTCTATTCAGCAGCATCCATGTATTTCCAAGCACTGATATATGCATATTGGAGGCTACACTTACTCAATGCAGCAACAAATAGCAATTACATTAGTACCACTGCTAATACAATAAAAAGTGATGTTTATAGCCTATTAAAGAAGGTCTGGAGCCTAGCTTCTCAACCCCTAGACACCTCAAAACTCTCCATACTTATAAACACTGTTGACAGGCTTTACGAGGCCTTGATATACATGAATAGAAGCATTTCAACAAGATACTTAGATTCATCAACACAGTACTTGGCAATAGCCTCAGCAAGAATTTCTACTGCCAGATTCTGGCTAAACTTATTCAACTTGAGTATAACACCTTCAGTCATGGTTATCAGACCTAGCGACCTTGAAGAACTTTCATCATCCATTTCTGCACTAGCTCAAAACATATATACCTACATTATTGCTTTCTCCTCCCAAATACCAATACCCCAGGACCTCTTTTCAGAAGCCCAAGCCAGGTACAGTCTAATGCTTTCAACCAACACTTCTATAGACAAGTTATCGCTAGGCATAAGCTCCATAAGCTACATGTACTTAACACTCCTATACATGTTCATGCTAAACGAGTCAACATCTCTAGCCGCTTTAAACAAAACTATCGAAATATCGCTGACCAGGCTTAAAAACTCTCTACCCATTGACGTGCCTCTTCTACTAGAATTAATAAGTGGATTAGGGACAACAAGTACTAGGTTATATAATGTAGCAAGGCTCTCAATGCTTCTCTCAACATATGTCGCATTGGGGGTAGAGTCAAAACCATTGCAAAGCTATTTCACATCACAAAGCATAGCAACTCCTCAAAGTATAAGCGGTGCAGTTACAATTATGAAAACCATCACTGTTACTACAACACAGCAATCAACATACACAGTTACAGTAATCTCAAGTGTAACAGCCAGAGGTGTTCAGCTAGACCTGCGAATACTAATACTACTTATCTTCATAATACTTGTGTTAGTAATCCTATTAAAACTAGTTAAGATTTAGAGAAAGCGCGTTTAATGCTGTGTAAAAAGATGTGGGTAGCCATCTCTATAACCATTTGCTTCAGCAAGCCATGTTAAAAGCCATGAGGAGTGGCTATTGGTATTACCACCATTATGTGAGTGCCCATTACCCTTTTGATTGCTCTTTACGCGTTCACTACGCATATCCTCGAACTCTCCTTTGAGAAACTTTTTAAGAGCTTTTAAAGCGATTGAGAGATCATCGCTACTAAAAACACCATTTGCAGGTCTGATGACAAAGACATGACCATCCTCCTCAAAAACAAATTCGCTCTTCTCCATAGCGCTCACCCTTATTGCCTCTCTCTTTATCGCAGAGGGTTAGATAAAGCTTTCGCAGCGTGTTAAATATATAGCGACACAATAATGCATTCTGTAGCAATGCTAATAAAAAGTCGAAGCCATAATTAGAGGTCTTGAAGGAGATATTATGGGTAGAAAGATTAGGAGTCGAGAAGGTTTCATAGTTGATGAGGATAGTGGTGAGGTTATAGATGACAGCCCTTTGGAAGCCTCTGGAGATGTTTTTTGGAGCCGTGAGTTCTGTACGGATGAGGAAAAGGTTGAAGAGATTATAAACAGCATTGTGCCAGGCCTTGTTGAAGTTTTGAAAGCATATCTAAGGAAAAGACTTTGCAATGCTTCTTATAATGAGGTGAACAGTGCTCTATCAGCTCTTTGGAGTAGCGAAGCAGCAACAATTTTTAGAAGGGTTCTCAGCAGAAGAGTCCATACAATGCCTTCTCTTTACGAGTCAAAGGCTTTTAACTTAGCTGGATTAGCTGGCCTTGCTGTGTATAGGTGCTTAAAGAGGGCTGGGTATGGCGATGACCAGGCAGTGGAGGTTTTAGCAGAGGCAAGTAGAGGAACATTGAAAAGTGAGCTCCACAGAATTGCAAATGCGTTTTTGAATGAGTTTAAGAGCTGTAGGAAGAAGGCTTTGGTTAGGTGGATTTCAAGGCCATTAAGGGAGGTTATAGACGTTGAATATGCTTCACAAGCCTTAGGAACAGGGGTTAGAACCCTTGGCAAACTTAATTACGTTACTGCAAGAGTGCTTGGACTAGGGGTGCAGATCACCTCTACCAAAGTTGATATATCCTCAAGAGCTGATGATGTGGATAGGGTTGTTGAAGTGCTCCAGTTTTTGTCAAGGAGGCTAGGTGTTGAGTTTTCAAAGCCCCTACCAGCTGTAGCCACTATAATAATTAAGCTGCCATTCAAAGTAAACCTAAGAACCCTGGCAACATATGAAGGTGGCGAGCATCAGGGCACTAGGGTTAAGTTAGTAAGAAATAGTTATACAGCTCTAGTTTATCCAACAACTGTGAACATCTATGCAAGGTTGGATGGCATTTTAGACAAAATAGAGAGCATCATTGCTGATTTTCTGCCCACAATATGTGCACATATTGAAAAAAGTTAGATTGCTTTGTAACCCAAGTACAGAAGGGATGCTGCTAGAGTTAGGGAACCCGTTAATGCTGTTGCAATGCTACTGCGTATGGCTAGGGAAATGACTCCACATGTTAATGCTGTTAGCAGAACAAGTACTGACATTCTCTTTAGTACAAGCCTTGGATGTGCCGAGCCAAATAGCTTTGTCATTAGTTTTGCAGCTACACTCCTCTTATATTTCATGTAGTAGGGCTGCTTATAGAATACTGTAAACCCCTCTTCGCTGAGCTTATACATCTCCACAGTTGTCTTCATTTTTATACCCAGTGGTTTGAGTAGCAATGCTAATATTCTCAGCAACCTTGATTCCTTCTCAACCTTTCTAAACAATCTCACACCATTTCTCCTACTGCAAAACATCTCTATGTAGGTCTTTGCACGCTCCAGGCTCAGCTTCATAGCATCAGCAATGTCATTCAAAGAAAGCGTATTGCTCCTGCTTGTAGCCAGCGCTACTATGGCATCCGCCAAATGTGTATATCTAGTGATATTTGTTGCTATGTCTAATATGAGCACTTTTCTCTCACCCCTAGGCATCCTATAAAATTCTTTGACTCCAAGAAAAGCTGCGAGTTTTTTATAGAACTCAGCACCATTATCAGAGAGTTTATATAGATCCACACCACCATCAGGCTCTTTAACGATCAGATTCTTTGCAACAAGCTTCCTCACAGCATCCAACACAGCTTTGTACCTTTCCCCAAGAGCTATAGAAATATCCCTAGCAGTCATAGAGCCTCTGGAGCCCAGCATCAAAACAATCCTAAGCTGCAGAAACCCCCTAGCAAAATCTATTGCTGAATCCAGCTCCCTCAACACCTGCAATCTAGAAAAACACTCACTCTGCACATCAAAAGCCCTGGAATCGCCGCTCATCACAGCTCACCTTTGCCAAACACTATCATCAAATTCAGAAAATCAGGAACCTCCATAACAACATCTACAAGCTTATAGCCCCTCAGAGACACTAAAACACTCCTCACAACAAATCCTAAAACCATTAGAGGTGCAAATAGCTCAACACCCGCAATAATTTCACCACTACAGTGCTCCAAATCAACCACTCCACTCAACGAAACAGCCTCATCAAGCCTAGGAAAAGATACTGCAGCACTCATTTCAGACCCTATAGAAAATAAGACGCAGTAAAAATCAGACCTAAAAACATGAGAAACATGAACATAGAAAACTGCCACGAGACTCACACTATAAAAAACCCGCAGTACAAGCAGTAGCAAACACAAGTAAAATAGTTGCTCTAGCAAGTCAATCAAACATTCAATTATTCTACACACAAATTGATTTAGACAAGCAGTCGCCACACAACACCAACAAGAAAACCCCCTACGTATCATAAAAACACGAGGTGAAAAATGTGAGAAAAACAAAGCTGTTAAAAGGTATTGTTGGTATTGAAGCAGCTATAGTACTGATAGCATTTGTGGTAGTGGCAGCTGCACTAGCATTCGTAGTGCTAAACATGGGCTTCTACACGACTCAGAGAAGCAAAGAAGTTATGAGCCAGGGACTAGCCCAAGCAAGCAGCGCACTAGAGATAGATGGCACAGTACTAGCAAAAGTAGACACCCAGAATCAGAGACTAACATGTGCTGTTATACCAATCAGATTATCAGCAGGACAAAAAGACGTTGACCTAACACCAGGCAAAGCCGACATCGCCGTTTGGGTAGTAAACAAAGGTGGATTAACATCAACATATACAAATCCAATACACAATGCATCTATGAATGAGTGGGGTCAGGCAATAACCAATCTTACGAAGTATCTGAGTGACATGATAAATGCAAATCCACCGTTATTGAAGGGTTACACCCAAATATATGCTGCTAATTACACAATAGATGAGCTTTGTGACGCTGCTGAAGCGACGTGGAGTGGTGTTGCTGTTATTTGGAGACAGCCAAATAATGGTGATACCGTTCTGCAAGCAGGCGAGAAGGTGTTGGTGGTTATCAACTTCACTAAGTTGGGTACAATACTAAAGCAGGTTGATGGTGGTTTGAAGCCTTATGATGTGTTTAAGGTTGAGATTAAGCCTCCTATTGGCTCAGCATTAACTGTTGAGAGGCAGGTACCAGCATCACTAACGTACTCATATATAGACTTGGGCTGAGCTATGTAGTAGTGGTATTTGGGGTTAGATGGTGTTGAGGGAGATGCTTGAAACCATAAGCATTTTTTTATCTAGTTCTTCGTCTTCTTCTGCTCGTGGTAATGCTCCTCTCTTGATTGTCTTTATTGAGGGTCTTGGCTTTATTCTTCTCGGTTTTCTAGTTCTCTATATCTCTTTTTCTTATGTTAATCATATTTTTTATGTGTTGCTAGTTTTTGCAGTTCTATCTCTTGCTATAGGCTTTCACATAGTGTTAGCCCTGGCTATGTATATAACCCGGTATAGAAAATAGTTGTATGAGGGTGGTGCTGGTGGTTGAGTGGTCTTGTGACTGTGTGCTTTGCAGAGTCTTTGTTCACCCTATTCTCAAGAGGTTTACCCCTTCTTCTCTAAATATGGAGGGAGCTGAGCCCGCTGTTGAGGAGGAGCCTACACCTGTATCTCAGCAAGTTCGAGAATCTTCTGTTCCTATGCTAGATGTTAATGGTATTAAAGAGGCTGTTGCTGAACATGTTTCACTTCTTGTGGATTCCAAGCTTAAGGAGTTTTCTTCTAGGGTTGAATCTGTTGAGAATGAGGTTAAGAAGGTTAGAGAGGATGTTGCTAAGAGCATTGATGAGGTCAAGGCATCGCTTGTTGATATAAGGGCTGCAGTCGCTGAGGTTATGAATCCATTCAATTTTTTGAGAACATACAACAAGCAGTCGAATGTGAAAGGCACTCCTAGGGCTAACCACATTATTAAGAGCTTTGAAAAAGCTCTTGAGAGTTTTGAAAAGAAGGGCTCTGTCGCTGGCGAAGCTGTTAGCGAAGCTGCTCAACAGGAGGTTCAGAAAGGGTTAGAGGAGTTATCGAAGGAGCTTGTTTCAAAGTCTAGCAGGCTTGGATTAGCTGGACTAATAAAGCTGATAAAGTGGGTTGATGATATGCTTAATAGAGTGCCGAAGGAGGTTATAGAGGAGATGGCTAGGTTTATGAAGGTTATAGGGGTTGTTAATGATGATGAGGAGAGGGTTGTTGTAGGTGTGGTGGACTTTGTCTATAGAGCTAGAAAGATGGGTTTGAAGGTAAATGAGCAGATTATATACATATATAACTTGGCTAAGGTGTTTGGAGTAGAGGATAAGGGTGCTAGTGAAGAGGTTTTGAAACTCGCTGTAGACACAAATATGGGGTGATATTACGGCTTCCGAGAGTGTGGGCACTGCAATAATAGTTATAGCTGGTGTTATACTAGCCGCAATGGTTTCTGTAGCCTTACTCTCTCAGATGAGCCTCCTGGACTCATCCATGAGACTTGCTATGAAGAGTGCACAGAATAAGCTAGAAACATCTATTTCCATAGTGCTTGTTTCCCTAAACACCTCCCCTACAGGAAAATACTTTGTGGTTTTTGTAAAGAACACTGGCTCAAGAGCCATCTCTAGCAGTGAACTTGCAGAAACTGATGTCTACCTCAGCGACTCTCAACACACAGCTCTAACAACTTATAATAGTGGTGGTGGATCTGGCAGATGGGACTTCACAGAGGCTGTACCAAATGGGGTTTGGGATGTTGGAGAGACTATAACCATTAAGGTGTATAACAGTACAAGCTTCTCAATACCAACAACAGTTGTAATAGCCCTACCCAATGGAGTGAGGGCAGAATATACTTACACAGGGTGAATAATCGTTGGCAAAAGGGCTTTCCTCGCCATTAGCTGCTGCAATAGTAGGCTTCATGTTTATTGCCCTAGCGCTTTACACTATTCACAGCTTTTTGAATGTTGTGAACGCTGTTTACAGCATTGCTCTGAAGCGCGATGTTTACATAGGTTGTGATAGCCTCAAGTTCTACAGCGCATCGCTGATCAATGGAACAATAATTAAAGCTACTATAGTTAATGATGGTAGTGGTAGTGTGCTTGATGTGAGGGAAATCAATGTTATCATCATTTTACAGAGTGCTGAAGGAAGTATATACACCTACAGCCTAAGACAATGTGAATCTCCTTCCCCTGGATGCTGGATCGTTGAAGATATTGAGGCGGGTAACAACATTTCTTATAGTTATGCTGAACACAGGTTTTTAAGACCTGGAGAGGTGCTGCACATAAGAGGTTCCTTACCCAGCGTACTGGGTAAGGGTTTCTATGGCTATATAGTTGCTTTTACTCGATGCTCTAGAGCTGAGAGAGTGCTTAGTGAAGGTGTGTAACCTTGTCCAAAAAGCAGCTCGTGATTTCCACTGGTAGTGAGGAGCTTGATTCCAGGCTTGGCGGTGGCATTCCAATACCATCACTTCTGCTCATCGAGGGCGAGCATGGAACAGGAAAGAGTGTATTAATGCAGCAGATAACTTATGGTGCCTTGAAAAGCGGGTTTAGGGTATACTACATAACGACGGAGTCTACCGTAAGAGAGTTTTTGATGCAAGCTAAGAGAGTTAGCTTCGACATGACTAGCCACTTCCTCAAGGGATTGCTGAAAATATTTCCTGTGCATATGGAGGGCACGACATGGGCTAGGCACATAGCTAAGCTACTTCTGGGTATAGTTGGGAAGTTTATGATGAAAACACTTACTGACTGGGATGTCTTCATAGTGGACTCCTTCTCTGTGCTCGCTGTTTACGCAAATACCAGTATGGTGCTAGACTTCCTTACTGTAGCAAAAAACATTGTCTCTCAAGATAAGGTAGTTATACTAGCAGTGCACCCCGGAGCCCTCGACAGCGACATAATGATTAGAGCTAGAAGTGTGTGCGATGGTTACATAAGGCTGAGGGCATTTGAAATAGGTGGTATGTTGATAAAGGCTATGGAGGTAATCAAGTTGAGGGGGGCCCTAGGCCCTGTTGACAGTGTTATAGCTTTTGATGTGGATCCTGCTTTCGGTATAAAGGTGTTACCATTATCGCTGGCAAGGGCGTAGTGCTGTGGCAGCTAAGCAAATTGTTTTGGATCCGAGGCTCGCAAACCATGTGAAGAACCATCAATATCTTCTACAGTACCTTGCAAAGATTGTTGAAGAAGTGGGTATGCCACAGTTTTACGAGACTTATGAACTGAGCTACGATATGAAAAAGCTGAGAAATGTTAACTTGCTTTATCCCGTTGGCGAAGGTATATACATACATGTGTACATGCCTTCCAGGGGCACTGTGAGTGGCTACAGAAAGTATGTCGCGGTTGAGCCCCCTAAACCACATCCAAACCTGCTCAAAATTCTTGAGCTTAAGCTTGCTGAGGTAATATCTGAAGGTGATGTCGCTGAAGATGTTGAAGAGAGGAAGAAGATTTTACTCAAGAGACTTGAGAGCATTGTTAAACTCGTTGATAGATCTGTAGATTACTCCCATCTTAAAGAGGGAATGGGCAAGATACCGGTATACATAAATGACTATGAGTACCTCAAGTACTATTTAATAAGAGATAAGATAGGGTTGGGATTTCTTGAGCCATTTACAAGGGATCCGTGGTTAGAGGATATAACGTGTAGGGGGATGGGCTTTGTATATGTAGTGCACAAGATCTTCGGCCCTCTTGAAACAAGTATAGAATTTAAGTCTGAGGAGGAGCTCGACACCTTTGTTATAAAGCTTGCTGAGAGAATTGGAAAACCTGTATCTCATGCAAGACCAATTGTAGATGCTACTCTACCAGATGGCTCCAGAATAAATATTGTTTATGGACATGATGTTAGTCTTCATGGCTCTAACTTCACAATAAGGAAGTTTGCAAAGGTGCCCATAAGTATTACACAGCTCATAGCATGGAACACAATAGATGCCAGGCTAGCTGCATATCTATGGATTCTGCTGAATAATAACATGAGTGGCTTTATCTGCGGCGAAACAGCGTCAGGTAAGACAACTACGCTCAACGCCATAGCAGCGCTCATACCCCCAACATACAAGGTTATATCTATAGAAGATACTGCTGAAGTACAGCTACCACATCTAAACTGGGTTAGAGAACTCACGAGAGATACAGGTGTAAAGGAGTCATCTGTATCAATGTTTGACCTGCTCAGAGCTGCTCTAAGACAGAGACCGAACTATATAATAGTTGGAGAGATAAGAGGTGTAGAGGCGTCCATAGCTTTTCAAGCTATGCAAACAGGGCATCCCGTGCTCTCCACATTCCATGCTTCTTCAGTAGAGAGAGTTATACAAAGGCTTACAGGGGATCCAATAAAAATCCCGAAGAGTTTTATGGACAACCTCAACTTTATATTAATTCAGAGCGCCGTATGGAGAGAGGGTATCATGGTTAGAAGGGTTCTTAGCGTAAATGAGATAATAGGTTATGACCCGAAGATCGATGCCATAGTGTATGTACCTGTATTCGTTTGGGATCCCGCAAGAGATGTTTTCATGTTTAGAGGCAAGGGTGCAAGCTATTTGCTGGAGAACAAGATAGCTTTGATGAAGGGAATTGGCAGAACTGAGATGAGGAAGATTTATGATGAGCTGGAGATGAGAGCTCATTTCCTCAAACTCCTTACAGAGAAAAAGATGTTTAACTACTACGATGTGTGGAACGCCATTGTGAAAGCCCATGAACTAGGTCTCGAAACCGCTATTAAAAGGCTTGAAAGAGGGGTACTACTATAGCAAACATCGGGAAATTTTTGCGCAATCCTTATTTCTGGATCTCCATAATTCTCGCAGTATCAGCACTATTTGTACCTATTCCATATAAATTTGTATTGCTCATAGTAGCACCTCTACCCATTGTTTTGTGGTATGTTGCTGAAGCTCTGAAGAGAAGAGGTATTACTGCTGTTGTTGATGAAGACCTTCTCTACCTCTGTACACATATGTATGCAGTTTCTACAGGTAAGCCTCCCCATGAGAGAGTGTTTTCATTAGGTGGTGTTAGTGGGCAAGGCTATGGTGTTTACACTATGGTTTTGAATAGAATAGTCTCTGTAGCTAAAAAGTGGGGCTACGGGTTTGTAATGGCTACAAGAACCCAGGTAAAGTATGTTACAAATACTCTGTTTAAAGATTTTTTGAATAGGCTTGCAGAAGCGATTAATGTTGGTGAAGATCTTGAGACCTTCTTGCAAATGGAGCAAAACACTATGCTTACGAGTTATGAAGCTGATTATGCAAGGGTTTTAGAGTCCTTGAAGCTCTTGCTAGGCATATACACTGCTTCCATAAGCTCAGCTATATTTATTGATGTAAATATCGTACTCCTTTCTTTCTTTATGGGTGGCACACAGGTTATAGTGACTTCTTTTATAGCCACTATGATTGCTCTCATACTGCTAGTGTTTCTGATAAAGAAGTCTCTTCCAAAACAAAACCTTGTACATGACCTAAAGATAAACATGCCTGAACGAAGGCTTTACAACATCGCTTTAATTACATCTATGCTACTAGCAAGTTTTATGGGGCTATGGATCTTCATGAGATTTGGAGAGCCTGCATACTTCTTAGTAGCCTTCGGCATGTTTCTCTTCATACCTGGCCTCATAGGTAGGAGGATAGAGAGCAGTGTTAAGAATGTGGAGAACTTTTTCATAGTGTTTATAAGGAGTCTTGGCCTCACATTTAGTACGCTCAGGAACTATACTCAATCAGTTAAGAGCATCCTAGTTACAGACCTCGGACTCTTAACAAAGCATTTGAGAAGACTTTACTCACGACTTAAGAACGGCATAGATACGAGAATTGCCATGTTGTATTTTGTTGGAGAGAGTGGTAGTGAGACTATGAGGAGAGGTATGGACATTTTTTATGACGCTATTGAGGCTGGTGGTGATCCTGTTAAAGTTGGGGAGTGCCTTAGCGTAACTGTTCAGAGGATCATAAATTTGCGGAAGCAGAGAGAGCAAGTTGCCAGGGCTTTCCAGGGAGTGGTCTACATATTAACCATACTCATTGTAGCCTTAGCGGAATTTGTATTTACCCTAGTCACACTACTGCAACATGTTTTTGCAACTGCTGGAGGAGCACAAATTCAGATACTGCCCCTAATCTATGTTGAGCCAACTATAATAACTGTGCTTAAGATAAGCCTCGTATTTACAATAACCATATTGAATGCCTTTGCACTACAAATTTCAAGAGGAGGCTTCACAGGTTCTGCATGGTTACATGCTGCAATGCTGCTAATACTTAGTGGAGGTACTATGATAGTGTCCTCCATGTTCTCAAAAATACTGTACTCAACACTGCAACTATCTCAAATCACAACTCCATAAATGGCAACACTATGGCGATCCAAAAATCTTTGTAAAGTTTGATAATGCTTGTCCAAAATACTTCCCCATAGCATCAAAAAGCATAGGAAGAATTGTGATTAGTACAACTATGGATATGTAGACAAGAATTGTCGCGATAGCTGCAATGTATCCGTTGTCTGTTGTCAAAATGGTGACAAACCCTATTAGCATTATAACAAATGAGAATATAGCTATTGCTGCAAGTGTAAATATGTTTCCAAATATTGTTCTAAATATTTCATTGAAGGGTGCAGGACCAATAACAATGAAGAGAACTAGTGATGTAAGTGTGGTTATGAGAATTGCCATTATAATAGCCTTTACTTTTCTCAACACTCTCTAATCCCCTCTAAAATTGTTGCTTTAAACAAAATCTAAATTTTTGGTTTCGCTATTTAGACCGCTGGTCGCCTAATTGCAAGTGCTTATTATTAGATGTAAATATTGTAGATTATTGAGATGTTATGAAGTTTAGCACTAAATCAGCGATAATGCTGTTAATAACACTCATATGTATAAATGCATTCCATTTCATGGCTACTCTACAGTCTACCCCATTCTCTACTCCAAAGATATTCTTTTATGGGGCAGAAAAGCCACAGTTATTAGCTGTTTTGAGGGATTTGCCATCAGCAATAAATGGGAGTAGCAATGTAAGTGTATATCTAAGGGGTGGAAAACCAGCTGTTATAACCTTTGAGGAATTCGATAAGCTGATAATGCTAGGTGTTGATATCAAGATTAACAATATCTCTCTGGAAAATTTGAGTCTAAGCTCCTACATGCTAGAGCTTGGAGGATTCTATGCCAAGATGTCATACTACACTAGCGATTCTCAGATCACTGTATATACTATGCCTCTCTACACAGCGAAAAGCATATATGTTTCTGTGTGTCCCTCAAAGCCAAACACTATCACTGTTATCACCTTTGCATTGAATATAAGTACCGGTTATGCAATACTCAAAGCCTCTGAAAATAGCCTGCTTATAGAGGTCAATGGCAGCCCGGTAAAGCTTTTGATAATGCCTAGCATTAGAGCAATGCGTACTACTAATACAAGCATTGAAGTTGGTGTACCAACACCTTCAGGAAGCTGCATGAATACTATTATAATCTTTGACAAAAGCTATGAAATTAAAGAAGATACATTAGTACAGTACATTGACTATACAGCTCACGTATTTGGCAAACTCCTTGTGAAATACCCAATTATTCAAACCACCAATTACCAGATATCAAGTCTCTACATGTTATCACTCTTCAACACAATTAACATGTTAAGTAGCAAGGGGCTAGAAGACAGCTATATTGGTGTGCTTCCAACTGAAATGCTATCACACCTATACATCTCTATGCTTATAAACAATTCTCTGAGTTGCAACCACTTCATTTCTCATTTATCCTCTATAGATGATGCTTATGTGAGTGCATCCATGCTATACTTTTATCTAGCTAGAAATGAGTGTAATGAGCATAGTAATATACAATACGTATTAAACATACTAAAGGTCTTGATCAATGCCACTACAAGTAACAACACCTTAGAGCTGGTCAAAGCGTATAGCGCTCTTAACTTTTTAGAGCTAGTAGCCTCTCTTAAGGGGTATTCTGACATCGCTTTTCAGATAAGCATGTATAAAAACCTCGTTGAAGACAAATTACGCAATCTCTATACAGGTATTAGGTACTTGACCAAAGCTGGGGAAACCACACTCAGCTATGGAAATATCGTTGAAGCTGCTGCAATATCTGCTTATACCGTGCCAAATTCAGAGAGTCATATAAGTTCTGTCGCCAATTTCATTCTACATGCAGATATCTCGAAGATTCATGTAGAGAGAATATTTGCTTCAGACGCTGTAGAGTCTCTAGCACAGCATGGCTATACCGATCAGGCTTTAAAACTTGTGTCTGCATACTTCAGGGATGTTCTGTATAATGGTGTGCCATGTATTGATTTCTACAGAGCTGTTATCAAAGGGTTTCTAGGAATCAATGTTGTGGTGAGTGGTGTTTCTATATCGCCTCAGCTACCCCTGCTTCTAGCAAATATATCGCTAACCATGGGTAAAACATGCATAAATTATGTGAATTGGGGTAGCGAAGTAGATTCTATGTATATTGACAGCTTTCTGCATATACAGCCAGTGATAAGCTGGTATAGTTGGTTTAAAAGCAGAGCGATAGTAGTGATGCTAAGAAGAAGACCCTTATTTGAAATGTGTGTAGGTGTTGTGAGAAGAGGGGTGCCACTAGCTAATGAAACTGTATATGTTTTTACTTCAAATGGGTTTTCATCCATAGGCATTACTAATAGCAGTGGAGTGCTCTGCACCATTATTCCTTGCAATGACCAGTGGGTTCATTTAGTAGTCAAAAATCTCTCTATAAGTCTAAATCTTGAAGAGTTTTCATGTAAACGCTTTTATCTAGTAGTTAACTTAGCTAAGGAGCAGCAGGACATTAGTGAGTTAACTGTGGAGGTAGAGAATGCAATTAAAGGACAAAAAGCATTGAACGCTTCAGTAAACCAGCTAGCTTTCAGCATTCAGAAGATACAATACGATGTGCTCAATATGAGGCAGAACCTCTCTAATGCAATGACGCAAATAACGACTGTGAATGTTTTACAAAGTTTTTTAAATAGAGTTGTATACATTGTTATAGGTATAGCCTTATTTTCCTTGGCTCTATCTATACTAGCTTTATGGAGGAGAAAATAATGAGTTTAAAGGAGGTTGCAACGCTACTAGTACTTTCTATGCTATTCCTCTCATTCACTCCTATAAACATTCAAAGCCAGACACTGCACTATAGCGAAGTTGTATCTAGCTGGCTTGACTGGATTATGGAATTGGATATCTACACACCTTCTATACTTGTACTAGGCTCTATAGCAAATATAAACATCTCTCTAATTTTACTGGAAAAAGGATTGGGTTTGCAACTATGCATAACAAGTGTATCTATTTCATTAGCTGGCATCTCTGTATCTAGGTATGTAGGATTTCTAAGAAGTGGTGGTGACACTGCTTTTGTAACTATCTCCATTCCTCTTAGCAATCTAGCATACCCTCAGTATAAACCAGGTTCGACAATTAGAGATAATCTTCAAATCATTTTACAAGGATACATAGAATTTGCAAATGGCAGTAGAAAAACCATGTTCTTTACCAAGGTAATCCCAGTAAACATTTACGTACCGCCATCAAATGTCATTGCTTATATAGATTGTTCCTATGCGACTAATGGTATTCAGCTTATAGTTACACTACGAAATTTTGATGTAAACCCTGCATACAATGTCTATCTCTCATTATATGTAAACTCTAGTCAATACTATATACAGTACTATGATTTACTTTATCCACAGTCTCAAAACACTTTCTCACGATTTTTAGCCTTAGACCCTGGCCTCTACTATATCACAGCTATTGTTAACTATACAACAGCATACGGTATTAGTAGATCATTTTCAGCATCAACAATTGTAATCGTTCCTACAACTCCCAGAATCTATATAAAAACTAATGCAACTGAACTCATATCTGGTCAGAAAGTCTCCATAGAGGGCTCTGTTGAGCCTAGAACTTCTCTAGACCTTGTTCTTGAATATAGCTTGAATGGCTTTGACTGGATTTCCATAACCTATCTAGAGACGGCCAGAAACGGCTCTCTTCACTACATATGGAGACCTGGCTTAACTGGAATAATCTACGTGAGGGGGAGGACCATTGAGACAGAGAGGTTTAAAGAAGCTATAAGTAATGTAATCACCATTCACATTGCAAAACTAAAGCCAAACATAAGGATTTCTGCGGATAAGACCATTCTCACGTTAGGCGATAATACGAAGCTCACGATATCTGTAACACCAAATACCTCAATACCCGTGATTATCGTGTATAGAAGACAAGAGGAAAATGAGTGGAGGAGTTACACAACTCTAACACTAGATCCCAATGGAAAAGCTATAATACCTACACCGTTCTTCTCAAATCCAGGAACATATATCTTCAAAGCACTTGCACTAGAAACAAACTTCTCGACCCCAAGCGAGAGCAATGAAGTATCAATAACAGTTCAAATGCCGACAAGTCAAATGCCAACAACACCTCCTCAAGCCAACACTTTAAAGGGAAACATATCTGCACTGGCAATAACAATAAGCTTCAGTATAGCAATAGCTTTTCTTCTGTTTGCAAGAGGTAGAAGAAAATCTTGAGATTTCTATCTATAGTAGATAAACAGTTTTAACGATAAATGAATGCCCTACATTTTGACGCACATCTTCAAGTTATCAACTATTTTTTGTAGATATGTGATAGCCTGGACAAGCCAGAGATATAACCCACTGAGAAGGTTTTTGTGGGAGGGCTTAGTGAGCGAAGAGTTTTATAAGGAGTTCATAGAGCTACTCGACAATGTTGCACCAGGGTATGGTTATTTTATAAACATCTTGGTAAGTAAATTGGGCAAAAGCGATTTATGTATTGCCTTAGAAATCTTCAGAAAACTCTATGACGATCCCATGCTCTCAATGCTATTGAAAATTGTTATGAAGAGGAATGCGAGGCTCTACGACTATCTGTCGAAATGCTTAAGTAAATGACAATGTCTCTAGAACCATTCAATGTACGTTTGTCGCTGTGTAAATAATTTATTGGCATTATTAAATTTGTGTATTTGTGGTTAAAATGGATTTGAGTCTTATCCCCCGTGAAAAAGGTGTTTATATTCTTGTTATGAGGATTGATTTCACTATAACGATAGCGTTGTCAATAGGTCTTGTTGTACTTGAGCCTGGGCTCTATGCTTACATTGGTTCTGCAAGGTCGTTTGGGGGGTTGAGAAGTAGAATAAAACATCATTTGACGAAGAATAAGAAGAAGCTTTGGTGGCATATAGACTACATCACCTCGAAAAATGAGGTAAAGTTCATCTGCATTATCTACGCCTTAACTGAATTAGATTTAGAAGAGAACCTAGCTGAAGAACTTAGTAAAAATAGTTGCTGGAATCCTGCAGTGAGAGGTTTTGGATCAACAGATAGAAAAAGCTTTACACATTTATTCAAATGTGTATGTAATTCTAATATGTGTATCAACAGAGCTAAAGAAACCGTGGAAAAGCTTGTTAAAGGTTTTGGAGCTGGCATTATATGGATAGATCAGTAGTTATGCCATCCAAAACACTCAACACGTTAAGTATTCACAGATCTATTGAGAGAATAGACTTTAGGCGTAGAGCAACAGAGCTTGTCGAGAACCTGGGCCTACTAATAAACTTGTTCATGGCTGGAATAGCTACATCAATCCCAGTCCAGACCCCCCTAGAAACAATCAGGGTCTCCACACAACCAGAAGAGCCATTAGCGTAGCTACTAGTAGCACTAACAATAATTTCCACAACAATAATGTTTAGTAGAACTCGTGCACCACATGCAAAAAGCAGAGGCTGTTACAGAATTGATGGTAAGTTTAAATATATGTGAATACCTGTAGATACTTGACTCTTAGAGTAATGTTTAAATAACTCTATACTTTATAATTTCTTGGATGATCCGCACTGCGGTGACATAGGGAATCAATACAGAGAAGCTCAGGTGGGAGCCTCGTGGCGTTGGGCTCTACAGGCACCCATGAAGCGTGGATGAAGCGGGTGAATTCACACTGAGGTGCAACCCCTCTAACGGAATTACAAAAATATTTACAAATACCATCGAGTACCGTTAGAGGGGAAACGCCAAGCACATCAATGGCTTGTTCTCCTCTAAGTTAAATCTATGCATACAGCTCTAGCTCATTCATAACCTTCTTTGCTTGTTAGTGGCTCTTGTAGTCAATGAATGCGAAGATTGCTGGCAATATAACAACTACTGTTTTACACATCGCTATGTCTATAAATTGAGCTAACACGCTGTACATTATGCCTAGGAATGTAAATGCCGCGATCGCATATGTAAAGATGGAGCATGTATAATGTAGTCTGGAATCTGAAAACAGTTGAATGTAAAAAGGTAGTGGTTTTATCTCTAGTAACCTAGGAGAAGAATTTCCTTACCTCAGTGTATTGAGTTTTCGATATATCTATCTGTCAGTGATAATGCCCATTGAATAGTGGTAATATATTTCATAGCTTTACTAAAAATTATAAAGGTGTTTCTAATCCTTACATTAGTTTCATTGTATGCTTATGTAGTTTTTCAAATGGATTAAATATTTAATTGACTGTAATATAGTATTGCAATGTGTGAGTTAGATGTTTAAACCTGTTTCAAATATATTCAATAATATTATTGTAGAGAAAGATGGTGTAACTTATTATAAGACTTATGTCGCTGGCAATTGGATTGATAGTGGGGAGTACATAGACATTAAATCGCCTATAGATTTATCAATTATTGCAAAGGTCTCAAGATTAAATTGGCAGCGCATTGATGTAGCCTTAGATAGTATTTATAATGATGGTAGGTGGGTAGTTAGAGATGTGCCTGGCTGGAGACGTGTAGAGATTCTTGAAAAGGCGGCTCAGATTATTGAAAGTGTTAAAGAGGATTTTGTACAAGCACTGATTCTAAATGCTGGTAAGACACGTTCACAAGCCTTGGGAGAGATTACAGCAGTTATTGATAGATTGCGTGCCGCACATCTCGATGCTAGGAAGATTTTTGGAGAGTACATACCTGGTGACTGGGATCAGACTACTACCGAAACAGAGGCTATAGTTAGAAGAGAGCCTGTGGGCGTTGTTTTAGCAATTATACCTTTCAATTACCCTCTTTTCGACACCGCATCAAAAATAGCTTACAGTTTTATAGCAGGCAATGCCGTTGTTATTAAACCTCCTTCAGCAGATCCTCTACCTGTGCTAATGCTTGCCAGAGTTCTAGAACTCAGCGGATTTCCAAAAGAGGCTCTGGCTGTCTTTACTATACCAGGTAGCGAAAGCGATAAACTTGTTGCTGATGAAAGGATAAGTGCAATAAGCTTTACTGGTAGTAGTGAGACTGGTAAAAGGGTTATTGAAAAAGCGGGTATTAAACAATTTGTTATGGAGTTGGGTGGCGGAGATCCTGCCATTGTTCTTGCAGATGCTGATATCAAGTTAGCTGCCGAGAGAATAGCCATGGGTATATATAGCTATGCTGGGCAAAGGTGTGACGCTGTAAAGCTTATTCTAGCCGAAGAGTCTGTCTATGAAGAGCTGAAAAAGCTCGTAGTAGCAGAGCTGACAAAGGTTAAGGTAGGAGATCCTCGAGATCCAGATACTGTAATGGGGCCTTTGATAGAAGTTAAAGCTGTTGATGAAATGATGCTAGCAATTGATGAAGCTGTGAAGCTTGGTGGTAGGATTGTGTATGGTGGAAAAAGGTTAGGACCAACATATGTTGAGCCAACGCTCATAGAATTCACAGATAAGGATGCTATGAAACGTAGCATGTTATATCAAAAAGAGGTTTTTGCACCAATAGCATTACTAACAAGTTTTGGTGAAGTGGATGAAGCGATAAATCTTGCAAATGGTAGAAAATATGGCTTAGATGTTGCGATATTTGGTGTCAATATGGAGAAAATTAGAAAACTTATTAGATATCTAGAGACAGGCGCCATTTACATAAACGATATGCCGAGACATGGAGTTGGCTATTATCCATTTGGAGGTAGAAAATATTCCGGGATAGGTAGAGAAGGCATAGGATATTCTATAGAGTATGTCACAGCATATAAAACTGTGATGTATAATTTTAAGGGAAGAGGTATCTGGAGATACCTGCTTTGAACATTGTAATACCTCATGGAAATTTCATCATTTAAATTTTTCACAAAGCTGTCTAACCCCCCTTCACTCCTAAAAGGTAAGGCTCTCAGCTGCAACAATTCTTGATATTTCGTCGATTCTGCGCGTAATTAATCTTGGGCTTAGACCTAGTCTTGATAATAGAGATTGCGTTACATACCTATTGTCGGCTAGCACAATTATAGCTCTATCCTGATCTGATCTGACAGCTCTTCCAATGGCTTGCAAGACTCTTATTGATGCTATTTCTCTGAAGAAATCTGCTGAAGATCCCCCAACCTTATTAATTTCTGTTGCTATGGCTTGTACATAGTCGTCTGGCTGTGGGTAGGGTACACCAACCACTATAACTACTTTAATTAAGCTCTCTCCCCTCTCCATAACCTCAATTCCTTCAGCTAGCCTTCCCCCAGCAACAACATTTAGAACAACCTTCTTAAACATCTTCACTCGTCTAACAATTTCTGAAAGTGGTTGAGGAGATTCTATAATAGTGTTCACAGTGTCTGGCAATTCACTTACAACAGCTTTCAGAACTTCGTAACTAGGGTATACTGCTAGCAATACCCCGCTCAACATAGCATTGTAAAGTGTTGCAATAAGTTGTGCATATTTTCCAAATATTTCTGGGCTCCTAGATCTATAACTTGTTGTTGCATCTACATAGACAGCTATAGCTGTATTTTCCTTTAGAAAATTTTTAGCACCCCACTCCTCTACATCTACCTGGTATATCTCTTTCTCTACTTTCATAATACTCTTGAAAAACCATTGCGGTGGTGGTGTAGCACTTAATGCAATTATGCTTGGAAACCTTTCTAAAACTCTTTTTAGAGGTTTAAAGGAAGAAGGCATAACTGCCAATACTAGGTTTTCGTGGTAATCCCTAGTTAGAAAAACTTCATATGATTCATCTAGAGCTAGTTCCAGTATTGATGCTAGATGTGGTAGTGCCACGGTTAGCACTTTACCTGTATTCAGAAGCCCCTTCATCATAACATTGAATACTACTTCCTTTAGTTTCTCTACAAGCTCCTTGCTCACACACAATGTCTTCTTGTCTAGGTATTTATAGCCCCTATCCTTAGACTCTCTTCTGGCTTCTGATATCCTCTTCACAAACCCTCTAATAAAATTGCTGATATCGCTAGGAATAGAAAACTCCTCTGCTTCCGAAAGAGCTTTAGACAACTCCTCTATAGTTATGTCATCCCCCATAATGTTGCCTATATTAAAAAGGTTGTGTGCCTCATCAATTACTAGTATCGTGCGTGAAGTATCAACACCTCCTAATACAGACTTCCAAACTCTCTCCTTAAAGATATAAGGATATGTAAGTGCAAAGAGATCCACATGCTCTAGTGCTTCAATCATTGCAAAATAAGGGCATACACCAAGCTTTTCAGCTAGCCCCCTAGCAATGTTATAGTGGTCTGTATAGTCAGATGCTGTGGAGGCAACTACTTGAGGATGTAAGAGCTGAAGCCTGGAGTAGAACTTGCACTCACCACGCACTTTCATGATGTTGCAGAAGAGCCAAAAACCCTCTAGAGAAATGTCAGCAGCAGGTTGTATTTCATTAATTAATGGGCACATTTCCTTGCTACTGTAAAGAACAGCGAAACGCGTCTCAAGCAATCTTGCTTCTCTTATGAATGAATCGAGCTCGTTTCGAGTTCTAACCACATAGAGAGCGCGATCAAAATTCGCTTTCTTAACAACATTTTTAAGAGCATAAAGCACAGAAATTGTTTTGCCAAACCCTGTAGGAGCTGCTACAACTATTATACTATCTCGCTTCAACTTCTCAATAATAAGTTTAGCTAACTCTAATTGCCCAATCCTAGGAGTTTTATAGGGAAAGCCTTGCAATTCTATTGCTAACACCTGCTAATCAAAAACTATGTTAACCAAACACCTAAGAGGCCTAGTATAAGACCTATTAATGCTGATACAGCTATAGCTATAACTGGATCTACATCGAACACTGCTACGGCTATAAGCGTTGATAGAGCTATGATTGCTGTAGCCATGGTTGACAACGGTTTAAGATCTTTAAAAACACCTTTTACAACAGTAATCAGAGCTGCTGTAACAAGACCCACTACAGCCCCTCTTATACCATTCAATACACTTCTCACATAGTGGTTCTCATAGAACCTCTGCAACGCCATCGCTATGGACAGTATTACGGAGAAGGCTGGCAAAACAACAGCTACCGAAGCTATTACAGAGCCCATTAAACCCCCTATTTTGTACCCTATGTAAGTAGCAGAGTTAATTGCTATAGGCCCTGGCGTAGATTCAGCAATTGCTATCAGATCTAGGAATTCATTTTCAGAGAGCCATTGATGGCGTACAACAACCTCATACCTTAGTATGGGTATCATTGCATAACCCCCGCCAAACATTACAGCACCTATTTTAAGAAATGTTATAAAAAGCTCAAAAAGTATGCCTAAGTCATTCATAACGTGCCCACGGAGTATTTACTGCCCTATTTCACATATTTTAGCTTTCTTGCCATATCTTACACACGGTATTGGAAAATGGGTCGCTGCAAGCTTTGCGGGAATAGCAGTAAGATAGTTAGCGATGTTCTTGGTGTGTGCATAGAGTGCCTTAGGAAGAGACCCGAAGAGGCTTTGCCAATAGCAATGAAGGTGCATAGAGAGTATAGAAAGGCGTTGGGATTACCACTAGAGCCTCCAACGAGTAGTACTGGTGTTAAGTGCTCTTTATGCATAAATGAATGTTCTATTCCATTGAATGGCACTGGATTTTGTGGTGTTTGGAAAAATGTTGATGGCGTTCTAAAGCCTGTGGAGGGCCTTTATTATGGAGTTATGCATTACTACCTAGACCCATTGCCAACAAACTGTGTAGCTACACCTGTATGCCCTGCTTATACAGGTGCTGGTTACCCTAGATACGCTTTATCACAAGGAGCTGAGTATGGTTATTATAACTTAGCAGTATTCTTTGCAGGTTGTAATCTTGATTGCCTATTTTGCCAGAACTGGGAGCACAAAAACATTATCGCAGATACAAGAATTAGAATTAGGTATAAGGTATCTGAAAATGAGCTATTTGAGGCCGCTATGGCTAGCCGAGTATCCTGCATATGCTACTTTGGTGGAGATCCTGGGCCTCATACTATCTACGCTCTCAAGGTATCCAAAAGAATTATTGAAGAAGCTAAGGAAAGAGGTGTTATAAAGAGGATTTGCTGGGAAACCAATGGCCTTGTTAATGAGAATATTATGAGAGAGATGGCTAAGCTAAGCTTTATTAGCGGAGGTATAGTTAAAATTGACTGGAAAGCTTGGACACCTGCAGTATACCAAGCACTTACAGGCGTAGATGGGTGGAGGGCTGTTAAGCAACTAATGAAAAATATAAAAATTGTTGCTGATATTGCTTCTGATAAGAGAGAAATCCCATTACTTGTTGTAAGCATATTACTAGTACCTGGTTATGTGGATGAGGAGGAGGTTTATAGCATTGCTGAATACATAGCGTTTATAGATAGCAATACCCCCATAGTGCTTCTAGCCTTTCACCCAAATCACCTACTAAGAGACCTGCCTCCAACGAGCAAAAGCCATGCAAAAAAATCTGTAGAAGCAGCACACAAAGCAGGTTTAAGAAGAGTCTTCATAGGAAATGAATGGCTGCTTGGCGATTATTACTAGAAGATGTTAATCAATATCGGAAAAGAACTTATAGCTATTCGACCAAGACCGCCTTATGGCAGCTATTTTGAGTTTCGCATAGATTTTACATGGATTGTTACTAAAATTCGTGAGGAAAAAGCTATTTTAGCGCATCGAAGCATTCCCCAAGAAACACAATATGCGATTGTTTTAACACCTCTAAGCCCAATAAAGCTCTGAGTAGGATGTGGGGGAACAGAGATGAAGCTATTAAAGTAAAGCCATGTAAACTCATATAAAAGCCTAGCACCGTTTCTCAGTAGATAGCGGTTCATAGCCTCTCATATCCATTGGTTCCAGCTCCCCACCATCTACTTCTCAACGGCCTCTCCGAGCCCACTTACTGCAGAGACTCAGTCCCTGTCGCCAGGGGTTCAAAGCCCTGCAGGTCTCGGGAGCTTGGAGATTATGTGTAGTAGCTTTGAAATTTTTAAGCATTAGTGGTAGATGCTATACAATGGATAAAGACTGAGACAGCTCACTTGCTATTCTTGTGAGATTGTAGTAGCGCTTTACAAGATACGCATTATATAATAGTCTTTATAGATTTCAATTGAAACTTTTTGATATAGTACTCTTTCCCTGTGAATAGGACTATTAATAACAAGGGTGTGGTACTCCCCTTCTTCGCCTAGAGGATCCGCGCCATGAGCTTTACAACTCTCAGCAAAATCTATAACATTGTGTCTATTCACCTCTACACCAAGCCATTTCTCTAAACCGCTTCTACAACCTATTACTAATACTTCTAAGCCTCTTTCAATTTCCTTGTATAATAACTCCTCTGGGTTTTCTCCCCACAAAGGCTCTATAAGGGTTGCTCCAGTCTCTTTCGCTATTCCCTCCATATACTTTAGATGATCTTCTACATACACATCTCCTGCAATGATCTCTGAAGTCTCTAGCTTTCTAAGAATTTCAATTGTCTCAGCTCTTTCAAAGCCTCTTCTCAAATACTTTATAAGCACAGGTATACCAGCTTTTAGATGGGTTTCAATAGATTTGCCTATATTGATTAGATGTGGGCTGGGTCTGGGAAACTCGTATGAGAACATTACAGCAAGGTCTACATTGCCCACCAATAATGATGCATAGAACGAGTCTTTGCCACCAGAGCTCAGAAGTATCCTCATCAGTTTCACACTAAGGGGTTATGCAAATAGAGTCCGTACCTGCACCTGCCTCTGCAGGTGTCTTAGCCCTTTCACCAATAAGCTCCATCCCAAATCCGTTGAGCAAATTCCTTAAGACCCTCTTTCCTTCAAATCCACTTCCTCTCAAACACTTTGCAGGAATCTTCATGGCCTCTTCAAGAACCTCTTTACTTAGATAAGGTGCTACAACATTTACACCTAGACACTTACTTATTTCGAGCTCTGGATACCTTCCCATAGTAGCCCATTTCTCTCTATAACCCTCTAACTCTTCTTCACGTAACCACAGCATAAACCCATAACCAGCAAACACCTCATCCCCACCACTACCAGTATAAATACAGCTACAGTCATGCTCTTTAGCAGCCTCAAGCACTGTATAAAACACAACATCATTTCGAAGCTCAACACATAATTCATTATACTCACCTCCACCTATACATCTATAAACATCATTTAAGACCCTCTTCACGTAGTTTAAGTCCATGGCAAAAAGCTTTATGGGTATGTTCAGCTTCTTCGATACATGAATAATGAAGGGCATATCTCTGGGAATACCATCTTTGTAGTAGGCGTAAAAACCATTCAGCTCTATACCATTAAGCTTAGCAACTACAGCTATGAGTGTTGTATCTATACCACCACTAAGAGCTATGCACTCACATGGAATCCTCTGTATATATCTACTTAACACATCTAACAGTCTGTATTCAAAAACACTACAGTTAACATTAATTCTATCAACCATCTCTAACACCCACTTCTAACATATGGCTAACTAAACCATATATAAACCTTCATCAAATGCGCACTAACAAGAAATTCTAATAAATAGACATACTATTTTAATGGATTATTCAGAAATCTGCATAAGATGACAATGAGTTTTTATCTATCCTGCGATATCCTCGAAGAGATAAGACAGCGTTTAGAGACCCAAAGATTATATTTTTGGAAATAGAGCTCCTAACTTCCTGTTGTGCTCAAGAGCTCTTTCTTAAAAAGAGGTTTGGAGATTAGAGGAATTGCAGGAGCATTGCCACAACCAGTAATATTATCTGTATTGCTATTACCCTGGTGGAGTACACAACTTTAGGTTTATAGCTGTACTGCTTAAGATGTATCCCCTCTGTAAAGTATTGTACTACCTCTTCTCCTCTGATGAATAGCATGGCAAGGGTTTTCCACGTCTTTTCACCTTTTAATCCATGAATGTAAAGCATCTCTGTGGTTTCTTTTATTAGTTGCGATGCTAGTCTCCAGAATAGTGCAGTTGCAAAGGAGGTTATTGGAGATAATTTGTATAGTATGAAGCATAGCTCTGAAATATTTAAAGTGTGGAGAAGTAGTAAAACAACAGCTGATCCCGCTTCAGCTCTAAGAAATACAGAGAGGAAGGCTCTAATGATGTCCCCACCTTTTAGATAAATTATTAGCATATTTGATAGCGACATCCAAATAGCTGGCAGTAGTGCCAGTACTAAGGAATATTTCAGATATTTTTCAATTCCATAAACAATGTATACAACGAATACAACAAATAAGATGCATAGAGCAGCAAATTCACTCCTTACTACCGCCACTAGAGCCATGGCTGTAAATAGTAGTTGAAGCAATGTAGAGCCTTTTCTAGCTTCGATAAGCCCATAAAGAAAAAGTGACCTGAGAACGAGTTGTGTAAGTCTTGACAATATTTTTGATATACTTGTCAATCACATTTACACCTCCACAACCCTTGAAGCGATGTATTGAAATTCCTCTCCATGACTTGCAACAACAATTGCAGAACCTTTGCTCTGTAACATTGATAAAAGCTTTGTTATAGCTATGGCGTTCCAAGGATCTAGACCAACTGTAGGCTCATCTATGAGCAGTAGCTTTGGTTGCTTTTGAAAAGCTGAGGCAATTGCGAGTCTCCTTCTTTCCCCACTACTTAAAAACATTATGGAAACATTTAGCTTATCATCTAACTCCACAAGTGCTGCTATATTGTTGTCCCATTGCAGCTCTTCTCCAACAATAGGGTTTGATATGTAGTGAAGTGGATTTTCTGAAACCAGCTGAACCTCGTTTACGAACCTCTTAACCTGCCCCCTACTAGGTTTCAACACTCCTGCTAATACTTTTAATAATGTTGACTTACCCCTTCCAGATTTACCTTTAATCCATGTAATCTCATGTTGATGTACAGTCATGTGAACATCTTTCAGTATATAGGTGTCGGAATCTGGGTACTTGAACCATACATTCTCCGTTATAAGTACTGAAGCGCCCTCAGAGTACTTCATCATTTGCCTCAGATTCTTGAGCTCATATTTTAGTTTCTCAAGATCTAAAGCTATTGGAGTCCCTGCAGGATCATCGTAAAGCCTGATGGCGCCTTTATCAATATGTAGTACCCTATCTACTTTCCCACGCCATAACTCTATATCATGGTCAACAATAATTACAGCTGTGCCCTGCTCTGAAATAGCTTTTACAGCTTCTACAACACTTCTCTTAGCCTCAGGGTCGAGGTATGATGTGACTTCATCTATCAAAACTACATGGTATTTTGAGATTAGTGCCTGGAGAAGGGCTATACGTTGTGCTTCTCCTGCACTGAGGTCTGTAGATGCCTTGTAAAGCTTTTCATGGATTCCAAGCTTTCTAGAAAACCTCTCTACAGATTCTAAACAATCATTACATCTATCATCAAAAATTAGCTCTAGTATGGGGTAAGGCGCTGCTATGGAGTACCAGGGCTCTTGAGGTACATAGAAGAAGTGCTTTGATGCCTTAGCACTGTTCGAAACTCTCTCTCCATACACATGAATAGAACCGGAAACAGTAAGTCCAAAAACCTCTTGAGCTATTCCAACAAGGCTTCTTAGTAATGTTGTTTTCCCGCTACCTGATCTACCAACCACAAGCAGTCTTTCGCCTTCCTCAAGGGAAAAACTGATATTTCTTAAAATAGTTCTGGAGTTTCCATAGACCGTTAGGTTCTTAACTTCGAGAACTACGCGCTTTTTCAATAAACTGCACCACAGGATATGCTAAGACCACTCCTGCTACGAATTGCCCAATATTCACAGGTATCTCGAATATCGCGCCTATGGGATCCCTATGAAGTATGATTGGGTTTGACACAAAGTATTCATAGAGAAAGTACCCTGTGACCATGATCATGCCTCCCACAGCCATGGCAATTGCATAGGGCTTGCCCCAGAGCAGAACTACATAGAGCAGCACTATGGTGATAAAAGCTACTGCCACAGCTATCCAAATATAGGATGATATCTCTACTCTTAGATGTGGTATAGGTATGGCAATGCCTAAGATTGCAGTGGGAGTCCATGAGAACTCTATTGATGACGCCCCACCGCCAAAAGATAAGTTAATTACAGTATATGTTAGGCCAAGACCTAGGAGTAATGCTATCACCCTAATTACCGTAGCCAAGCCTCTTCCTTTTCCACCCCTCAGAAACCCAAGTAATTTAGAAACAGTAAGACCTTCACAAAACTTTATAAGAAATGTTGCAGGAGCAAAGTACCAATAACCGAGAACAAGGTCAGCAAGTGCAGGACCAAGACCACTTGAAATTGCTGTTAACAATGGTGGTGCTAGGTAAGCGATAACATATATAGCAGCTTCGCCCAGGTTGAAATATCCACCAGTAGCTGGAGTTTCAACTGTAAGCAGTACTGTAGCTACAAATGTTATTATGGTGTACAATACAACTCTTAAAAGTGCACTAATACTTGTTCTCCTCATGAAATCACCATAACTATAGCTACTAGAAGCCTTGGAGGCTCTAATAAGCTTACATCGAAGTATATAATCGAATATTACTGTACGTATTTTGGGTAGTTCGCATTATTTTTCTTAGATAGATTATCGTTTTTGTCAATATCTGAATAAAGAGAATTTGAGCAATACTTTCTAAAGTGAACTATAGTTATGTTTAATAATTAATTGAATTAAGATGCACCGTTCTACTATTGTGAAGAAAATATGTGTAGTTATGAAACTTATTGTATTCCTTGATATAGTTTGATGTCGATTAAAGTTATTATTGATTTTTAATCTGTTGAACAATTTCATGAAAATTTAATAATCTTTTAAGAGAAAGTTTTAATAAGTGAAGTTCTGTGACTAAAATTATTGCAATAGCTAATTATAAGGGGGGTGTTGGCAAGACAACTTTAGCAAGCGTTATTGCTGCAACTCTTTCTGAAAGGTTTGGCAGAAAGGTTTTGATTATTGATGCTGATCCTCAGTCTAATATCACAGAGGTTTTTATTCCTCCAACTAGTTTTGAAAAGATTCTTGGTTATGCTAGAGCCCAACAAAGGGTGTTTTCTCTTGAATGGATTGTTGGCTCAGGTGAGCCCATTATCTATAAAGCTACTGAGAACCTAGCTGTAGTTCCCTCAAAGCCCGAGTACATAGGTTTAGCAAAGTACTTAGTTGTACCTGCAGAAAGAGTATACTCACTGCGAAAAGAAATCGATGGAAAACTGTCAGAGTTTGAATATGTTATTTTGGATTTGCCGCCACAGATGTATGGCTTGATAGGGCCTTTGATAAAGATGGCTGATGCCTTGGTGACCCCCGTGACTAAGACCAGCTTTGCTTTAACCGCACTCTACTTTTTGATAAGAGATGTTAGGGGATTGCCACCAAATGAAAAACCCCCCTTTATTGGAGCTGTTTTAACAAGGTTTAGAACTGTTGAGAAAGCAAATATAGAGATCTATAGAAGACGGGCTAGAAGAGTTGTTGAGGAGGCATACATGACCTATGGCATGAAATGGGAGCTAGAAGAATCCCTCAAATCACCTGTTTTTGAAAGTGTTTTCTATGCCCATCCTAAGCTTGCTGACATCAGGGCTTTGCCATTTGATCCCAGTGAAAATGTGAGGCTCATAAGAGTTCTGAGGGGGAAAACAAGGTACTCTTCACAGATATTAAACTTCGTAGAGCCCTTGACAATCGAGGTTGAAAAAAGAATCGAAATATCAGAAAAGGTTCATGGCAGTGGATTGCCATAGAGATTCAAAAAGACTATTTCTCTGAGCTCCTTCCTAGACTTAGGTGTTAGGTAATTCTGTGGTATCCCAATGTAAGCAGAGCTTATGGATATACAGTTAGGTGGCAAGTTAAGAATTTTCTGTATTTCCTCAACGTTTCTAAGCGAGGTATTTTCATCACATGCAATTGCTATACTCGTGGTTCCACAGGATACATCCATATGTATTTTAGCATGTCTCTTCTTCATTTTAGGATCTGTAACAACAATAAATATCCATGGTTGTCTATTCCCTGCACTAGGAGCACATCTAGCTACATTCAAAACTTTTTATCACATCCATGGGGATTGAATCAGTCTTAAACCGCCCCTAATGCTCCTTCTAGTCAACAAAAATTTCGAAAGATCTTCATGCAGAGGTATGCTTTTCCTATTAAATGAATATACCCTGTGACCAGCACTATAGAGTGATAGAGGATTCCAAACTCAAAAAAGCTTATTATGTTGATTGCGATCCCCAAGTATTATAATTATAGAGACAAGGCTCACAATTGTCTAGCTCTCTTAACTAGGTGCTATACCCTTGAAGGATAGAGGGGTATTTAAAACAGAAGACGGTATTAGGGTAGCTGTTGAGCTAGACGCTGTTGAAAGAATGTCGTTTTACAACCTTTATGGTCTTGATGTATGCACTGCTAAGTACAGAATGATACGGCTTCTTGATCTGCTAAATAATCTCAGAGCATACATTGCGCTATATAAAACACCTAGTAGAAGATTTAGTAATGGGTGTGTAACTGTACTCACAGAAGATGCAAGTGGATGGAACATCATTAAAGGGCTTTGCAGTGAAAAAGGTCTTGAAAGTGATGAAGAGTGTTTGCACCATGTTCTAGACATAATAACGCAATTTATTCACGATGTAGCCTCTTTCCAATGGATCGATATAAGTAGGTGAGGATCCTTAGACACAGTGATTTCATTAGCCTTGCAAACACTTATGATCACTCCATCTGGAGCTCTGAGCCCAGGTCCTCTAACTGTTGCAACCATGACTTTGGGGACTAGAGGTGGTTGGAGGAGTGGCATACTTGTAGCACTTGGACATATGCTATTTGAATTACCATATGTGGTAATGCTTACAGTGGCATTTAATTCTATGAAAATGTTTTTAGAGAGTTTCAACATCTTCATACTATATGCAGGTGTTGCCATAATCCTTTACTTTGCCTACATGTTGCTTCACGATGCTCTCAAAGGTATTCAAATGAATGATTATAAGAACACTAGTAAAATTTCTAGAAACCCAATTGTTATAGGGTTTACCTTTACTGCTTTCAATGTATTTTTCCTTATGTGGTGGTTAAGCATAGGTATGTCACTCATATCACGAATTTTTGAAGTAGGTATAGCCACAATCGCTATTATATACCCTGTGCATGTGTGGATGGACTTTGCATGGCTTTCCCTAGTAGCTGAGGCATCTAAGCATGGAACAAGGCTGCTTAGCGAAACCGGTTACAGAATTCTCATGGCTCTCTTCGGTGTTCTTATGATGCTCTTTGCAGCAAATATCTTACTGAAAAACTTTTTAGGCTTCTCCATATTACCATAATTCAAAAGACCCTTGTATCCATTGGTGATCAACGTTTGTGGGATTTGAAGAGGTTTATGTAACCCCGTGGGAAGCAGAGGCATTTGTAGATTACGACAAACTCATAAAGATATTTGGTTCTAAGCCCTTAACGGAAAGGGAGGTGGAGTTATTAAAAAGTATTACGGGAGAACTTCATTTAATGATTAGGCGTCGCGTCTTTTACTCTCATAGAGACTTTGATAGGTTCTTGGAAGCGTATAAAATGGGTGTTAAGTGTGCTCTCTATACCGGTAGGGGTCCTTCAGGTCATACACACTTAGGCCATATATTGCCATGGATATTCACGAAATGGCTTCAGGATAAAATGGGTTTAGAGATTTTCTTTCAGATGACTGATGATGAGAAGTTTTGGCATGGTGAGGGTGGATCCCTGGAAGACTACAACAGACTTGCATATGAAAATATCCTTGACTTAGCGGCGCTTGGACTTGATCCCGCAAAGACCCATGTTATTATAGATTCAGAAGATATCCCATTTCTCTATCCAATAGCAGTCAAGGTGGCCAAGAAAATTACGTTCTCTATTCAGAGAGCTGCATTTGGCTTTACAGATTCAACGAATATCGGTATGATATTCTACCCAGTTTTACAAATATCTGTAGCATTTCTACCATCAGATATATACGGTGAAAGAGTTGAGGTTCTGATACCTGCTGGTATAGATCAGGATCCCTACTGGAGAATAGCTAGAGATATAGCACCTTCACTAGGCTATCCAAAGCCCACACAGATACACAACAAGTTGCTACCAGGCCTTGGCCTAGGAGGTAAAATGTCTTCATCTAAGCCAGAAACAGCAATATACACAACAGACCCCCCAGAATTGGCTATGCAGAAAATCATGAAGGCGTTCACGGGGGGGCAGCCAACAGCAGAGCTTCAGAAAAAACTTGGTGGCAATCCTGATACCTGCCCTGTCTTTAAAATGTTCGAAATGCTATTTGAAGATGATGATAAGAGGCTTGAAGAAAGATATCACTTATGCAGATCAGGAGCTCTTCTCTGTGGCGAATGCAAAGCTGAGCTGGCGAAAAGAGTTGCTCAATTTTTGAAGGAGCATCAAGCTAGGAGAAGGGCTGCAGAAAGCACCATTAATAAGTATCTTGCTAGGCATAAGTTCAGTATTGCAAAGAGTAATAAAAGTAGAGTCGCTAATATCACTAAATCCTTAATTAATTCTGTTTAGCATTATCATTAAATCAAAATGCCCCAAGCACTTCATTTGCTGTACTATTATTACCACTAATGTTCATGTCAATGCTGCGAGTGGGTGAAACAAGTTCTCTACTCCACACAGTCTCAACAACAGCTCTAATATTATCTAGTGCTCGTATTGCCTCAGTATAGCCTTTTTCAACGTCATCCATTAGCTGTTCTAATTTCCTTGAAATATCGACTCCAACAATATCCATGAAGTTTCTTTCTATTACTTCTGCAACCTCGCATCCCAACTTTGTGGGTATGACAACCTTTCTTCTTTTACTCAGAATTACATAGCCATGCCTCAAATTATTGTCTATAGCTTTTGCATAGGTGCTTGGCCTGCCAATACCATGACTCTTCATCAGTGCAACTAAGTCAGCAACTCTATAAAGCCTTACTTCAGATGCTTGAACTATCTTAACATCATCAAATTTTACAACAAGTCCTGGGCTAAGACCCTTAAACTGGGGATAAAGCTTCAATTGATAAACTGCTGTAAACCCTGGCTCAATCACCTCTACTGGCAGCGATACTGCAAACCTATAGCCTCCGACCTCCAGCAATGCATTGACATAAACTATTTTCGCAGGACTCATTTGACTCGCTAAAAACCTTCTGTATATAAGGTCATACAGCTTTACATGATCACTTGAAATCCTTGTCAAAACACCTATGTCACCCTTAATTATGGCCTCAACAACTTCTTCAGTTCGCAATGGGGCTGTAGGCCTTATAGCTTCGTGAGCTCCTTCAGACCTTTCATCATTTCCCCAAGTCCTTGGATGGTGCATTTTAAGTAACCCTAGCTTCTCCAGAGCTTCCCTAGCTATAGCCATGCCTACTGCTGAAACTCTTGTAGAGTCTGTTCTATGATACGTTATTAAACCTAGTTCAAAAAGATTTTGTGCAATGAACATTACTTTAGAAGCTGTATAGCCATAAAGCGTGTTGGCTTCAGAGATAAGTGTGTCTGTTGTGAAGGGAGGTAAGGGATTCACTGTTTTTTCTTCATATTTGACCTCAACTACTCTAGCCCCTTCTTCCATCATCTTCTTACTTACTTCCTCAGCTTTAGCCTTATCAATACGCCCTAAAAACATCTGAAATCTGTATCCATTCCACATGGCTACAATTGCATAGCCATACCTAGACCTATAATCTTTATATCTATTGACTGCCCATAGCAAAACTGGTGACTGCACCCTACCTGCGCCAAGCCATGGTTTGTTAAAAGCGTTTTGCAAGTACATACTCAGTTCAAAGCCTATCCACCTATCAGCAACTCTTCTGACAATCTGAGCCAAAGCCTTGTTCAGGTCTATGTTCCTAGGATTCTTAATAGCCTCAAGAATTGCTGTTTTTGTAACCTCTCTAAATTCTATTCTATATATGTTTTTATTATAATCAAATAACATGTTGTATACATCAAATGCTATTTTCTCACCCTCAGTATCAGGATCCGTTGCTACAAACACCGCACTCACTTCTGAAGCCAATTTTTGCAATACATGGCATACTACTGCCGATGTGTATACATTTATAGAGCCACAGTATGGACAAGATTCATATACACCTACATGCTGAGCACCACAATCTCTACACTTTGTAATGAAGTCGTACATTACTTTATAATTACTACCATTAACCTCTACTCCATGGAAACCCACATCTGCAACAAGATCTGTTATATGCCCCCTGGTAGCTGTTATTATTCCTACAAATATCCTGTCTTCCAAGGGAATAACAGTTTCATAAACTACTATATCCCCAAAAACCCTTCTGGCTGGTTTCCCAAACATAGATGCTATGGTCTTAGCTTTAGTTGGTGATTCTACTACTAAGAGTACTGGTTTTATGTTTTCAATTATTGGCTCTCTTCGGCTATTCGAAGAGGTCCTGCTTTCAAGCACCTTTCTAATTGCCTCCTTAAGTAGATCCTCTTTGAGTTCCCTAAAGCCTGAGAATGCCACCAGTCTTCTCAATCTCATTCCCAGTATCTCTAAAAGTTCTTTATATCTTTCAAATACAATTGATATACCATGTGTTTTACCTCCTCTAAACATTCTAGAGGTTCTGCCACTCGCCTGAACGTATGTATAGGGATCTGGTTTAACTAGGTAGACACCACTTGGAGTCTTGACAATGACACCATAGTTTTCTATCACAATATACTCTCTTCCACTAAGCAGTTGCTGGATTTCTTCAATAACCCTATTCTTAGCCTTCTTCAGATTCTCTAGATATTTAGATAAATTGCTAGGAGGCTCAACTAAACCTTTCAAGGCCTTTGAATATAATATCAGCATTGCAGGTGTGCTACCCTGTATAACCTCGATTACGTTTTTCATCTCTTCATCTACATTACACCCCATACCCCTCAACGCTTTTAATACAGTAAACATTGTTCTTATGTTGTTTAAAGAGTCGTCAAGTTTCTTGGCTATATTTGGTGCTCCAAGAAATGCTGCAAACCTTACTCTCTGAGGCTCATCAAGCCCTCTGACAAGTATTCCATAATATGATGCAGTTCCTATTAATACATCTATTTCTCCTCTTCTAAACTTATCAACAGCTCTACTACCACTTTTAACTATAGCGTATCTTATTCCATTCCTCTTAAGTAACTCCTCTAGTTGATTTAAATAATCTTTGTATAGAGCTGATACAAAAATGATGCCACTACCAACTTCTTTAACGATGTTGATAATCGTATCAAGACTTTCAATACCACTATAAAAGTCATCCACATTTCTTAGATATTCAAAGACTGCCCCGGCATCGAATCCTAGCAACTCTTTGAGTAGAAGTGCTTTAAGCCCCTTTAATCTTCCTGTAGCAGAGGCTACAATGAGTTGTGTGTTGATCTGGGATAGCTTGCTTCGCACAAAAGCCTCTAGCTCCATAACATGTTTTTGCAATTCATTTACAGCATTCTGTGAGAATTTTGCTACTAAAAGGCTTTGTCTAGATTTTACAAGTTTTAGTCCTACCTCTATTAATTCATCATCAAATCCCATCAAATGCAAGATCCTCTCAACATTCCTCGAATTTCTAAGTATAGAATCTAGGTCGTCTGCTATAACTACATCTACTTTCTTATCTGCTATCAGATCTCGATTCCTCGATAAAAATGCTGCTGAAGTTATTAATATACTAAAGTTATCATTGGCAATATCAGACTTTATCAAAGTTATGTTTTTTGATGATGAATCATAATACAAAATCCTTACCTCACTACCATTTGCATATCCCAAATTCTTTACCTTCTCCACATAATCAACTAACTTAGTGTATATCTGCTTAGCTATTTCTCTAGTAGGTGTAATTATGTAAATCTTATTGCTATAAACAAGAGCTTTGTAAAGTGCATAAACTGCTAAAAGCGTTGTTTTACCAACACCCGTGGGAGCTATAAGAGCAAAGGACTCTCCAGAAAGGAGCCTCTTGCTCCAATACTCTTGAAGAGACCACATTTCGTAACCTGTGCACTGCTTAAAGAACTGCTTAAAGAATTCGATCTCTTGCTTTAATACCCTATATAGCTCCCTCAATTTATTAGAATCATTAGCATCCTCAGCACCACAAACATCTATAGTCCCGGCTTCACTATGTAAATTCCTACAACCACTCTGAAGCGCTCTGTACATTAACTTCAGCAATTTTATTCCCAGCGTCAATCCTCTAATCAGTAATAAAAAATACTCAAAAGTAGTAGGTGCCTTGACTTCTAGTAATACTTTAAAACTTCTTTCAAAATTATATTAAACAATGCCAACGTGTAAATCACTCACTTATCCGAATACAAACAAATAAACTTTTAATTCCCGCCCATGTAATAGTAATTAAGAAAAATAAAAAGATGAAAAAGGCGAAGGGATGAACCTTGGCACAAGCACCACCATCTGCAAACACAGTACTTGTAGGCAAAAAGCCTGTAATGAACTATGTATTGGCAATGCTAACACTACTAAATCAAGGAGTTAATGAAATAGTTGTAAAAGCTAGAGGTAGAGCAATAAGCAAAGCCGTTGATGCAATAGAAATTGTGAGAAATAGATTCCTACCAGGAAAGGTAGAAGTAAAGGATATAAAAATAGGAAGCCAAACCATTACAAGTAGCGATGGTAGGCAAAGCAGAGTTTCAACTATAGAGATCCTTGTGGCAAAGAAGGAGTAACTATAAAAACATTATAGCAGGATTTCAGCATCATAGCTTGTCCCAATATATTAATGTAACTCTTTTTTACATTTCACTACATTGATACCAAATTCTTTTAGTGAAGCTAGTAGTTGCAACCAGGGTTCTGCATCCTCTTTACACACTACGATTAACCTCTTATTACCTTCTCTATCAACAGTAATGCCATAGCCTCTAGACTTCAATGCCCTATAAAACCTCTGCCTGATGTACTCATAAAGCAGTTTCTTAAAAGCTCCTTCAAGATCACCCATCTTATAATTCAAACTATCTATTTCCTTTATGAACCCTTTCTTCACTAAATTTTTAATGACCTTTCTAGCAACATTCCTTGACCCAAAAAGCTGTAATAAGTCTATTGCCTCACCTAGGTTGAAAACTCTATCCCTAAATTCCTCCCTTAAGATTATGTAGTATGCTATTTCTTTCTTGCTAATCCAAACCATTGTAGTCAGAAGCCTTTTTTCATCACTTATCAGACCTTACAAGGATCATCACATAATTAGTTTACTGTTTCTTTACAATCCAGTCAAGCTTGCCAAGGTATGGTTGTCTCATGGTCATATTAACGCGGGGTGGTCTTCCCGGTGTTCCTAGTGAAACACTGGTTATTCGTGCTCTTACCATGTCTCCATGTGCCACAAACTTCTTTGTATTCTTACACATAATGATATTCCTTGCAATTTCATATGAAACCTCATCATCTGCTATCTGCTGAATATGAACAAAGCCTTCTATAGGCCCTATGTTCACCGTTATACCACTTCTACCTACAGTTTCAACAGTGCCTTCCACAACTTCATTAACTATCGGAACATAGCTTAGAACTGTGAACTCCGTGACGTGATATGGAGCGCCATCTCCTATTGGTATATACCCCATCGGATCTACATTAATATCCGTTACTGCTATTATTATGCCCAGTGTTCTGTCTTTTAATCCCTCATACTTTTTTCTAAGCTCTTCAAATACTACTTCCTCTAGAGGTTTATCCATTCTAGCAGGGTCTACTCTGACAACATCTCTAAGTCTGAAGACCCTAAACAAAGTGATGCCACCAACTATTACTCACTATACTGAAATTTAGACATTTAAAAGATTTTTAGAGAACTTCAAAGATTTTCTCTGATTCCCTATATGTAATAACCCTAATACCTTTTCTCAGTACCCTTTCTTTGATTTTTCCATCAGTTGTAGCCACCATACCCTTAATACCCTTTTCCATGAGTTCATGAGCGTATTCCACGATAGCATCATCAACTTGTCCTTGGAATTCTATATCCACTACCCTAAGCCTTGGTATTATGTTTTGTAAAATCCACTTAGCTAAAAACGCTTTTCTGCCGTGCTCTCTCTTAGCTATATTTTCTAATTCCTCAACTACATGCCTTATAACAACAATTTTGCACTCGCCAGCAATTTCATAAATACTATCAAGTGAGGCTAGATTTTCAGCTACTATAAAAAGTGCACTTGTGTCTAAAATAATGATGCATTCCATTAGCCTATCACATGACCCCAACCAACTAACCTAAGCCTTGCCCCAATTTTCATTAGTATTGCAACTCTATTTCCCTTTAACACAACTACAGGTTCATTCAACTTCGCCTCAAGCTCTTCTCTAGTTACACTTTCTACAACTGCATTTACATATCTTGTGCCAATAATTAGCGTTAGCATATCTTTTGCCTTGGGTCTAGGTGGCTGCATAGCTTCCTTTGTTCCAACAACCTTATCTAACATTCTATATTCAACTCTAATATCCTGTACGGCATCAGGAATGTCGTGCCCCAAAACTTGTCCTCGAAGAGCATCGCCCTTTGTCAACGATGGATCCAGTTTTGTTCCTAGAGCAACAAGACCTCCAGGCCTAGCAGTATCTGATTCGATCTCTCCATATCTTATGCTTGTAATTTCTGTCGACAAAGGTTCATAAGTAATCCTGCTCTTCGAAACTATTCTCACCCCAGGTTTAATTACAACCTCGTCACCCACTCTAATTTCCCCTTTCATTAGCGCACCCCCAACAATGCCTCCCACAAGCTTCTCTGGAGGTGTGCCGGGAAGGTTAACATCAAAGCTTCTTGCAATTTGCATTAGTGCAGGTTTCCCCAGAATTCGATCTGGCTCTCTAAATAGCTTAGCAATAGCCATAGCAATAACATCCACATTTACCCTATGTAAAGCACTTACTGGAATAATTGGAGCTTTAGAATACTTTGTAGTCTCTAAAAATTCTTTAATCTGTTTATAGTTTTCACGAACCTTCTCAAGAGGCATAACATCTATCTTATTTTGCACTACAACTACTTGCTCTACACCAAGAATTTCAAGTGCCTTTGTATGTTCAATCGTTTGCGGCTGTGGGCAAGGCTCATTAGCTGCTACCACAAGTATGGCTGCATCCATCAATGCTGCTCCAGAAAGCATTGTAGCCATAAGGACTTCATGACCTGGTGCATCAACAAATGACACTGTTTTCAAGAATTTTGGCTCTACATTACCTGGGCAAGAATCTATATGCATTATGTATGACGATGGTGGTTCTACTCCCTCGCAATAAAGTATAGAGCCCTGAGCATAACCAAGCCGTATAGTCATAGACCGCTTAAGTTCTTCGGAATACCTGGCTGTCCATATACCTGTTAAAGCCTGGACAAGAGTTGTCTTTCCATGATCTACGTGCCCCACAACACCTATAATTATGCTTGGTATACCCATTCCTTTTTTACTCACGTTGACACCCAAGTCCAAGATATTAATAGAGAAAAGTCTTTATGTTCCCTAACTCTTGGTTAGAATTGCAACAGCATTTATCTGTACAATGTCTTCTGAAATAGTATCGCCTCTAACAAGCTTTCTTCTTCTTTCACCATTTTCTTTGGGCCTAAAGCCAGGTCCTTGCGAAAATAAAACATATTTCTTCACAGGTCCACTAATATCGATACGCATTGGAAACCCCGCTAAGTCTGAACCTCCTCTAATCTCTAGCTGAATGTTGTTAAGCCCTATTAGCGAGCCATCAAATTTATCGCCTATCTTCAATCCAACAAGCCTGGAGGCCTCTGCCCCACTAACTCTTATCTGAAATGCTGGGGCTCGGAATATTTCTCCTATAGCTTCTCCTACCCCGAGTTTTTCACGTAAGAGTGACTCTGGTACAAGAACTGTTTGCATGTCTAGCGCTGTATCTTCAACTACCTTGGCCGCTATGTTCACTTTTTCTTTATTTGCTCTATTCTTCCATATCCTAATTATAACTACTCCAAGCTCAGGGTTTAACATCTCTATGAGCTTGGGGTTTGCCTTACATTGTACAAACTCTCGTTGTTCCTTGTGGTTTTCACTATATGGAAGGTCTGGTACTCCAACAACTTTGACCGGCACTACCCTAACTTTTTTAATTGAAGGATCCGAAATTACTATTTTGAAATCTGGCATTAGATTTAAGCACCCTTGTTACATGCAGCTCTTCTGCAATAGTTTTAAATGAGGCCTAAAAAGCTATTTTGAAGTTTAGTATTAGTGGTTCCTAGCACAGATTTTTATAGTTGTTATCTCAATTACGCTAGAATTGGTGTAAAAAGTGAGTGAGAAGAGGCTTAGGCAACCAATTGTTGTTGTGCTTGGCCATGTAGACCATGGAAAGACTACGCTGCTTGATAAAATTAGGGGTACTGCTGTTGTAAAGAAGGAGGCTGGGGAAATGACGCAGCATATAGGAGCTAGCAATATCCCCACATCAATTATTGAGAAGGTGATAGAGCCACTTAAGAAGGTGATCCCTGTTAGACTGACAATACCGGGGCTTCTCTTTATCGACACACCTGGTCACGAACTTTTCTCTAATCTGAGAAAAAGAGGTGGTAGCGTTGCTGACATAGCGATATTGGTTGTAGATATCAACGAAGGTGTCATGCCCCAGACAGTTGAAAGCATAGATATATTGAGATCTCGAGGGGTTCCCTTTGTCATAGCGGCTAACAAAATAGATAAAATACCTGGTTGGAAGCCGAACTCCGATGAACCTATTTCAATGAGTTTAAAAAGACAGGACCCTGCAGTTATAAAAAGGCTTGAAGGGGCTCTTTACAAGCTTATAGCCCAGTTTTCTAACTACAGTGTTGCAGCAGATTTATTTGAGAAGGTTAGAGACTTCTTAAAGGTAGTACCTATAGTACCTGTTTCAGCAAAAACAGGAGAAGGAATTGCTGAGTTACTTGCAGTAGTGGCTGGAATGGCACAAAAATTCATAGGTGATAAGCTTGTTTACGTTGAGGGTCCTGGTAAGGGTGTGGTTCTCGAAGTTAAGGAGCAGCCAGGATATGGCACAGCTATAGATGTTATACTTTATGATGGCACCATTAAGGAGAAAGACCTCATCGTGCTAGCAGGGATAAATGGCTCTATAGTTACGAAGATTAGGGCAATACTAATGCCAAAATCTGTAACTGATATAAGAATTGCGAAAACAGAGTTAAAGGTAGTTGATGAGGTGTCTGCTGCAGCAGGCATCAGAATTGTTGCACCCAATCTAGAAGAGGTTATAGCAGGCTCACCATTATATGTTGTGCCTAGCGAAGAAGATGTGGAAAATTATAGGAAGCTTGTTATAGAAGAGGTTGAGGCAGTTAGGTTTAAGAGGGATGTTAATGGAGTGGTGGTGAAAGCTGATGCTCTTGGAACTCTAGAGGCCGTTATCAATGCTCTTAGCAAGAAAGGTATACCAGTTAGGTTGGCTGATGTAGGCCCCTTAACAAAGAGAGAAGTTATAGAGGCTTCGATTGTTGCAAAGAATAACAGGTATTATGGTGTCATACTACTGTTTAATACAAAGCTTTTACCTGAAGCTGAGGATCTTATAAAGAGGGAAGGGATAAAGGTCTTCTCAAGTAATATAATATACAGGCTTGTCGAAGAATATTTACAATGGGTTGAAAACGAAAAGAAAATGGAATTGCAGAAAGAATTCGAATCCTTAGTGCCTCCAGCCAAAATAAAGATATTGCCAGGTTTTGTATTCAGAAGAAGCGATCCAGCAATTGTGGGTATAGAGGTTTTGGGTGGTTTAATAAGAGCTGGTGTACCACTTATGAGAGCTGATGGCAAGAGGATAGGTGAGATAATGCAGATTCAACACATGGGGCACACAGTTAAAGAAGCTAGAATAGGACAAGAAGTTGCAATATCAATAAAGGGTAATGTAATGGTTGGTAGACATGTTAGTGAGGGAGACACACTTTATACAGATATACCATTTGATCATGCAAAAACATTTGTTACTAAGTATAGAAATATGCTCACATCAGATGCCATTGAAACCTTGAAAGAGATTCTTAAAATCAAGGCGACAAAAGACGTTGAATACTCTCTGCTACTTAAAACACTTGAAAGTACTCTGAAAAGCTCTTGAGCTTTCTACCTCTCTTGACCACCCCTAGAAAACGAATTCAACTAAAAGCAGGTAGATGTAATAAATCAGCAAATCCATAGCTAGATTTTGACCCCTCCTCATTCTGAAGGATGAGGTTTTCCACCAAGATGGGGAAGAACCGAATCTGCCATGTGAACAACTCTTGCGAATAGTTAGGAAACAATTGGCGAACAGCTTGAAATAGTGGTTGTAATGCCCTCTGCTGAGAACTGCTTTAACTTCTACTCCTACCTAAATATAGCTTAGTCCATGGCAATTTCTTAGGGTCTCTACCTATCCTAAAGTTTTTATAGCATTTGCTTGAACAAAACCATATTATGCTACCATCATTTCTCACAAGCATAAGTCCTGTGCCAGGCTCAATAGCACTTCCACAAAAGCTGCATGTATGCTTCGAGACCATTAATTGATCACCAGCTGCTTTGGTATAGCTATCTTTTGCTAAAGCTTAAAAGCTCTTTTCATAATAATTAATGCCAACAGAGGTGTTAAAACATGGCAAATGTTGTTGTAGAGGATAAGAGCAAAGATTATGAAATTGATGTTGTTGAGAAAATAGGATTCCCAGCTGAAGTTGTACAGATAATTGGTAGGACAGGTGTGACTGGTGAAGTAATCCAAGTAAGGGTTAGAATCTTGGAGGGTAGAGATAAAGGAAGAATTTTAACAAGGAATGTTAAAGGACCTGTAAGGGTAGGCGATATAGTTATATTGAGAGAAACTGAGAGAGAGGCTAGGAAGCTAACTGTAAGAAGATAGTGAACTAAGTTAAAGATTTTCTATTGATAAAAAATTCTTCTGATTTCATATATGCCTATCTCTACATTTAAGAATTATTTACTTTCCTGCTTTTGCCCTCAGCTCTTGGTACCTAGCTACAAGCTCCTCGAGATCTGCTTTTGCTTCGCCAGGTTCCACAATGCATGCAGATGCTGCAGCTACTTCTATTCCTGCCATTTCTCCTAATCTCTTCTTGCTAGGCACATATAGGTATGGCACTTTCTTTTCTTCGCAAAGCAGTGGTAGATGTGCAACAACTTCTGGTGGATCTACATCTTCTGCTACAAGTACTAGCTTACATAGACCCCTTTCTACACCCTTTGTAACCTCATTTGTACCCTTTCTAATTTTACCCCCTGTTTCCCTAGCCTTCTTCAATGCTTGATATGCCTTTTCCGCTACTTCAGTTGGCACCTCAAATTTTACATAAAATGGTTTCGACATCTCAGATCCCTTTCCACATCTTGTTTACATTTGCTGTAGTATCTAGGTCTCGGGTATTTAAGATATGATGAGGTTTTACTCATGAGCATACACAATTACAGCCTTGCTTCCTGTGATTTTGTCTATTCTTCCAAAGCCTATTCTAACCATTTGCACTATTTCACCTCTCTCCATTTCTACAAGACCCCTCTCTGCAACACAATACTCCTTCCTCAGCTTTAGATTCTCCACCTTCAGAACCTCAGCTTTTAAATTATTTTCGCATGCAACCCATTGAATTATTTGCGCCCCCAACTTTTTAGCCTCATCAAGTCCTGCACTATGATATATTGCTTCAACAATTTCTTTACTCACATGCTTTATCTCCATGTTAAATAACTCCATAAGTCTAATCACAGTACCTGGTTTCACTTCTTCAATATCATAGTAAGATATAAACACCTCAGGTCTTGTTAGAGTAATTCTTCTCTTTCCAAGATTTTTAGAGGGGTGATAGCTTATCTCAACTTCTTTAGGTAGATCCACACCGCTTATACGAACCTTGACAGGATTACATACTACAAATACCCTTTTTGCTACTGGATCAACATTCTTTCTATTCACAGCTGCAACATTCACCCAACTTATCCTCGCATCGGCAGGGCTGAGCCCAAGCGAGAGTATGATTTCCCTTATCGTCTCTGGTAAAATACCTCTCCTCCTAAGACCTGATATCGTTGCAAATCTAATGTCGTCAAAACCCATGAATTTACCAGGGCTTTCCCTTAGCTTACCCTTAATCCAGCTCTTACTGAGAATAAGCCCTTCTAAACCTACCCTTCCAAAATTAACAACTTCAGGATATTTCCAACCAAGATATTTATATATAAAAAGCTGCTTCAAAGTGTTTAAAGCATGCTCCTTCCCTCTTAGAATGTGAGTTACCCCCATGAAGTGATCATCTATAGCTGCCGCAAAATTGTATGTCGGCCATAGCCTATACCGATCGCCTACAACTGGGTGTGGATATTTTTCAACATCTATTATTCTCATCATGACCCAGTCTCTAATAGCTGGGTCAGGGTGGTTTAAATCAGTCTTTAACCTTATTACTGCTTCTCCTTCGCCAAACTCCCCTAAAAGTATTTTCTCGAACAACTCCATATGCTTAGAAGAATCGAGATCTCTGTGAGGACATGCTTTACCTGCATTTCTCAGCTCTCTAAATACAATGCTTCTACACAGATCTACATAAGCATAGCCAAGTTCTATTAGCTTTCTAGCCACCTCATAGTACTTCTCCATTCTCATGCTCTGCACATATTCTTCATCCCATTTCACGCCAAGCCAAAGAAGATCTTCCTCAACAATTCTATATGAAAACGTGAGGGGTCTCTTTATCCTTGGATCGGTATCTTCAAACCTAAGTACAAACTTCCCTTTATACATCCTCGCATATTCATGGCTAAGAATAGCTGCTCTAGCATTACCCAAATGAATGGGGAAATCTGGATTAGGAGCAAATCTCGTTATTACGACCCCCCATTGCTCTACATTAGGTAGTGGAGGTAGTCCTCTTCCCTCTTTCTTGGTCTCCTTACGCTCTAAAAGCCCAAATTTTTCTGCTAAGTCCTGTAATTCAGATGCACTTAAGCTGTTAACATATTTAATTGTTTCTTCAACTATTTTCGCAATATCTCTAGCCATTGACTTAAACTGCCTGTATTCCCCTAGAACCTTGTTTAAAACAGGGCCTTGTTTAGCTTCACCATATTTCATTCTATTCTCTACAGCATACTTTAAGGCTGTTCTTTCAATAATCTGCTTAACTGCATCTATGGAGTCTGTAGACATCTTCCTCACGCACTATAATGCAAAGCATTTTATTCACAGACTCATATTTTCCTATAACATCACCAACATAGACAACTACTCCTGAGATCTCTGCCCTAATAACTCTCACTTCAGATTTATTTGTAACGACATAAAATAGCTTTTTATCACTACTAACATTTTCACCTTCATTGACCAAGGAATAAATACTTCTACCACTAGCTTCTACTAAAAAAGCCTTTGTCTTCATAGGCACATAAAGAACCTGATTAGTTATAGGATTGTGCACTGCTACATCTATTTTGAAAACACCTTCCTCAATGTCTATAGCTAACTCTGGTATTCTTTCATATACCACCTCTACAAAAGTTTTGCCATTTTTGCAAGTACTTGACTCAATAAAGCACATACGGTTTAGATCTATACATAGTCTAGAATTGAAATTCACAAGTTCTTTGAAGCTACTTTCTCTTATAATATTAAAAACATGTTCTTCATCTATATATCCGATGGGAAAGCGCCCAGCAATCTCCCCCTCTGTTTTCATAACGCCCATCTACTATGCTTAGCTAAGAAATGAATTTTAGTACCTCCTCTTGATCATAAACTTTATGAGCTCTTTGAACATGTTAAAGGCTTCTATATCCGCTGACTTAAGCTCATTGAGGAGTTCTATGGCTTTATTTGCATACATATCAGCCAGTGATTCGGAATACTCTAAAGCCCCGCTTTCAAGTATTATTTTAGCTGCTTCCTTAAGTTCTTCAATCCTTGCCTTTCTATTACCCAGGGTATTAAGAAGCTTGATCTTTTTCTCAGAATCGATATTCTTTAAAGCATATATTACTAATATGGTCATTTTCCCCTCTCTTAAATCACTATAAACAGGTTTTCCTAAAACCTTCTCATCCCCTACTAGACCCAGTATATCGTCTCTTATTTGAAAAGCTATGCCAGCATTCATCATTATGTTAAAGAGGTTTGAAGAAAGCTCTTCTGGAGCATTAGCTAAAATACTTCCAATCTTTGCTGAATATGCAAAGAGCGCTGCTGTTTTCTTGGACACCATGTCTATATAGTTCTCTATTCCTGATTCCTTCATTTCGGGAAGCATCATGTCCAGAGCCTGACCCTCTGCTACAGTTATAGCTGCTTCTGTCAGTGCTTCAACAGATTTTGCTATTCTATCACTTGGTACACCTAACTGTAAGGCTTTGAGCAGGCACTTATATGCATATGCAAAAAGTATGTCTCCTGCAATTATAGCCATGTCAACCCCCCATAATTTGTGAACAGTTGGCACCCCTCTTCTAAGCTCGTCTTTGTCTATAATATCGTCATGCACTAACGTGAATGTGTGCAAGACTTCTACAGCAGCTGCACCAGGTATTGCTATTTCTTCATCACCACCAGCAATCCTACTTGCCAATACAACTACAAGGGGTCTAAGTCTCTTGCCTCCTGCTTTTATATAGTGAAGCGAAGCTTCGTAAATTCTTTGGGGTTCCCCCTTAATCACATCATATATGAATTTTTCAACTCTTTTACCTATCTCCTCAGCATAGGCAATGAAATCCAACATTGGATCCCCTATATATTGATGCAACAGTGTATATAAGCATGTATGTTTCTAAGCCTTAACTTTCTCGCACATATCCACTGAGCCAGCTTACCCAGAACGACAACAGGTATGCTTTTCAACTCTTCTACACTTCTAGCACCAGTAAGAGCCATGGCCATTTTTAGCTGGGTTATCAATAAAGATATATACTCCTTACCACTATCAATCATGATACTTCTGAGAAGAGGCTGTGCTACACCTACAAGATCTGCGCCAAGTGCTATAGCCTTCGCTATATCTACCCCCGTCCTAATACCACCACTACCGATCACTATAATTTCATTTGAAACCGCCCTAGCTTCACAAATCGATATAGCTGTGGGAATGCCCCATACGATGAAAGGTTCGCCATGGAGTGTTAATGTCTTGCCACTTTTTACAGCTCTCATTAACTCAATTTTTACCCAATTTGTACCTCCAGCACCAGCTGTATCATATATTTTAATTCCTATTGCATAAAGTGCCTCTACAACCTCCTTCGATAGTCCATTACCAACCTCCTTTATTATTATGGGAACCTTTAATCTGTGTTCAAGCATTTCTATTATGTTAATTATGTCTTCAAAATCCTTATCCCCCTCAGGCTGTACTAATTCTTGTGCTGGATTTAGATGTACTGCTAGAGCGTTAGCCTCAATGCTAGTAACAATATTCTCTATCTGCTCTAAACTTAGTTTCTTTAATTGCGCAAAACCTATATTAGATATTATGGGGATGCTAGGGGCAACATCTCTAACAACTCTATATGTGTTTATGAGAGAAGGATCCTCAACCATCGCCCTTTGACTCCCAACTCCCAGAGCAATGCGAAATTCTTCAGCTACTTGCGCTAATCTCTTGTTCAATTCATAAGCTTTTCCTGTTCCTCCAGTCATCCCAGAAATGATCACAGGAGCACTTAATTTAAAGCCCAGGAAGGTGACAGAGGTATCTATTTTCTCATAGGACACATTGGGTAACGCATTATGAATTAGGGTGACATCTTCAAGCAGTGTGGTCAAAGGGCCTTGGAACTGCTGCATTAATGCAAGCTCTATGTGTTCTTGCTTTCTGTTTTCCGTGCTCATAGTATAACCCTGGTTCCATGAACATCTTTTCCGCATAATGCATTATATATGCGCCCCTTTTTAAGTCCATTGAATATCAGCACTTCAGCGATGTCTCCATGCCAATATCTAAGACCATAGAGAAGTTTCGCCTTCATCTCTCCTGTTACATCAGTTCTACCCTGAGAACCAAATTCTATAACCCCTATATTATGAAGACTCACAACGTCTAAAAGCTTCGCACCAACCTCGCTTGGATGCTTATCATAAACACCGTCAACATCTGATGCAAATAGTATTCTACAAGGCTTAAAAACTGTAGAAAGCCTCCACACAATTTCATCACCTGAAAGCACATCAGAACCCTTACAGCCAAAAACTACATCGCCATAAAGCACGGGTACAATACTCTTTTCAATTGCCTCCTCTAATGGTTTGTAAAAGAACTGCAAAAATTTTTCGCAATCCCTATAAAAAATTGCATGTGTATCCATAGGAATTGCGGGTACTCCATAAGCATTCAAAGCATCTACTATAACCATATTAAGTTCCCTCATAAAGTACACAACTTGTGAAGTTGCCATGGGGTTTTCAACTCCACCATGTTCAGCTACCGTGGGATGGCCAAAACTACCACCGCCATGTACTATTAGCATCCTTTTGCTACACATGCTATAAGCTAGGCTAATTTCTTGCGCTATTCTATACACATCTGCATATCTTATTGAGTAATGTCCTTTTTTATCTGTTATCACAGAACCCCCAAGCTTCAAAATATTCGTGATGTGCATCAAAACCCAACTCCTACGCTAGTGCTATAACCTTATAAAACTTAATGCTATTATAATCTACCACAGGCTTTACACCATAACTTAAAGCCAGATCTTCACTACCTATATATTCCTTAACAATGCTACTTTCTAACACCATGTAGAGATCTAGAAATCTTCGTAAGGAACGAAGCTTTTCCTCATCTAACTCTCTAACAGCTTGCGCCAGCAAACCTATTACGTGTGTAGAAAGTTTGTAGAAAAGAGAAAGCGTATTGGTATCATATGGATTATCAACAGCACTACATATCCCTGGACATGCAACTTCAGATAGCTTTTTAATCATCAGTTTTCTGCTACTTAACTTAATTAGATCATCATAGCCTCTAGCAATACACATGGTATTGTAAATATATGCACATCTTAAGGCCTTGGTGTAACCTGGATCAAGATGCAGTTTCTTCTCATCAAATAATGTGAGGGCATCTAGCATAAGGGTGTAGTCACTATGCTTTATATTTAAAATGCTTTTAAGAATCTCCATAGACGTTATTGCAAGGACTGCGATAAATGGCGGATCCTCAGTGCACTTTATTAAAAAACTACCACCAATAGTTCCATATCCTAATTCATTTAATAATTCATTTACATAGTCAAAAATAGCCTCACTACCATAAGTTGCCTTTTTAATTTGCCCATCCTTTGTTGAATTCTTTTCAGATATCTTTATATGCAAGTCGCAACCAATGTTTGAAGGCATTATAGCATAAGGTGTGTAAAGGTTCTTTATTGGTATACCTATAATTGGGATAGGGATAAAAACGCTCTTTTTTATTATTCTTTCCATCAAATCACATTAATGTTATTATGATGTAGATTCAAATGCTTCAGGACCTACTGGCAAGTTGTCATTGGGACCTATGCTCCCCCTCTCCCTCAATACCTGTCTAGACAAAACCCAGTATAGCAAAGCTAGGGACTTTCTACCTTTGTTGTTGGCAGGTATAGCTAGATCCACTCCCTCAAGCTTGTTATCTGTACTCACAAAAGCCACAACAGGGATCCCTACCATTATTGCTTCGTCAAGAGGCTGCGAATCTATCCTCGGATCTGTTAATACTATAACTTCAGGTTCATAGTAAATCTCAAGCTTTGGATTTGTTAATGTACCTGGCGTAAACCTTCCTACAACAGGTCTAGCACCAGTAAGTTCAGCCATTTTCAACACAGGTTGTTTACCATACTGCCTTGTTGAAATCACCATTATCTTTGATGGCTCGAATCTACTCAAAAACTTTCCAGCTACTCTAAGTCTCTCGTCAGTCTTCTTAACATCGAGTATATAGAGACCGTCAGGTCTTACCCTGAATACAAATTTCTCCATATGTTTTGTGCATGTATGGGTACCTATATGTACACCTGCTTGGAGATATAGCTCTAATGGAACAAGCAACTCTAGTTGTTGTTGTTCCAGCGCCTTGCGCTCCTCTTCCACATCTATCACCTACTTCACATTACCATACTTAATGACATTCCTAAACAAGTCTATATGTGAAAGCATCATCCTTCTGCAACAATATCTCCTTATACCTAATTCATCTAAAACCTTTGCAGGATCCTCGCCTTTCTCTACACGATTCTTGAACTCCTCCCACTTGGCACCAATAGGATACCCGCAAGTAAAGCACCTCACAGGAATTATCATACTTCGTCACCTGTAAGACTTTTGCCTAAATCTTCTTGCACTGTATCTCATCCACTTCTCAGGCTCTGTTTGCCTTGGATCTCCAGCTAAAATTGTTCTGTCATATTCGTTAAACAACTGTTTTATTATAGGATTTTCAAAGAACATCGCTATACCTCTAGCAACAGCTGTTCTAACAGCATAGGCTTGTGCCATGACACCCCCTCCCTCAACACTTACATTCACATCTATGGTATTTCGAAGCTCTTCACTTAGTATTAGTAAAGGCTCCATCATCTTTAGTCTCGCCAATTCTATTGGCCAGAGCTCTACGGGAATGCCATTCACTCTATATAGTCCCTTCCCCTGCGTTATAACAGCTCTAGCAACAGCTGTCTTTCTCTTTCCATAACTTAATACATACTTCCTGCCACTTATTATCTGAGGATAGGCGCCTAAAACCTTCAATTCAGTTTCTTGCTGAGACATCACCATTACACCTTAGGGCTCCAACCTAATGCTTTTGCAAGCTCAGCAAGTGTTATATATTCCGTAGCTCTTCGGGTATTTATAGAAAGATCTATGACCTTTACTATAGCTTTATCCTTGAATTCTAGTGGTAAACCTATGTAAGCCTTTACATTTTTAAGCATCTTTAAACGCTGGTTAGTATTTCTAGGCAACATATTCCTCACAGTTCTCTTAAATAATGTAATTGGATTGCGAGGTCTGTGAATAGATTGCCTATATGGATTTCTATGCGTCCTTACCTCAAATAACAGCTTATAGCCTTCAACGACTCTTTTTCTATCCCCCGTTAAAACAGCTCCCTCAACGTTTACCACATACACCTTTACACCCAGCGATAAGAGTTTTGCCACCATGCTTGCTAATCTACCTAAAATTAAAGAATTTGCATCTATCACAATCTCATTTTGCTTCTCAGCCAAAACCTTTGTGAATATCTCTTTTGAAGTTATCTCAATTACGCTCATATAATTACCTTCACCTCACTTCCACGCGGATTTTCATTAACAAGTTCAAGAACATGCATTGCCCTTCCATTAACAGATCTTATTTTATCTATAGCCTGCTTGGAAAATGCTATTGCCGCAACAGTTACTTTGTGGCTCAGCTTACCCACGCCTAGAACCTTCCCAGGAACTACAACAACATCACCTTCTCTTGTAAGCCTATCTATTTTATAGATATTTACTGCAATCCTTTTTCGTGTAGGTGCTTCAAGTAATTCAGCTACATACCTCCATATCTTAGCCTTGTTAATTCTTGCAGCTTTTCTCAACTCTCTTATTGTTCTTCTCAGTATGTAATTTGTGGGCCCTGTTCTTCTCAAGATTTAACACCCCTCTTCACTTTTTCAATAAAGTCTTGGAGAGATGCTAGATCCCTACGCAACAATTCTAAGGATAGCCTGATTATAGTTTCAGGTTCTAGTGCACCACTAGACTCCACTCTTAAAATATTTTTATCTTCTAGATTAACAACATCTATTGCCTTAGTTGGGCAAATAACCACACATTGCTTACATACTATGCAATCTGTTACCCTCTCAACCTTTATGACTCCGCCATCTATGTTAAGCACCTTTTTAGGGCAAATCTCAACACACTTACCGCAAAGATTGCAAAGATCTTTATCTATCTTTATCTCAGCAACATTTCTAGTAATTGCAACTGTTGCAGGACTCCACTTAGCATGCTCCAAGCCTCTTCCAATTCTAGCTCTTAACTCTAAAGAAATTTGTTGCCCCGGTGCTAAAATAACGATGGGGATGTTGCCATAAACAGGCTTTACATAAGGATCCTCAGATTTTATCTCATCTGAATACACTGTAACCTCCTCATCGTGCGCCTCAGCTTCGAGAAACATGTTAATAAAACATTTATCACAAACATCCTTTGATGGCTTCTCCTCAGAGTCTAGTGAACATTTTTCGCATAGCGCCACATCAACAGAAAGTAACTTATTAATACTTTCCTCACTTCTGAGCGGAATCATTGCAAGTCTATGAGAAAGCATTTCATCAAACATAGCTGATGTGTTCACTACTATAGTGACCTCATCTATGGCATATGTTGGCACCTTAGCCATGGAATAACGCCTAATAGCATTTAACAATGATAAAGGAAATCCCTCTAAGTAAAGCTCTATTGCTTCAGAGCTCCACTCTCTAACCTCTACAGACAATATCTACACCCTTCTACCACGCCTACCACCAGGCCTTCTCGTAGTATCGTGAGGTATTGGCGTTATATCCTCTATTCTTCCAATAATAAATCCTGCCCTTGCTAAAGCCCTTATAGCAGCTTGAGCCCCTGGACCAGGTATCTTGGGACCGTGGCCTCCTGGTGCTCTCACTCTTATGTGAATAGCTGTAACCCCCTTCTCCATAGCTTCTTGTGCAACTCTATATGCAACCATCATTGCTGCATACGGACTTGGCTTCTCCCTATCTGCTCTCACAACCATACCTCCAGAACCCCTGGCTACTGTTTCAGCCCCACTTATATCAGTTACATGTATAATAGTATTATTGAAAGAGGAGTATATATGTGCGATGCCCCACTTCAATTCTCTACTGCTAAACGACACATCACATCACCATGCATTAGCTTGTAGAAGTTGTCACAGATTTTGCATATGAGGAAGTGGGGTAAAGACTCACATAATTCTCTTCATCTCTTGAAACCAGATGACCTGGCGATGTAACCCTCCTACCCCTTATAGATATATGACCATGCACTATCATTTGTCTTGCCTGATGAAGTGTTTTTGCAAGACCTTTTTTCCAGGTAATTGTTTGTAGTCTCCTCTCCAAAATAGCCTCAATGTTTAGATTCAGTATATCAGATATCGTTGCATTTGGTATTTGAAGAATCCCCATGTTATAGAGTCTTGAGGCAAGGCTTTGCAATCTCTTCTCTCTTTCCTCTTCAGGTAACGCTAGTAAAGACCTGACGAGGTGCTTTATTCTTCTAAGCATTGTTTCTGCTATCCACAACTCCCTCTTATTTCTCAGCCCATATTTCCCCATAAGTTCCATTTCCATTTGAAGCCTTGACTTTATCCACGGATGTCCAGGTGATTCCCACTTTCTTCTAGACTTCTTTGGATCGCCCATAGATTTCACCAAAATCTACTTTTGCTGTTGTTGCTGAGGTTGAGCTGCCTTCTTCTTCTGCACACCTACAACAGGTCCAACACGCCCAGTTGTATGAGTTTTTTGACCCCTGACCTTATAGCCTAGAGAGTGCCTTACACCTCTCCAGCTCCTTATCTTAACCTCTCTCTCTATATCCCGCCTGGCATAGTATATCAGTTCTGAGGATACTAGGTGAAGGTCTTCACCCGTCTCTACATCGCTTCTTCTGTTTAAAATCCATAAAGGAAGCCCGAATTTTTTAGGGTTTTTAACCACTTCTTCAATCTGAGTGATCTCATCGTCACTTAGGTACCCTATAGGCATATTTGGATTGAGACCCAATTTTCTACATATAGCAACTGCTGTATTATAACCTATTCCTTTCACCTTTGCCAGGCCCCATACTAACCCAAGATTGCCAGGTATATCAGTTTCAGCTATTCTAATAATATGTCTGAAGCTGGTGGTTGGCGACATTCAGTTACTTCACCTACTATGTAAGCATGACGATTATGCCAATGAAATTGGCTAAGTGTATTATGTTTGACGCGGCTTTTAAGCTATAAAGAAAATTAAGTTCAATTACTTCTTGTGGTATAGCCAACAGGATGTGTAATGACCCTTCTCAATCTCTATAAAGGGTGGTTCTTCCCTCCTACACACATCCATAGCAAAAGGACATCTCGGATGAAACCTGCAGCCAGGGGGTATATTTACTGCTGAGGGTATCTCACCTATGATGTCTACCTTTCTCAGAGACAATCTGTTACTGGGATTAGGTTCTGGCACAGCCTCTATCAAGGCTCTTGTATAAGGATGCACGGGGTTATTAATTACCTTTGTAATTTCCCCGCTCTCCACGATTTTGCCCAGGTACATAACAGCTATTCTATCACATATATAGCTTGCTACAGCCAAGTCATGCGTTATAAATATGTATGAAATATTCCTACTCTTTCTTATATCGAGCATCAGCTGCAGTATTTCAACACGTATAGACACATCAAGCATACTTACAGGTTCATCAGCTACTATGAGATTTGGTCTCAGTACTAAAGCTCTGGCTATTGCTACTCTCTGCCTCTGTCCACCAGATAACATATGGGGGTATCTATCAATGAATTCCTGTGGTGGAGTCACTTTCACCTCTTCTAAAGCTCTTGAAATGATTTCCAATCTTTCTGCACGATCTTTGCCAATACCATGTATTATTAAAGGCTCTTCCAGTATGTCCCTAATCCTCATTCTTGGATTTAGCGAGCTGTAGGGGTCTTGGAAGATCATTTGAATTTCTCTTCTAAGCACTTTATCCACATCCTTCGGATATTTCTTACCTATATCTACATATTCCTCTACATATCCATAGGACTCCAAAACTTTTCTTGCCTCAGCAGAGGGCTTATATAGCACACTTCCTGAGGTTGGCTCAAGCAGTCTTACGATGATCTTGCCCGTAGTGGTCTTACCACATCCAGACTCGCCAACCAAGCAAAATATTTCACCTTTTGCCACAGAAAAACTTATTCCATCCACAGCCTTGAGATATGTTGGCGATTTTAGTCCTAGTACTTGTAAAAAGGAGCCTCTTAGCTCATAGTATTTCTTAAGGTTTTCTACAACTAGTATGTTTTCATCTGCCATGGTTCTACACCCTTCTGAGCCTTGGCTCTACAGCTCTTTCAAGAGAGAGCCCTAGCAAAACAAATGTAAGAGAGGTTACAGATATAGCTATGCCTGGTGGGAATATCCACCACCAGTAACTCACATTACCATAGATTCTTGCATCAGCCAAAATACCACCCCATGTTGGAAGCCCGTGTTGAATCCCCAGAATGGAGAGACCTGCTTCAGTTAAAATTGCTGATGGTGCTGAGTAAACCATTTGAGCAGCTATATAGGGTAATAGCTGAGGGATTATGTGCTTGACCATAATCCACCAATTAGATGCGCCAGCAACTTTAGCCGCTTCTATATATGCCTCAGATTTTATGCTCAGAGTCATTGATCTCACCACTATAGCTAAACCACCCCAACCAAATACAACCAGAGTACCCAATATCACTAGCAACATTATAATGGGTTTATAGGGATTTGCGCCATAGGCTTGCTGAACAGCTACAGCAATTAGTATCAGTATTGGTAGTAGAGGTATACTTCCTAACACATCTATAAACCTCTGAATAGACTCATCAATTGCACCGCCATAGTACCCACTTACAAGACCTGCAAACAATCCTATTAAGGTTGTTAGAACAGCTGTTCCAATACCTATTAGCAATGCTATGGGAAGCCCAAAGAATAATGCTAGTCCTATGTCTCTACCTCTATAATCAGTGCCTAATACACCATAACACGTACCTATAACAGCAACTCTGAAGTCTTGAGAATCCCTAAAAGCATTGACAATATTATTTACATCAGCCGCTGTTGCAATACGCGGAACTGCTATGATAACCAAAAGCTCTAACCTATACAATCCATTTAAAGGAGAAATCCTTGAAGTGTTAGTGAGTGTCCCAAACAAGTATGTGGGATAATTCATTGCAATATCATTTAAGTTTACTACAGACAATAGCTGTGGGTATAGAGTTATAAGTGTTCCAGCTAGCTTCATAGTATCCGGGTTTAGAACAATACTTGTGATAGCTATACTACCATTCGTTGCTGTAGTTAGATATGTTAATACCGCTGGGACGGTGACCCCATCAGGTCTAGTGATATTCAATACTATTCTAAAACTCTGTACTCCTACCAATGAAAGCCCATCTATTTTTATGGCTATACCTTGTGGAAAGCTTTTGCTATTCAAGTTATAGGTTAATGTATATTTGAGTGAAACCTCGTTTCCACTAATACCCAGTACATATCTAAAGCCTCTTAAATCTGCTTCGTAATGTGGTGCACAGGAATAGCCAAAAAACGCCGCCCACTGTGGAGGGGCATCCTTAGGCTTTATCCCCCAAGGCTTTGGATCGTTCCACACAGAAACAAAATTTGGTGGAAGCATTATAGCAGACACAATACTCAAAATTATGAGGAACGAAAGTAGAGTAAGCGCAGCTTTGCCGCTTGATTGACTCCATACCTCACTTTTAATAGCATACAAAAATGCTTTGAACCTATCCATCATAGCCTTACCCTCGGGTCTAAAGCTACATAAAGCACCTCTAAAATGAATCTTGCCACAACATATACAAGCGTTAAGATGTATGTAAGGCCAAGTATTGTTGCAGGATCTCCACTAGCAATAGCTTGGTAATACAATGTGCCCATTCCAGGCCAGTCAAAGACAGACTCAGTTATTATGTAACCGCCTAGTGTGCCAGCTAATCCAAGCAGAACTGAGGTCATTATAGGCGATAGAGCTGGTCTCAAAATATATTTCCTAAGCACAACTTTCTGTGGCAAGCCTCTAGCCACTGCTGCTAAAACAAAATCCTCTCTCACTATTCTTAAGAGCATTGCTCTCGTACTATATATCCATGGGCCAAGAAGTGTAATTACTATGGTCAAGATTGGAAGCCATACATAGGATAACAAATTTCCAAAGCTAGAAAAGAAAGATACAGCATTTCCCGCCATGAATGCTGAGGACATGGTGCTAAGCACCTTGATAACACCTCTGAACTGCTGAGGTGCAACCCCCAGCCTATAACTAAAAATGAATATCATTACTAGTGCAAGCCACCAAACAGGTATAGCATTTGTTAATGCAGCATAGATTACTGCTATTCTATCAGCTAGCGAACCTATTTTAAATGTAATTCGAGGTGCTATTAACAACGCTAATACAATTGTTATGAGCTCTGCAACCGTTATCATAACAATCGTTCTAGGTAAACAAGCTAAAATCACGTCACTTGCTTTTGCAGGAAGCTGAAAACCCGCAACCTCAGCTACACTAGTCTGCTGCACATCACCAAATTTGAATATTAAAGTTGAATAAACCAAGGGTATTATTCTGTATATCCATGGTTTGTCAAGCCCATAAGTCCTTACGAGCATTTGTTGATAACTCCTAGTCAACTTATCCACATAAGACTGATTAACATTAGGCATTTTAGAAAGAGCTTGTCTATAGGCCCTCACCTCCTCATTAATAATGGCTTTAACAACATTATCAACATATCCGGTAGCCCCTATTATGAACCCCGTTAGAAACACCGCAATTATCAGAGCCAAAGCTAAAAACACCGCTCTTCGCATAATAATTATCCCTATGCTCATGGCTTCACAACCCTTTGAAATTCTCTACAACACTTACTGTTTAGATATACCAATAATACAAGCTTTTGCTTAGCTTAATATAAGCTTTAATTAAAATAAAGTGGTTTACTATTAAAAAATCGAATTTTGATTTAAAAATGTTGGAACAACTTATTTCTTCAAAACCCTAATTAATAACACAATATTCAAGATTATCAACACTACAACAAGTGCTGTCAGCGCCAATATATAATTGTTTAACATTGCCACACTATTATTTAACTCCGTTATGGAACTCTTTAAATCACTAACACTAGTACTAACTCCAATCACGTCACCCGAGACCTTATTAACAGCATTAGAAAGGTCACTTACACTTCTCTGCATCGTACTCTGTATGGCACTCATATTTATTGCAAGTGTATTTAATTGTTGCCCTACTGATCCAATAAGCTTTGCAACATCTGACGTTGCTGAGGCTTGTTGTTGTAACAGTGTAACTACTTGCTGTAGCGACCCAGTTAATTGCTGCCCTAGCTGTTGCCCTAACAATGTAAATTGACGTGAAGTATTCGATAGTTCTAATTCCATTTGCTGCATCCGCTTCAAAATGTCTGAAACTTGTTGTTGCACGGGTGCTACCTGCCCTGTTACAATGCCTGCTATCATCTGGCTGATACTTGGTTGAGCTTGAAGTGTTATCGATGTAAACGCAGGTACCGCTACAGCTTCGCTAAACGCGTAAATGAGTATTTGATAGTAATTATATGGCGCCATGCGCTTCGTTATATCGCTGGGTATGGTGATTTGATATGTAAGCATTGTGGCACCACTTGTAAGCAGCCGTGCTTGACCCACATCAAGCACTGTACCAGTCTGAACATCCTTTATGATGTACTGCACGTATATGTTTCCTGAGGCTACAGTTGTTCTACCTCCAGCGGTTATTGTTGGTGGGACGATGTTTACTATGAACGATGTGGCATTACTTACTACTATTGTTGGTGTGGCTGGTACTGTAAGCATTGGTGGAGATGCGCTTCCCTTCACCCAATAGCTAGGATTGAATGGATATGAAGGGTCTCTGAAAGCCTTTATTACAGCTTTTTGTGCCTGATCATCAAATGTATCTAGATAGTATGGGCCTTGAGATATCCATGCATGACCATGTTGATTAACCCAGTTTATAAATGCTTGCAACCTTGCTTTCCACTCACTTAAGCTCATGTATGTGCCCTGGGGTGTTGCAAAGTATTTTGATGGAAACACACTTCCTGCTAACAGTTGTTGAGCTAGCGATGCTAAGTCACTAGCATGGTTCTTTAGCACGAGGTTCAACGTTGGCAACTTCTTTGCCCTTCCAGTATCTGTTGTAAATGCATATTTGTGCATGTCAAATACTACAATGTTTTGCAGTACAAGAGATTCTGCAGGGTTTATTGGTGTTAGAGCTGCGTAATCCGCTATGTAGTTAGGATCAAAGTGCCAGTAATCAACATATACTTCAAGTGTGTTGTTCTCTGGCACTATTCTTAGCCCCTTTATAGTGTCAAAGAATGGCTTGTTGGGACCTGAAATAGGTGTCTCGAAACTCGCCTTACTATTGTTATATACCAAATCGAACCAAAGCGCCCATGCAGCAAGTATATCGCCCCAGGTTATGTTTACTCCATCATGCCATTTAGCACCTATAAACATGGACATATCGTACTTCACAACAGATTTAGCTGTTGTTCCAGGTGCTACGTTAACCCACTTTCCTTGAGAGGCGTCCCATATGATGGCATCTGATGGGACAGATAATGTACCGTTAGGGCCTGCTGTGGTTACGCTATATTTTACCCTTATTGGTATGGGTTCTCCATTGAATGGATCTCTCCATGTTAATGGATCGTAAGTCGCTCTCTCAATATCGACACTATAAACATCTGTGAAGCCTCCATATATATTCCATATAGTTCTAGATGTGTAAACCCATAGATGACCTATTGTAATATCAGGTTTGCCAGGTATGTAAAGGGCTTTTAAGTTGAATGGCGATCTCAGGCCCACTGAAAGATCCTCTGTTATTCCTTGTGCATCAGCTCTCACAACATGTATATCCATTCTAGTAGCAACCCATATCCTCACGGATTCCTGCATACACATTGCAGTAACGTTTCTATATGTCTGCTTATAGTCTTCGAAACTCGTGAATGTCCCAAAGTAGAGTTTCTGCGTTAGTTCATCAAGTGTGTCATTTCTGTACCACCACCAACCTTCTGTTTGCCATCCAGGCATGTAACCATACCAAGGTGCGCACATCTGAGCTGGTGTAGCAGAGTCATACTTTTCTAGAGCTCCTTTACCCCAGCCTTCTGTGTAGATATGCCATTGAAGCTCCTTTGGATCGGTATCGTAAACTATTTCAAGAGCTTGTGCGAAAGTTAGGTATTGCTTATTTACGACAAATCCCAGGTTCTCAAGTTCTGTTGCTACCAGGTCTCCTATATCTCTCCTTTCATCTTCTGTTCTTATAATGAAGATTATTTGTATTGGTTTGCCTGCATAGTACCACTTCCCACTTACTAAAGTAGCTCCCGCTGCTGTCAATGCTTTCTCTATAAGTGATCTTGCATAGCCAGGGTTATATGTTATTCCAAATGTTGCTACAAGATCTGATATGAGCATGTATGTAGGGTCATAGTTAGATAGAAATGTAACCATAGGAGCTCCATAACCTCTATAGATGTTCCTAACTATGAAGTCTCTGTCAATTATGTAATTCATTGCATATCTAACATCTTTTAATGCGAATGGATTGATATTGCTACCATCTGCTGCTAGGTCTACGTATGTCACACCCTTGTCTTTATCATAGTAAACCTGAGATATCACAGCTTTAGGATAGCCAATAGCCTTCGCAATGTCATCTAGACTCTTCTTAGTCCAGTCGCCAGTAAGATTAACTGTTTTTACTGGTGCTGGGTTTAGTACTAGTGATACTAGTCCTCCAGGTGCTGAAATGAATCTTATATTGGATATTCCTTGAAATTGATCAAGTTGTGATGGTCTTAAACCATATATATACGCATCTATTGACCCTGCTCTAAAAGCTTCACCAACTCTATCCAGAGAAACGCTGATAAATGTAATGCTATTTGAAGCCCCTCCTTTTTGCTCTTGAGCCACCAAGTATATGGGTAATACTGATAATGTAATCATTGCTAGTAATAGGATGGCATAGAGGATAGATCTTCTAATACCCATTTTTCACAACCTCATAATAGTGAGAATGTGCAAAACTTTATAAATTTATATGATGATTTACAAAAAGTTTGGTACTAAACTATGGCGTTTAAAAATATTATAATAATGATTGCTTGTGTTGCACTTCTTCTCGCATTCTTACTAGCAATGCTTAGTATGTACACCACCGAATTTTACATAGATTCTGAAAAGCATATTGTGTTGTATAGAAATACAACATACTTCCTAACTCTAAGGAACTTTAGTAAGGAGGAATATACCCGGGTGGAGAATGTGTCTCTATGTATCAATGTATACCGTTGTCTTCTCTATTACTCTATAGCTATGCCCGATATGAACTACAGCTTCAGTGGTGTTTTAAGTAATAGCACTTGCATGGTTCTGCCATCCAGTAAATTCATAGCTTTTTTCAATGTGATGAAAGGTGGTGATGATTGTGACACTCTCTTTGAGCTTCGCTTAACTGCATCTATATCACCATTTTGGTACGCCTCTATAGCGAGCTTAGTGCTCTTAGTAACGGGCAACGTTTTTTTGGTCTACGCTTTTACAAAACATAGATTCACTTCTTGAGGTATAGCCAACAGGATGTGTAATGACCCTTCTCAATCTCTATAAAGGGTGGTTCTTCCCTCCTACACACATCCATAGCAAAAGGACATCTCGGATGAAACCTACAGCCAGGGGGTGGGTCTCTCAAATCTGGGGGTGCTCCAGGTATCCATGACAGCCTCTTTCTCTGTTTTATTGACGGTATGCTGTTCAGAAGTGATTGAGTGTATGGGTGTAAGGGTTTTGCATATACATCTTCTGAAGAGCCTAGCTCAACTATTTTACCTGCATACATTATTGCAATTTTATTTGCGATTTCTGCTATTAGGCTCAAGTCGTGAGTTATGAATATCATTGAGAGTTTTTCCTCTTCCTTCAACTGCTTCAAGAGATTCATAATCTGCGCTTGTATGACAACATCAAGTGCAGTTGTAGGCTCATCAGCTATGACAAGCCTTGGCTTGAGCAAAAGTGCCATTGCTATGACAACCCTCTGCTTCATACCCCCACTTAATTCATGCGGATATCTCTTAACCACATCCAGTGGCAACCCAACCATCCTCAAATGCTCTCTAACCACTTTAAGAGCTTCTTCCTTAGAAATACCCTTGTGATGAATGAGAATCTCAGCCATTTGATCCCCTATTCTCATAACTGGGTTCAATATGTTGAGCGCTCCTTGAAACACCATGCTAACCTTACTCCACCTAATCTTTCTAAGTTCATCCTCAGAAAGTGCAGTCAATTCGATGTCATCGAGAATTACCCTGCCACCAACGATTCTACCTGGTGGTGGAACGAGTCCCAGTATTGCATATCCTAGTGTAGATTTTCCCGAACCTGATTCCCCTGCAACACCCAAAACATCACCCTCATCAACAACAAATGAAACTCCATCAACAGCTTTAACAACACCTCGAGTAGTAAAGTAATATACTTTCAAGTTCTCTACTCTAAGCGCAGTAGCCATAGCCTCATCACCTACCTAGACAATGAATAATCATGCTTTGTACCTTAAAGTTTACCTCATTCTTTACAAGACATTGAGATGCGAATATATAAGTTTACCTCAACTAAAAACTAGCTTCCTCTTCACTACAAAAGCAAGAGTGTTACACATTATAAAATTTAAAGAGACCCACAACCTCTTTCTCATTCCATAGAGAACAACACCTTCGAATGCAAGCTTGGCTTCTCTATAATGCTAAGTTCAAAGAGACCCCATCTATCTCTCTAACATTAGCACCCAGCCATTGGTTGCTTTTCGAGCTTCATATAAGTTTATGCTTTACATGGATTTATATTGCTAAAATTTATAAGCTTTGAAAACGGTTACAACTGAAAGCCTCGCTTTTTAAGGTGGGGATGGATAGAGAGGTTTATAAGGCGTGTTTCTTGTTTTAGTTGCTTTGATTGCCCCTAAGCACATGGATGCGGGGTTGGCAACCACATAGAGATA
>JAPWTX010000030.1 GCA_028275825.1 Ignisphaera sp. | reverse complement strand
TTACAACTGAAAGCCTCGCTTTTTAAGGTGGGGATGGATAGAGAGGTTTATAAGGCGTGTTTCTTGTTTTAGTTGCTTTGATTGCCCCTAAGCACATGGATGCGGGGTTGGCAACCACATAGAGATATGGGGATCTCTGACCCCCTGAATGCCCCTCAGATGACAGATGTAGCCCCAAATAGATGAGGGGAACGTGTGAGCTGCTCAAAGGGAACCCCCGTACTTCAGGGCGGGGAGGAGGTCAGTTTAACCAGTGTATCGATGATGGGTAGAAGGATTAGAAGGATCTCTCCCAAGAAACTCAATACATGGGATCCCTGGGTAGTTTTGAAGCACTTTATTCAAGTCTTGTAGATAGGACCTCGCTCTTCATATTCTCCATAAACTTCTTAACCTTTTCAGCAATTTCAGGGTACTTTATGCTGAGAATCCTTAGCGCTAGCAAGGCAGCATTCTTAGCATTACCTATGGCTACTGTGGCTACAGGTATTCCATAAGGTGTTTGAACCATTGAAAGTAGCGAATCTAATCCATTGAGATGCTTAGATGGTATGGGAACACCTATAACGGGTAAGTGAGTTAAGGAGGCTACCATACCGGGTAAGTGAGCGGCCCCACCAGCACCAGCTATAATTACCTCAAAACCTTTTTCACTTGCACTCTTAGCGTATTCAACCATGAACTCAGGTGTTCTATGTGCTGAAATGACCCTTGCCTCAACATCGATGCCAAATTGCTTTAAAAGTTCTACGGCTTCCTTCATATATTCCCAATCACTTTTGCTACCCATAATCACAGCAACTTTAGGCATTGTGGACACTATTGTTTATAATCTTTGTTAGGGTCTAAAAAGAAAACTTCTACACAAACAAAGCAATTAAAACTTCACAAAGGTGTAGTGGCGCCGGGGGCGGGATTTGAACCCGCGCGGGGCAAAACCCCACCGGCTCTCCAGGCCGGCCCCTTAGACCGCTCGGGCACCCCGGCGCTTTTCAGAAAACTTGTATTGCTTTTAAGGATTTAAAAACTATCTTCTTTTTATTTCAATTTCTATATATACGTTTTCAGGTACTCTTACCCTCATTATCTGCCTTATTACATGCTCGTTTGCTTCTACATCTATTAGCCTCTTGTGTATTCTGAGCTCCCATCTATCCCATACCTTGCTACCTTCGCCATGGGGTAGCCTTGGCACAGGTATTGCTAATCTCTTTACTGGTAATGGTATAGGTCCCTTTATTCTTACACCAGCTTTTTTTGCAATATCCATTATCTGCGATACAACATAGTTCAGATTATTCGGATCTGTGCTCCAAAGCCTTATCCTCACTACTGATGACATTTTGTTTCTCCTAAGATGCTACGATTTTGCCGCTACTTTTATCTCATTAACAGTACCTATTCCCACTGTCTTGCCCATATCTCTCATTGCAAACCTTCCAAGTTGCGGAAAGTCGCTGTATTTCTCTATGACCATAGGCTTTAATGGTTTGAATCTAACTATTGCTATGTCTCCCTGCTTTATAAATGGTGGATTCTTCTCAACTACTTGACCTGTTCTTGGATCTAACTTTGCTACAATCTCCACTATTCTGCATGGCACGCTAGCTGTATGTGCATGTATAACCGGTGTGTAGCCAGGTGCTATTGCTGTGGGGTGCCATACAATCATCACTCTAGCTATAAACTCATCTATTACTGTAGGTGGATTAGTAGGATGCCCCGCTACATCTCCTCTCTTAACCTGTTCTTTCGAAATGCCTCTTACGTTAAAACCTATGTTGTCTCCAGGCACAGCTTTCTCTATTCTTTGATGATGCATCTCTATGGTTCTAACCTCTCCAGAGACATTAGGCGGCATAAAGACTACGGTATCCCCTACCTTAAGCACACCTGTCTCAACTCTACCAACAGGTACAGTGCCAACACCAGATATCACAAATACCTCTGATATGGGTATCCTCAGAGGCTTTTCAATAGGCTTTGGAGGTTCTTTCACAGAATCCAAAGCTTCTAATAGTGTTCTAGCACCATTAGTACCATACTTTTTCTTAAGTTCAGCAATCTTCTGATCGTTCCACCAAGGCATGTTATTACTAGGCTTTATTATGTTATCCCCTATCCAACCAGACACGGGAACAAACGTAACATTCTCCAGCTTGTAACCTATGGGTCTTAGGAACTTTGCCAAGAGCTCTACTATTTCAGTAAACCTCTTCTCAGAATATGGAGGCTCTGTGATATCCATCTTAGTTATAGCAATAATTATTTGATCTATACCCATGGTTCTAGCCAGTAATATATGCTCTCTAGTCTGTCCCTCGGGGCTCATACCAGCTTCGAGCTCACCTTTTTTAGCTGATACAACAAGTAAAGCCACGTCTGCTTGGCTAGCCCCAGTAATCATGTTCTTTACAAAGTCTCTGTGACCTGGTGCATCGATTATGGTGTAGTAGTAGTTCTTTGTCTCGAATTTTCTATAAGCCAGAGATATTGTTAATCCTCTCTCCCTCTCCTCCTTCAACCTATCCATTAACCATGCATACTTTTCACTCTCTTTACCAGCCTTTATAGCTGCTTCTACAGTTTCCTTCCATGTCTTCTCATCCACGGCTCCCGTTTCCACAAGTAGCCTACCTACTAATGTACTTTTACCATGATCTACATGCCCTATTATTACAATGTTTAGATGTGGCTTTGCACTCATATCTAACTCCCACTACCTGCTTTTCACATATACACTGATAAGTACTTTTTAGTTAGAACTTATAAGTGTATTGCTACACACTAAGCACACAGAAAAATTGAGTGTTTACCTAGAGCTCAGAGCTATTCTCTCTATTTCCTCCTTTCTCTGTATAGCATAGCTCTTCGCATCATTTGCAGCCGCAGCAATAATCTCGTCAGCTAGGCATTCCTCTATAGGCTTTACCGATCTAAACGAACATTGGAAAGCTCCTTCTGTGAGATGCCTTATAGCTAGGTCTGCTCTTCTCATTGGCGATATATCTACTGCTACATGGTATATTATACCTCCATACATTATTCTCGTAGTTTCTTCACGAGGCGCAGCATTCTCAATTGCTCTTACAAACACTTGAAGAGGATTTTCATTTGTTTTTGTATAAATCAATTCAAATGCCATTTTAACTATGTTGTATGCTAGGTGCTTCTTACCTGTATTCTTCATCTTCCTCATAAGCCTATTTATTAGCCTTTCAATTATTGGAGCCTCAGCTTTGCCAAATCTCCTATGAGCATGTCTACCAGCTGTATGAGGTACTATAACAGGTTTTAAGGAAATGTATTTCTTTAGGCTTGGATCCAGAACTATCACATCCCTATAGCTCCACTTACCAAAAAGTTTCAGGGTGTCTATGTCTACAACCATGCTGGATAGCTTTGATTGAGACTCTGCACCCATTCACTATTTCACCTCAAAGGCTTCTGCTTCTTACCTTTGAGAAGCTCTGTTAATGAAACACCATTAACAGCAATGACCTTGTACTTCACACCAGGTAAGTCACCCATTGACTTACCCCTTGAACCACCTATTCCAGCTACCAAAACTTCGTCATGCTCTTCAATGAAGTTCAGCCCACCATCATAAGGAACAAATGCTGTCACAACCTTGCCATTTTTAACTAGTTGAACACGAACGCACTTTCTCACAGCGGCATTGGGTTGCCTAGCTTCTACACCAACCTTTTCGAGAACTATACCCCTAGCCATTGGAGCACCTTCAAGAGGCTCATACTTCTTCTTTAGTTGTAGTATACGGATTCTAAAATCTCTCTGCGACCATCTAAACTTCAATCTCTTTATCTTCAGTTTTCTAGCTGCATATAGACCATATGGAGCTTTTTTCCCAGGCAAGTTCCCTCCCTAGCTACACAACATACACTAGGCTTTTAGCCCTACAGCTTATAAAGTTTGTTAAATACATTGCACTCTAATATATTACAACACCATCGATGTCATAGTACCTCTTCATCAATACCTTAGCCTTCGCAACGTTTCTTCCATTCTTCCCGATAGCCATTCCCTTATCCTTTGGATCCACATACACATATAGTGTTCTTCTGTTAGATGACTCCATGAGCTGTACCCTATACACTCTTGCTGGAGTAAATACATTTTTAACAAATTCCTCTAGGTTCTCAGCCCAGCCAACAACATCAATATTTCTTCCAAACAGTTTTGCCAAATACTTCACATTATACCCTCTTTTTCCAACAGCTAAACCCACCTTGTCGTTATCTACTACAAATATTATGGAATTCAGTTCATCGCTCACAATACAGTCTTTAGGTGTGACTCCTGTAACATCCTGAAATATTGTTACATACTTCATTTCCTCCATAGTTAGCTTTACATTGAACTGTGGTTTTACATCACTTACCTTTGAAGCCACTCCAAAGACCACCTACTACATTTTTAAAAATGTTTTTAACATATCCTCTGAAACTTGCCCCAAATCTATTATACCTAAAAAAGCTATTGAATATGGTTTACCTAAGAGAGCCCCCAGATCTCTGTTTGTACCTGGGTATTCCAGTACTGGTACTCCTGAAAGCCTTGCATAGTACAATATATCGCTCTTCATTGACTCAGGTGCGTTAGAAGTTGTCACGATATACCTCAGCTTTCCTAATTTAACGTATTTCAATGTTTGGTTAAATCCTATAATCACTTTCCCTGTCCTAGTTATATGCCTTATTATATTGTCTATAGATTCTCGTGACGACGTTCTTATTCACCTTCATTTCTTTATATGTGGGTTAAAAATAATGCCAACTTTTGCTGTACCTATAGGAATGTAGTTACCTACAATAACACTTTCTGTAACACCTAAAAGTTTATCGACTTCTCCTTTAGCAGCCGCATCAATGAGATTTTTAACAGTTATTTCAAAAGCTGCCTTTGCTAAGGGGCTATCCTTAGATGCCATAACACCGTGCCTTCCAATTGCTTTAACAACACCTGTCCTTGTCATCATGTCTGCTACCAGCATAATGTGCCTTATGTCTACATCAAGCCCCTGCTCCTCGAGCACATTCATTATCTCCTCCACTAACAATGTTCTTGCTGCCTCTATACCAAGCACAGACTCTACCTCCTTAATGTTGTTTGTCCTAATCCTTCTATAATCTACCTCCTCTAATTGCATCAGTTCGGCTAGGTTACTGCCTTCACATACAAGCACATATTCATCCTCTCTTCTCTGAATTATAACCTTGTTTATGCCCTTAACACCCTTAATCCTAGTTTGCAATATTTTCTCCCTAAGTCTTTCAACTTTAGTTGGATCTAAAGCCTCTTCAAACTGCACTATAATTTCATAAGGATTTTCACTACTTTGCATAACCTTTGCTTTTTTTACAGCTTTTTGCAAAACCTTCACCACTTCATCTACTGATACCCCTTTGTCTTCAAGCATATCTCTATCAAGTATTATAACTATGGCATTACTCAAGAAATTGACATCTATTCGTAGCGTTACATTAATTACCTTCGTCAATTCTATTTTTCGTGCAACCTCAATAGCTTTTTCCCTATTGTTTTTATATTCAGGCCTCAAATAAATATATGTTAGCGGTGTGGATGGAGTCTTCTTTGCATCTACAAGCTCTATCAACCTAGGCAAACCTAGCGTAACATTAAGTTCTCTCACACCTGCATAGTGAAATGTTCTTAAGGTCATTTGCGTACTAGGTTCCCCAATACTTTGGGCTGCAACCATGCCAACAGGCTCTCCAGGATCAACAGAGTTTTTCTCAAGCTCTTTTTCTACTTCGCTAATTAGTTTCTCAAGTTGCTCCTCTGTTAGCTGATATCTCATTAAAATTGTCTTCAATTCTTCAATTACAGTCCTCGGAAGCCTCTCTGCAAGCCTACTTTCAATGACACTTCCAAGAATCCTTGTATCAACATAGGATGACGAGCTCGTCATTTAGATGACCCCAGAACCTTTTCAACAACCCTTTCAATATTCACTATTCTTCCATGTGGTGCTTTTATAGGATCCGCTTTATCCTCACCATAGATGAATTGTATTATGGAGCCTTCAGAATCCCTCACAGTATAATCATAGTCCACGTAAAGATCGATCAATGCATTAACAAGCCTGCGCTGCATGTAACCACTTTGTGAGGTTCTGACAGCAGTATCTACAAGACCTTCTCTTCCTCCTGCCGCATGCATAAACATCTCTGTAACAGAGAGCCCCGTATAGAAACTGTTGACAACAAAACCTCTAGCTAGAGCCCCAAGGTCATTTTGTTTAAAGTGCGGTAGTGCTCTACCCATATAACCACGCCAAATTCTCTCGCCACGAACAGTCATCTGACCTAGCGTAGCCGCCATTTGCGTCAAATTGAGAACATTACCTCTAGCACCCGTCCTAGCCATAACAAAGGCATTGTTAAACGGATTCAGACGTGCTACAGCAATTTCACCCGCCTTATCCCTTGCCTCTGCTAGCACCTCTAAAATCCTTATCTCAAGACTTTCTTCCAGAGATCTGCCAGGCACAACCTCTAGCTCTCTTCTTACATACTGTTCAACAAGGTTTCTCACCTTTTCAAATGCCTCTTGCTGCAACTGTATTATCTGCCTCCTTCCTTCCTCATCTATTGCAACATCATCAAGCTTCAATGTGAATCCTCGAAGCTCGAGTACTCTGAGGAACATCCTGAAAAGCTTGTCCATAAACAGCGCCCCTACTTCAACACCATATTCCTTAGAAAGCCAGTATAGCAAGCTATCCTGTTGCTCTGCACCAATAGATTTCTTATCCAGCACACCCATTAACAACTTACCTTGCTTAACAACAACATAAGAATCCCAGAAACAATTAATATCATCACACTTTAAGTGCCCTGAAGATATATTGGCTTTTCCATGATAGTTAAAGTCTTGAGGCAGGAACATGCTAACAATTTGCTTTCCTGTCCAAAGCTTTTTAGGTGATAGAATTGCTGGCTCGGGAGGCTCTTTTACGACACCTGCTGCCGCCAGCAGCTTTATTACTTCATCTCTTTCTAATAACATAGATTTTATCGTTAAGAAATATGCACCACTAATATAGTCTTGTATTGCCCCTATTATTATGCCGCCATACCTTGGTGTGAGAATATGGCTCTGAACCTTGAGCAACAACCTGGCTTCAGACCTCGCATCTTCTGTCTGAGGCACATGCAAGTTCATTTCATCTCCATCAAAGTCAGCATTATATGGCGGACATACAGCCAGATGCAACCTAAATGTCCTGCCTGGAAGCACCTTAACAACGTGACCCATCATGGACATTCTGTGAAGCGAGGGCTGCCTATTAAATAACACAACATCCCCATCTTTCAAATGTCGTTCAACTACATACCCAGGTGCTAAGGATTCTGCAACACTCTTTCTATCCCTAACATATCTCAAATCAATTCTTCTTCCATCAGGTGTAACAACATAATTAGCTCCAGGCCATTTTGAAGGCCCATTTAATACATACCTCCTCAGCTCATCAATGTTCCAGTCAGTAACCTTCTCTGGTATAGTTAAAATCTTTGCAATATCTGTAGGAACCCCAACCTCGTTAATACTGAGATATGGATCTGGACTTATAACTGTTCTAGCTGAGAAGTCCACTCGTTTACCTGATAAGTTCCCTCTAAACCTACCCTCTTTACCCCTCAACCTCTGAGCCAAAGTCTTTAAAGGTCTTCCAGATCTGTGCTTTGCTGGAGGTATTCCTGGCACTTCATTGTCTAGATATGTAGTGACATGATATTGTAGAAGCTCCCACATATCATCAATAATTATCTCTGGCGCTCCCGAAGACAGATGTTCCCTTAATCTCTCATTGGTTCTAACTATATCCACAAGCTTATGTGTTATATCATCTTCAGACCTTATGCCAGTCTCTATTAGTATTGAAGGTCTTATAGCTGTTGGAGGAACAGGCAAGACTGTGAATACCATCCATTCTGGTCTCGAGTCCCTGGGGTCATAACCTATGAGCTCTAGATCCTCATTTGGTATCATTTCGAGCCTTTTTCTAACATCTCTCGAGTTTAGTCTTATTCTATCTCCTGTTTCAGGGTCTTGCTCATAAAATGTAGTGGGTTTTTCTAGCTTTATCTTTGGCTGCTTAGCGCCACAGTACGGACACTCAGTTACCTTCATTGCCTGCCTCTTTATGTACTCCATAAATAGCTTAGCTAAGTATGGATACCTCTCCTTCAGCCTGAACAAATATTTTCTATATCTCTCAAAAGCCTCAGGCGAAATCTTTAATCTACTGCACCTAGAGCATGTTGCTTTAAGAAGTTCATAAATATGCTTAACAAACAATACATTTATTACGGGAAGTGCTAACTCTATGTGACCAAAGTGGCCTGGGCATCCCTTTATTGTATTACCACATATAGGACACACTTGACCAGGTTCTATAGCGCCTAGCCTTGGATCCATCACAGAATATGATTTTGGGGTACCATCTTCATCGTATGTCTCTGGTGATGTCACTTGAACAGCTGACATTTTCCTTATTTCATCTGGAGACAATATTCCAAATTTTATTGCTGAGACGATCTTCTCCTCTGCCATAACATACCCACCTACGAAGCATATCTCTTATGCCTTTCTGTTAATACAAGCCTTGGTTTGACGCCTAAACTCATCAACTCCTGGATTAGTAACTTAAATGCATATGGTACTGCTACAGGGTGTAACACACCTTTATCACCATGAATTGGACATTCATAGACCTCTTTTTTCTTATTATACCAACCAATAAAGCCACAGAGTTCGCACACATAGATTATTGTCTTGTCAGAGCTTTCAACCATTCTCTCTTTTAGTAAAGCCGAGGCTCCATGACCTATTAGCGTGTCTCTTTCCATTTCACCAAACCTCAAGCCACCCTCCCTAGCCCTACCCTCAGTAGGCTGCCTCGTCAGCAGCTGCACCGGCCCCTTTGACCTTGCATGAATCTTGTCTGCAACCATGTGATGAAGCTTCTGATAGTATACTATGCCTATAAATATTGGATTCCCCACAAGCTCACCTGTCCTCCCATCATACATAGGCTCTGTGCCATCCAATGGATATCCAAATACCAATAGCTGCTTCTTTAAATCCTCTATATTTTCCTCAAAGAATGGTGTGCCATCCACAAACTTTCCTCTCAAAGCCGCTACCTTACCTGCTAAGCTCTCCATAAGCTGCCCTAGTGTCATTCTCGATGGCAATGCATGGGGGTTTATTATCACATCTGGTGTTATGCCCTCTACAGTATAGGGCATGTCATACTGCGGAATCAGAGCTCCTATAACCCCCTTCTGACCATGTCTAGAAGCAAATTTATCCCCCACCTCCGGTACCCTTAAATCTCTCACCTTAACCTTTACTACTCTGTACCCCTCAGACGACGTAGAGATGAACACCGTGTCAACCCAGCCAACCTCACCATGCCTTACAGTCACCGAAGAGTCCTTTCTTCTTTGCGCAAGTATTCCATAACCTTTAAACTCCTCTACAAACCTAGGTGGGCTGGTCTTGCCTATCAAAGCCTCACCACCTCCAACCATAACCTCGACCTTAGCCATACCATCTTCGTCTAGCTTCAAGTATGCTTCCTTACCTCTATAACCAAGCACCTTTGTATCTGGAATCTCTATCCTATCTTCTTGACCCCCAGGATACTTTAGCTCTTCAGTTGAGTAAAGCCTGAAGAAGTTAGACCTTGCAAGTCCTCTATCCACAGATGACTTATTCATTATTATGGCATCCTCCATGTTATATCCACTATAACTCATTATAGCCACGATCATGTTTTGCCCAGATGGCCTATCGTTGTATCCTATAATTGATAAGGCCCTTGTCTGAACCAATGGAATTTGCGGGTAATGCAATATATGAGATCTTGTATCCACCCTAAGAATGAAGTTTGCCATGTAAAAACCTAGGGCTTGCTTAGCCATGGCTGATTGATATGCATTCCTTGGGGACTGATTATGCTCTGCATAAGGTATTGTGGAGGCTGCAATGCCCATAATTGCTGGAGGCCATATCTCTACATGTGTTGTTTCTAGAGTTATCTCCTCTGGATTTACAGCGATTAATGCGTTTTCCTCTTCTTCGGCATCTAAAAGCTCAACAACACCCTCTCTCAACAGCATCTCAAAAGGCTCACCACGTCTTAGCCTTTCTATATGTTCTTTTGTTATCTTAAGCTTGCCTTGCTCTACTACGAAGAGTGGGCGTAAAATTCTGCCAGAGTCACAGTTAACATAAACCTCATTTATGTACTGTGTCTTGTAATGTGCAACATTGACTTCGTAATGTATTTTACCTACCCTCCTTAATCTTCTCAGCTCTTTAACAAGAGCTTCTCCATCTGAATGATACCCTACTAAGGTACCGTTTAAGAATACCTTACTCCACTTAGACATGGTCTCATAATCTAATTCGCCATTTCGAAGCTTATTGTAGACATCAATCAATGGCATTAGACCTAATGAGTATAGTGAATTAAGAACCTCCTCCTCAGATACGCCTACGGATATCGTTGCCATAAGTGCTAAGTTCTTGACAAGACCACAGTTAGGTCCTTCAGGGGTTTCAAATGGGCAGAGCCTTCCAAATTGTGTACCATGTAGATCTCTCGCTTCGAAATGAGGCTGACTTCTGCTTAGAGGAGATATCACCCTTCTCATATGGCTTAGAGAGGATAACCAATTTGTTCTGTCAAGTATTTGACTAACACCTGTTCTACCTCCAATCCATGTACCTGTAGCCATGGCATGCCTTATTCTCTCAGTTATAATGTCACCTCTAGCGTAGAGTGCTATGTTTACTCTTCGTTCTTTAATCTTTGCTCTCTCAACTTGGTACCTCAAGTCCCTTAGAAAAGCCTTAAAAGCTACTCTAAATAGTAAGGCTAGCATATCTCCAGCAAGTTTTATTCTCTTATTAGCATAGTGATCTTTGTCATCAGCAGGTCTTCTGCCTAAAGCAAACTCTATGAGCTTGCAAGCCATTTGACCTAGAAACAACGCCTTCTTTAGCCTATCTTCAGGCTTGGTACCTAGGTGTGGAAGGAGGTAGTTATCTAATATGTATTTCGCTCTCTCAATTCTACTCTCTCTCGCCTGCCCTATAGCCACCCTAGACCCTATATAATCAAGTGCATCTTCAACTGTTGCTATATCGCTTGCCTGTACAAAGGATGCAAAAAGCTCTGTCTGTATATCGGGGTCTGGAGAAACAGCAAGTGCTATATCTCTATCCGCCTCTAAACCCAGGGCACGCATAATAACTATGAAGGGTATCTTCCCTGGAACAGCGGGAAACGATACATGGAAAGTGCCGTCTTTGTGTCTATCTAAGATTGTAGGCACTCTAAAACCTGTTATAGAAGATACTACCTTTGCTGTATGTGTTATGTTGAGCCCTTCCTGACCATAATCAACCAGAACCCTGTTTGAAGCTAAGTCTTCTTGAGCTACAATAATTCTCTCAGTACCGTCAATTATAAAGTAGCCTCCTGGATCCTTAGGATCCTCCCCCATCTTTATGAGCTCTTCTTCACTCATTTTCTGAAGAGGATCTATTGAAGATTTTATCATTATTGGAATTTCTCCCACAGGTACTTCCACAGAATTTCCTGCAACATTGTTCTCTACAGTTACTACAGTTATGTATAGAGGAACAGCATATGTAAGATCTCTGTGCCTGCATTCCATAGGCGTTATATTTCTATTTATACTTCCATCAACCTCTCTTACCTGTGGTTCACCAACTCTAAACCCTTTTATAATTAGCTTAAACCCTGGGATAGAGGTCTCTATAACTGGTTCCTCCATTATTATCTCTTTCAATGTCCTACTAATGAATGTATTGAATGATTCTATGTGATGCTTTGTAATCCCCTTCTCCTTTATAAATGCTTCTATAACAACCCATCTATCATCAGATCTCAACAGTTTTGATTCTGGATGAGCTAATGGTATAGGCCCTGTAGATGAGTGTATTTTTTCGCCACCAACTACTGCTATGCTACTCATAACACCTTACCCCGGTACCACATATCTATAAACAGTTACCTCACCACCGGTTGGACTTCTCCTAACAATTCTAACTATATCCCCCGGCTTAGCACCAATAGCCTTTGCAGCAGGGTCACTGGCTCGTAACCAAGGAAGCTGCTCTGGTTTAATACCATATTCTCTCAAAATCCTCACACCTTCATCAATACTCAAAATTTCATGCTTAGGCACCAATTCATGCTCCAAAACCTTACTTAGCAAATCCAACGAAGCTTTCTTTCTACTACCACGCATCAAATACACCAAAAAGTATCATAGCAAAGTGCTATGCCGTAGTGTAAAATACACTTTAAGTAGAGTGCTTATAAGCTCAACTCAGACAAAAACATTGCTAAAGCCCTGCTACTTTGTTGAGAAAATAAAAGATAGCAGAAATTTCCACGAAGTAAACAGTGTTTAGGTTTCTTCATCCACTTTCTAAAAATGCTGTTTCTCACCTGCGATATTCTAATCGAAGATAGCTGTTGGTCATATCTATTAATCTAGGCAGAAATTGTTTAGAAAATTTGATGTTTATACGAATTGACAATAACACTAATTAAAAGAATTGTAGATGCCAGATAAGTCTTCGATAATCATATCCCAATTTAAAACCTATCACAATATCGACAATACTGATAATAATGTTAATTGGATAGGAATGTGGCGGGCCCGCCGGGATTTGAACCCGGGACCTACGGGTTAAAAGCCCGCCGCTCTACCTAGCTGAGCTACGGGCCCATTTCTGATAACGCTCTACTATCCAAACGCATTTTAAACTTTACTGGTGCAGCAGCGCTGTTGCTTCTTTGATTGATATGATTGCAGAATACTGTATCAAAAGTTTATAAGCTTTTGCACGAGAGAGTAGAAATTTTAGGAATTAGGTTATTTAGAGAATTAATTTGAAGGCTCCTTATACGGATTGAGTCTATTCTCCTCCCCTACTATAAAGAGGTGAGGTCTTCAACCATAATTCAACTATTTCTAGTTGTGTTCACATACATAAAGCTTTATGAGCCTTTCGCAGCTGTTTCGAGTTTCATAAAGGTTTATAAGGTTTGACACTATTAAACATTTTCATGAGATTCCCTGTGAGGGGGTGAAGAGCCGTAGAGGGCTCTCCCCAAGGGCAGCAACCCAAGGTGTGGGGTCCCTGGGGTGGCCCTGAACGCCCCCAAGGCGGATGCAGACCCAAGGAGCGATGCAGGGGAATAGAGATGAGGCAATGACCATAAAGCAATATGAATCTGTATAAGAGCCGAACCCCTTACAAGCATACAAAGCATTGCTTCAAGTTTCAGAGCATGTCAGAGTCCAAGGATGCTCATCATAATCACTATGATCGAAGCAATCATCCTTGGATTCCCAAGCACCTTAAGAAACTGCATCAACTTATCTATTCTTACAATTGAAAGCCTTACCCTCTAGGATGGGAGGGAATCAGTTAGATGCACGTACTTATTCAGCTCTGCGTAACGACTAGGACTATATAATCTATGTTGGGACATTAAGTGTTGGCATGTGATATGCGATAGTCATGCTGTTTGGTAACAAGGTATCTTCCTCGTCTGACACATTAAGTCCGTTAGCATTACTCAAATGCATTATGGTTTCGCTTGATACATTGCATAAAATATGGCTGTTTAATGTGTTTTGAATTTTAAAGGCTTAATTCATATTTAGAAGTTCTTCTCTTGCTTTTTCCAAAACTCTGTTTCTCAGCTCATCTACTATAAGATCTGATCTAAGGGCCCATCTAATGATTTCTATTTTTGGAGGCTCTACAGCTACAACCCCCAGCCTTCTTGAGAGGGGCCCATTGGCAGCTCTCTGAACAAGCTTTGGCATGTCAACAGATTTCTGCCCACCCTTGCTAGTCTCTATAGCAGCATTCCTAGGCACAACAATATAGGCATAGTCAGCTGTAAACAGCCTAGTAACAGCCTGCTCAATAGAGTTCTTCAAAAGCTTTCTAGAGGTTATGGTCCTCACATCAAAGGTGTAGACAAACATTGTATCACTTTTCTTAACAACACCCCTAGACATCATAACATCGCCAACAGCAACTACATCAAGCTTCAGAGGAGATATGCTAACACCCCTCAAAACAACAAAACCGGTGCTACGCAACCACTTAACCACTAAACCCCTAACCACATCCTCACCAACACTCATAAAACCACACCCCACACATAAACCAAATAACGCTTTACCCCAAGCACAGGCTCTACAACTAGAATAGGAAGAAGCTATATAAACACTAGCTCAATACCAACAGCACTACAGATTACCACAAACTTTAAAAACTCTCTACTCACATCACAATTCTCAAAATAGTGAAGGAGAGCTGAAACCTCTGTACACAAACTTTCTGCTCCTTGCTAATCTTTACTCTTTGAAGAGTTTTTTCTTATTGCTTACATAAGCTTGACTCAAAGTATTCACCAGAAAACTTTTTAGAAACTCCAAAAGAGAGTAGAAAGGTAACTAGAATGATATACAATCTCATCTATTTTCTTTAGCTAGTTATCCTCTACTTCCCAACTATAGCTGGAGAGATTAAAATGCAAATCAATTGATAAGTGATTGTTGTTAGAGAACTTATGCTAAGCAATAAATGATTAGACTAGATAAGGCTGGTTTAATTACATTAGGAGAAAAGCTTTACGTTTTATTAAAGGGGATGCCTTATTATGAGAAAGAGTAAGTACCTTAGGTTGTTTCTAAATCCAGATGGTTCTAATTTTGACTCTTTAATAGTAAACTTAAGAGATAGCATATCCTATCTAAAGGAATGGTGGGAAGTGCCTAGTCCAATCCCGAAGGATGTTGACGAGTTTAGGGAGGATTCTCAGCTTCCAGAGGCTGGGGAGCCTCCTGAGCAAGTACTTACTGATTTAATTGCACGGTTGAAGAAGTGCAGGCGGCTAAATGATCGTAACTTGTCGTTTATGGACCCCATTCCTAATATTTACACGCTAATAGCATTATGCATGGTCAGTCTGCAGAATCCGAATAATGCTGGCAAGGTAAAGCGAGTAAATAGAAAACGAGAGGCAGTTTTTCAGTATGAGGTAGTTCCGAATCTGGAGGAGGAATCTATAATGATGCTGGCAGACATCGTGGGTTACGATAGGCATAAAGCTGGTGGTCACGTTGTAAGTGGTGGCACTGTGGCAATACTAACAGCGCTAATGATAGCTAGAGACAAAAGTGAAAGTCTAAAGGATGTGAGGAAGGAGGGGCTGTTTGGAAAGAAAAGTGTAAAGGTGTTAACTTCAAAGGCCTCGCATTTTGCTATAAGAAAGGCTATGAGAATTCTAGGACTTGGCGAAAATAATTTAATTGAAGTGCCTGTCGTAACTGATGAACAGATAAGCGAATTTAAGAAGAGTCACACACCCCTTCCTCTAAGACCCACTGACAGTGAGTATGAAGAAAAATTGGAGAAGTGTGAAAAGATGGGGGAAGCAATAATAGCTGTTATACCCACTGTTGGCACCACAGCAACGAGAACTATAGAACCTGTTGAGCCATTAGTAAAGCTAAGAAATAAATATGGTTTTCAGCTGATTGTCGACGCAGCTTTTGGTGGGTTTGCCAGGCTCTTGGATGAACCAGCTAAAAAGATAAAGGACATTGAAGAATCCAACGCAATTATCATCGATCCACACAAGTGGGGCTATGTCCCATACCCATGCGGAGCTGTATTGTTTAGAGATTACGAAGATCTAAAGCTGCTTGAGTATGAGGTACCATACTATGAACCTGCTTCCACTATAGAGGGGTCAAGGCCTGGTGGTCCTGTAGCCGCACTCTGGGTTGCTCTTAAGACACTTGGAAAAGAGGGCTACAAGGAAATAATAGGCAAGTGCATAGAAAATGCGAAGTACCTCGAAAAAAGGCTTAGGGAGGAGGGGCATTACCCAGTTCACGAAGTGGACTTGAATGCAGTAAATTTTGATGCCAAATGCAGTACATGTAATAGAAGAAAGCAGAACAAATTAAATGAGAAAGTAAAAGAAGAAATAAATAAGAGAGGAAAATTCAGAATTAGCTTCATGAAGGAGCTTGCCAGCATTAAAATAGATGGAGAGCCATTATCAGCAATCCATGTCGAGTTCATGAATCCATATACCAGCGAAGAGCTAATCGAAGAGTTTATAGATGAGCTCAAACTCGCTTATAGAAACGCAGTCTGAAACTCACGTTAACAGCTCATGTAACACACAGCTTTAATGCATATAACTCACCGTTACTCAGAGAGATTATAATAACGCAGACAAATTTCAATGAGAATACTATCCTCACTTTTCTTGCATGTTTTTAAGACGCTTAGTGCTAAGAGCTATATATCTCGTCAGTGTTTCCGTTTGTCCCTAGATGCTTATTCTCATCTACTTATATTCATTCGTTGCATCTAGATAAAGCGTTTGAGATAGCTACACAGAACAGCATACCAGTATATGACGCGCTATACATAGCACAAGTAATTACGCATAACGTACCATTGGCTACGAGTGACAAGAGGCAAGCAGAGGTGGCTGAGAAGCTAAAGGTATAGGCAATCTTCATACCCTAAAAACCATCGGTAGAACGCGTGAGCTTACGAACAGAGCAAGCCATTGCTTGAGAGCAGTAAAAAGATTTAACACTTTTTATTGTGTAGAGATAGTTTGGGTACGAGCCGGCTTGTCTTTGGCTCAGAAGCTTGTTGAGGAGCTTGAGGCTGATGAAAAGACTAGGAAGAGGTTAGCAAAACTGCTTGTGTCTGAAGCTGTTTCAGAACTTGAGCTAAGACTAGCAATAATAAACGCTGTTCTTAGGGACGTAGCAACAAAGGAGGACATTGCGAATCACGTCGTGGTACAGCTTTAAACCTTGCTTTATTACGTAGTGAGCATTCTCAAACATGATTGAGAGGAGCACAAAACCCTTTTTAAGCTTAGTAGCATCTGTAGGCTCTTAGCTCTTTGGAGAGAGGTGCTTACATAGTGAGCTCTGCCAGCATCTCTATTGATTGGGGTAGGCTTGAGGAGGTTGTTGAGAGGGCTGTTAGGAGGGCTAGGGCTGAGGAGCTCAAGGATGTTGCAGAGGCTATCAAGACACTTGCTGAGTACGTTAAGAAGGGTTTCGACATCATAGCTGAATACAGTAAAAGAATGGAGGAACATGATAAGAGGATTGAGGAGCTAAGCAGAAGGTTGGAGGAACTAACAAAGGCTGTTCAAGAGCAAGGAAAGATCCTTGCTGAGCACAGCAAGATACTAGCTGAGCATAGTAAAAGGTTGGAAGAGCTTAGTAAAAGGATTGAGGAGCTTACGAGAAAGGTTGGTGAGCAGAGTACTGTTCTAGGGTCTATTGGTAGGAGGTGGGGCAGGGACTTGGAGAAGATGGTTATTGAGCTCTATAGGCATGTTCTTGAGGAGAGGGGTATAATACCTGAGAAGATAGAGAGGTTCACCTATGTAGATACAGATGGTAGGTACTACGTCAAGGGGTCTAGGATAGAGTTCGACACATACATACACAATAACAAGGTGTACCTAGTGGAGGTGAAGTCACATGCTGATATAGAGGATGTTGAGTGGTTCTATAAACGTGCAGAGATATACGAGAAGATTTGTGGGAGGAAACCAGATAAGCTAGTGCTTGTAGCTGTACACATAGATGAAGATGCTTACGAAAGGGCTAAGGAGCTAGAGATAGAGGTTATATACGGAGCAATAATACCATAGAACTCTCTCCTCAAAGCACTACCCAGACCTATCCTCCTCAAGAAGCTTAGTCAAGCCGCCATGCCTCAACACAAAGCCTTGCTTCTTAAGCTCCTCAACCTCTCCATAGATATTCTCCCAGAACTTAACCTCCTTCAAAACCTCTTTCAAACCCCTCTCAATCATGATACTAATGGCGTGACCCCTACTCCTAGCAAGACCAAGCCTAACCATCTTATCAGCTAACTCAACAACTTCCTTACGAACCCTAACAGAGATAGTAACACTCAACCTAATCACCGAAACATAACAGCTTTGCCTGTACCTCTAGCTCCTACCCAACCTTATATTTGCTTTGAGGTAAGCTTCTGAAGCAAATCATGTGTATAAGCCCAGAAAAGGGCTTTACATCAGCATCGTTTCTCCTACTAGCAACACTCTCTAAGCACTTGTCAAAAGCCTTGCTAAACCTCTCAATATACTCTTCAGAAATCTCCCTAGGCAAATCGCTTCACCTCTTGCACAGCTCCACTCTCTCAATACATTTTGGAGGTACAAACCTTACAAGCCTTACGCTCTGAGTAGCTTTGTAGACCTCATACCCACTCCTCCTCAAGCAATCAGCGTTTATGATTAAGACAACAGGGTTTATATCCCTCCTAGCACCAACAGTGCAAGCATCCTCAAAACCTGTTGTTAAGTGAACATACATCCTGTTCATTGGTTTTATCCCCTCCCTCAAAATGCTTTGGAGAGCCGTAGCTGGGTATATATTAACTGTAAATGGCTGTGAGTAGTTGTGGATACCTCTTAGATTTATTAATCCCTCTACACATTTTAGCTGTTGATGATGAGTCTTGGGGCTTGAATCAAAGCTTTTAATGCAGATGAGGGGCTTGTGGGTTGTGTGGAGCCCTGATAGCCTGGGCAGTGATGCTATGAAGATCCGAACAGAGCCCTGGAACCCCGGGGCAAGACATTTAAAGCTAATTAAAACTATTTGCAGATGATTGCCTCGGGGAAACCCTGTCTCGAGGTTCCGTGGTAGGGAACTTTAGTCTGAGAGTCAACCTCGTAGCTAATCCTAACACCAAGCCTCTTGTTATGCCCATACCTAGCCCTTATCATCCCATCCCTAACCTCAAACCTCTGCTTAGGATCCAGAAGAGCAACAGCCTTCACATGCTCCTCCGTAACCCATTTATAGAGCTCAGCATTTCTCCACCTAACCCTAATACCATGAACAAGATCACTAATCCTAGCCTAACCCTCAGAATCAAGGGATAGGCCTATGGATCCAGGGTCATGCCTAAGAATATAAGACATAAGCTTACTTAGAGCCTCCCTCCTACGACCATCAAGAAAAGGCTCTGCCTCAACACCACAGTGAAACCTATCCTCAGTAAAAGCCTTGCAAACCCTACACCTATAGATATCCCTCATAACACTAGCCACGTAGGTATAGAGAGGCTCTACACACTTTAAGGTTTTCTATGAAAATCGTGAAGCAGAGATTACTAAATTCAGTTCCTGGAACACTGCCTTTAATCTCTTTAGTAATCTCTTTAGCTACTCTCTTATATAAACCTCTAGAACAATGCTGATGCTCAGGAGAATTGAACTTGCAAATACTCTTTCACGGTAGGTAGAAAACCTCTTGAAATCCCCAATGCTTCCTCATACAAAACAGCTACCATATCCATAGTTAAACACGTGCCTAGGGCACCACAACCATTTGCTGAGAGAAGAGTTAACCTAACAAAGTCCAAGTCAAGACCTATTAAGGGAAGGTCAAGCGAAGCCAATATTGCTCAAATACTTGAAGAGCTTAAGAAAAGAGCTGAATACCTCAAAACCCTAGGCTCACACCCACACATAGCCTAGCACAACCCAAAGCCGTGAACAATCATATAGAGATGAACGCTATGCCTGTAACCAAAAATAGGATGCACAAAATGTGATGTGAAAAAGAAGATGTAACGAAATAAAAAGCCATGTATTAACTCAATTCATTTAGTAGACAGAGACTTCGTACATCACCAGTAATGGCACATAACCAATTCTGTCATAAGCTGTTGCACGGTATCGCAAAGTCCATTTGTAGACATAGATAGTGACACCTGGGCAATAATCTGTAGCTTTTATACTAAACACATATGTTATTACAGATTCATATAGATCCTCCAATGCAAACGAGAAGAACGAGCCGATAAGCCCTATGAAGAATACTGCTAGTTGAGATCCTGTAGGTGCAAAGGTTGTGATTGTAGTCGATACAAATGCGTAGAATATGTTTACCCCAAGTTGTGTAAACTTATCTAGATCGACGCTTTCAACTTTTGCAGGTGGTGCATCGCTATACAGTAGCTCAAATTTTTGTACATTGCTTCTTGAAATTATTACAGTTCTAAAGGAGAGTTCATAGGTAAATGAATTTAGCAAGCTACTATCAATAGATACCATCTCGGTTCCCGAATTATAATCAACAAGAGTTTGCACACCTGGAAGTATTGTTGCTACTGGAGTTACAACCCAGTACCTCTTTCCATTTATAGTCTCTTCAGAAACGTCATACATTATAGCCATAACGTCACCAACATACTTTATACCAGTCCAATAAACAGCATAGTCCTCACACCATCGTCCTACACATGATAAAGCAACACTTCTACTGCTAAGGGGTTGCTCTTGTAGTTGAGGCCATACAATAATTCCTAAGAATGATATTCCTCTCTGAACCTTTCTACCTCCAAGCATAGTTATTGCTCCATAAGCATTAATTGGTTTTCCATATGGGTTGTACATTCTTATAGCTAGGTATGGCACCCACGTCCAATGGGTTATGGATTTTACTCCCAGATGATCCTTGTAATCTCTCCAATCAACAGAGTTCTGAATACCTAATGCGTTCTTTACCTCATTTAACCATGCATCCATGTCGTATATTCCAGGGGTTGTTAGTACCCACATGTAATGCGTGTAACACAAACTTGGCAAGGCATAGTAATTAGGATTTATGGAAAGACACGTGAGGTATGCTGTTGAGAAAACAGCATCTTCTGATCTGCATGTCGATGTTTGTTCCCATAGATATGCAACGCTAAAGTTTGATGCATACCATCTCTATATGGCTTCCTTGAGGTAGTCAGGTATACCAGTTATGTTTGCGTACCAACCAGGTGGTGAATTATAGCGATAATCGTAAAGAGCCTTGTGGGCAATTCTATATCCATAGAGTTTGCAATAACCTGTCTGTGCTTTAGCGGTAATGGTTGGCAGTATTAATGGTGTTGAATCTCTTTCTCTAGGTAATGGCTCTGGTATTGGTATAGTCATGTTCACTACAACAATGTTATTCGTAGCGTTCTCTATACCTAGCCTCTTGTTCCACTCATTAATGAATTCTTTTAGAGCTGATGTAAAGTCTGTACATATGGGTTTCAAGTTTCCAGTAGGCATCTTCACTCTAAACCTTATTACTGGTGCTTGAAAGAGCCTCCTCTCAAGCATTGCCATCGGGTTTTGCCAAACCCTCTTACCAGCTTCAGCCCCATCCAATCCTTGATCCATGAACCAATCCCTAGTTGTGTAGGCGTAGCTAGCTATACATTCTTGAGAACCATTATAGTAGAACAACGTAACACTAATTGTTGGTACGAATATGGGTCCTCTGTACCCAGGTGTTAAGTTCCTGTAGTAATCTATGAAGTCCCTAACAATATCCCTAACATCAATCTCTATCCTCTTACCAACAACATTATCAGTACTAAACTTAAACATTTTCTCTCTATATGGGGACATGACAACTATATTCACAAAGCCCTTGCCATAGGCTCTAAACTCATCAGAGAACTCAATGTAGATCCTATCTGTATAGCCACTGCCAAAGACGTAGGCAACAGTAATTGATGCAACGACAAGTACACCAATAATTATTGCTAGTACCCTCTTACTGCTCAAGACTCTAGATAAACCCATTTAACACCACCATACAAAACTCTTGCTTACACAGCTTAAAAATGAATTGAAAGGCTATAGAGGATGCGATAGGAGTAGAGTTGAAGCTGAGAAGACTTTATAAACAATCCTTATAAATTTTTGCTGCTAGGTACTGAGTTGGTAAAGGTCTATAAGGCATTGACTAGTTTTATCCAACTCTCCTAAAGCATTAATAGGTAGAGATACAGTAGGTTAACTACTCTCTTATGTAAACCTCTAGAACAATGCTGTTGCTAAGCCTGTTTGTGTACACCTTGAGGTATGAGGCACCGTCAACGATTAGTATGTGCGGTTTGTGCATGTAGTCATCAGGTTTGAGATCATCGTCAATACCTGACACCGTGCCCTTGACGAGAACCTCATCAACAGTTACACTCCCATACCCATCAACACTACACTCAAATCTATGGTCATCAACAGCCTTGCATGTTACACGCATAAGCAGACACCAAAACATCGTGCTATATGCGGAGAAAATATGCCTTAGGTAAGCTGCGAAGTGAAATCCCTTTTCACGTCTCTCCAAAAATTAGCAACAACTATTACTACAAGAAACGTTGCTGAGGCAATGAAGAAGCTAAAGTTGTAGTGCTTTCACGAAGCTGCGGATATAAACATTTGAGTATATGCAAAAAGAATAGTTATATGTGTCGCTACTGTGATCAACACTCATTCTAAGCACAGCTCCTGCATTAACATATCATTAGAGGCAGGGCTCTAACTCGCTCAAAATTTTCTTTGCTTGTCTATACAGTATGTAGACTAGTGGTATGGAGATGATTAGTAGCGCCAAAAGCAGCATTCTCAATGTTGCTACATCCATAAAATGCGTTACATACATCACTAGCGAGAGCATTAGCACCCCAATGAGGTATGTAAAGATGAAGCATGTGTAAATAATTCGCGAAGGAGATGGCATGCCTTGAACTATCCAAGCAATAGATACGAGAGCTGCTGCTAAAGCAGCGTAAAAACCACTTTGACTGTGCTCAACAAACCAAGTATACAACCCTGCAAGCAGTATTACCAACAATTGAATAAATGTAATAGCTTTACAAACATTCAAAATCTTTAAAGATTTGCATTGCACTCCCATAAATCTGCTCACCGTACATTTAAGTGTCATCAAAATATGATACAAAAACAAAAATAAATTCAATGCAACTCAATGTTTATCCCAGAGGACAGTCAATCCATCCTAAGTATTCAGCGCACATGCAACATGAATATACATGACCCGCTAACGTTATTATACATACACTACAAGGTATAGCAATGCATCCTAAACACCACCAAATAGTAAAAATAGTTGCACATGCACCAGCGCAGGCAATGCAGGTTGTGCAGACTGGCAGAGTATAGTATGTCGTAAGTATTTGTGCAATACACATAAAGCAATCCATAGGGCTGGCGTCGCTTATTATTGCTATGCTGTGTATTATTGGCTTGTCGTACTGTGGCAACCCTTTCTCAACAAGTCTCGCTAGGTTGTCTAATTCTTTCTCTATTGTCAGATACCCATCTTTAAGGCTTCTGATTGTTGCGTTGCTACCTGTTTGGTATATGTGTCTAAGCTCTTTAGCTACTCTGCTTAGTGCTTGGTATAGCTGTGATAGTGTTACTGATGTGTTGAACTTCACAATTTCTAGGGATACAACCCTCTTCTCCTTAGGTGCGTATACTACGTATGTAAATGAATAGTTGTAGAAGCTCTCATTTGCTGGGATTAGCTGTGTTGCTATAGTCAGGTTGTAGTCCAAAGCTCTAACACTGTATGTAAGCATGTAGTAGTGCAGCGTTATGTTTGCTGAAGCGATCTCTACTTGATATAGGTATGCAGATCTATTCTCCTTTTCATCACTCTTAGTCCACTGCCAAAGAAGCTTACTACTTATTACAATCTCTACCGATGTGTTTCCGTAGCTAACAATGCGCTTAATTAGTATGTATGTAGAGTTCTGGAAGAGAATAACCGTTGACACATTCACGCTTCGTGTAGTACCCGCTACTGGGCATGAACATGTAGTGCATGTTGACATTGCTGAGAGGTTCAAAGGTGTTATAGATATATCAAAGCCTTTGCCATTGGAAGCCACAGTTACATAGTGAAACGTTGTTGCAGCGAGAACCTCTCTAATCCCAGACCCCACAACTATTGGCGTAGATACTTGCATTAATGTTACTAGCACTAGTATAGTTATTGATGCCACAACCTTTAGGGTACCACTCTTAAACATAGATTCACACCCAAAAACACTACACTATGGGGAGAAGCCTTAATTTTTTTTTCTAGAGCTGAAGCAAACGCTAAGCAGAAGCAATTCGATTTCGCTATGAAAATAATTTGCATAAGCATGTCATTGACTCAAGTAGCACACAACTTATAAAGATG
>JAPWTX010000021.1 GCA_028275825.1 Ignisphaera sp. | reverse complement strand
GTATAGCAAAAAGACTCACAATATAAGTACCATATATAGCAGCCTTCAAGGGATTGTATAGCACATCTAAGGGCGATGCAATTCTAATTCTTTCAACATTTTGAAGCAAAACAATAGTCTCTATAACTAGAACAGCTAACGTCACTGCAAAACCAATAAGATAACCCATGTCATATCTATACTTGCTTCCTTCATTATCATCAACATACATGTAAACCCCATAACTACTTAATAACTTAAAAGGTGTACAAACAAACACCTTTAGAAGAGCTCAGACTAAAAGTCTATCCTTTAAAGTAGAGGAAGATTAGAAGATTCTGCCCTATGAATAGAGTACAATAACGATTATACTGACCTCCTCCCTACCCTAAAGGGTGAGGCTTTCAGTTGTAAACAGGTAGAGAAAGCGTCTTCGCCACGAGCTCTGCAGCAGATACAACTACTACTTTGTTGCAGGTAGGCAGGTAAGAGCGCCTCACCTTGGAGTAGCACCTACCACGGAATCGCCCATCACTCTTACTTCTCTTACTATATATTATACTAAGAGTACACTCAATCAATATTCAACTTTTCAAAATTTTTACATCACATTCAATTCTTAAAAAATAAAAATATTCAATTATTTTTTGTAGACTAGAGTTCTGCTTGAAGTAACTAAACAAATAAAGCAATTGAATGATGAGCATTCTTAGAGTTAGGTTTAGAGAGAAGACGAAGAGCTGTATTTTGGTAGTTGTTTATGGTGGGCTCTTGGCGATGTGCTCCTCTCCCTGATTACTACCTGTAGCTGTGTAGAGGAGAGTGCTGTAGCAGTGCTGACATTACTCATGTGGGGCTGTCTAATGGTTGCAAGTAGTAATGGTGTGGATCCTAAGCTGCAACTGGTATTGATTGTGGGAGAAGCGGTTTTGGTTCTGGTTGGACGAAGCTGTGTTGTGGGGCATCCTCTTCCCGGGGGTAGGAGAAAGTGGGTTATGCCTCTACGTAGAGACATAGCTACCTGCTGATTAATGGGATTAGCATCTCTAAGCAGTAGATCCTAAGCACCTTGACAACCATGCGCAGATCTCACAGGATCCTGCAGAGACCTAAAGTGCCTTGGGATCGAGTAGATAGAACCTATTGATCATTGGATCTGCTCTATAGTTTTACAAGACTGCAGCTGGGTTCCTGTACAACTACATGTTGTTAGGACCTAAGACAATTACTGGTGCTGTGGCAGCTGTCAGTAGTGGTAGTGCTGCTAGTGCTGGTTAGGACCTAAGGATCTTACCCTAGAATGCATAGAGTCGATACTGCAATAAATGTTGTAAGCATCCACATCGCATAGCTATCTCAGGTCGTTCAGAAGCACATTGCATGAGTATTGCAGGTAGGCAAACAATTCTCAAACATGTTCAGCCACCTCTGCAGGTTTATGCAGAACCGTTGCTGTATATGGATATTGTGATGCGCATGTCTCAATCTATGGTTAAGAAGGTTTATGTGAATGAGGAGACCGGGAAGATTGTGATGAAGTTTGATCCAGGTAGTGAAGCTGCGAAGAAGCTTAAGGAGCTACTGAGTGAGGTGAAGCAGGCTCACCTCTACATGCACAACATACTAAAGTATGTAAGGAGTGTGCTGCGTGATGGGGTTATCAACACTGATGATGCGTTCTACCTGTGGAAGCTAATCCATTGGATTAAGCCTAAGCTCAAGAAGATGGAGGAAATAATCAACTACATCGATAAGAAAATGGGTGTGGCAGTCGAGCAACACCAAATACACCTTGTGTTTAGCTCATGGATATAGACTTATCTGTGTTTTCTCTCATTTTTATCAAGCTGGTGGTGAGTCTAGCTGACGGCTCCCCGCCATGAATGGCGAGGGTTCTGCACCCACTGAGGCTTTCCCTCATCTTTCGGGAGCCCATCACGGGTGCGGCATCATGAGGTCAGGCCCCGCCGCCAGCTTCGGGGAGGTGCAGGCTCATAGCCTGCTAAGCTCGCCCACACCCAACACCAAAAATAGATGCTGTAGCAAAAGATTTATAAGCTTTTCTATTCTCCCCGCCTTAAAAGGCGAGGCTTCCATTTGTGTGGTGACCGGTTCTAAGGAGGTAAACAGTAAGCTTAAGGAGAAGGGTAGGGAGAAGCCAAAGGTAAAGCAGTCTCCTACTAATACTAATAGTTAGTAGAGTGCTCAAGAGCAGGACACTAAATGCTGTAGTAGCTGCTGCAGGCTTCGCAATATTTGCTCTATCAACGCTTACGTTCTTCGGCTTCGAGACCCCACTGACTTCATTAGGAGCCCTAGGCTTAATGGCCTTGGCAGGCACCTTAGCTGCCGTGGGCTTCACAGAATTTTCGTGTTTCTCATAAGAGTCTTCGGCAACCCATTCAAGGGGGTGAGGTCATGAAGTTCTTGAGGCTAGTCGTGTGGCTGACTATACCAATTATTGTTATCAGCATCATCTACGCAATTTTTGCACCAATGCATTATACAGCTCCACGGTAATCAATCCTTTCATGGGCTGTGCAAAGATATGAGGGTAGACCTAACTGCACTAACTACACATATATTGATCCATGGACTGTTGTGAACTATTTTGGTCTTAGCATCGAAAATAATGCAATCGTTTATAAATATACCAACACATCTGAAGAGGCTGAGAAGGTTCTTAATGTTTCAATGGATCCAGAACTATACTACTATAAGTATTCTAACAGCACTTGTTGCGAAGCCTGTTGGAGACTATAGCACTGTCTACGAGCTTCACCCACCACCTGTTTCCAAAAACGATACTGAGGGCCTTGAGAATCTGAGCATGTGCATCTACCTACCCAAAGACTTTGAGGTACCTATAAAACCCACATTGCTTAGCAATACGAGTTATGTTGCTGAGAACGTTACTGTCTATGAGTGGAGCCCTCTGCTCGGAGCCTATGTGCTTAGGAACAAGACTGTGCTCACAAATATTGTTACGTACCTGCCCACAGCTAACATCACATTCGTTAACAGCACTAGCTTTATCAATGTTGCTAATGTCACAGGATTTGCTGATGCTAGGATCGATGCTGTGAAGACAGGGGAAGTTGTCTGCGGAAACACAACAGCTTACTTTCCAGGATATAACAGCACTGGCTACATAATCTCCATATACTCTGTCGACAACATAAACTACGACATTACGATGGGTTATGAGACAAATGGATCTAAGACAGTTACGGATAGATACACAGGTAGCATGAGCTTCACAGCAAGAGCATGCAATGGTTGCACAGATGCTGTAGCAAGTTTTGAGGGTGGTTCATACGCGGAGTATAAGCCGTTGGCAAAGGTCGTGATAAAAGCAACATCGTATGTGGCAAGCGTAGAGGACAAGAATATTAGTGACACGCCCTATCGCTACATATACTATGACACACCATTCAATGTAGCCAGGTACACAAGGAGCTTAAGGCTTTACAGAGCGGATGTTACAATCAATGCTGAGCAAGGCAAGATCTTCACAGGAGTCTTAAGTACTATGAAACTCATTGTCAACAACAATAAGACAATAATTGAGTTGCCCACAAACATTTCTAAGCTGATAACAAATACCATCTCTGCATACCCATAGGAATCAAGATAATTCAGTGCAGATGTTTACTTAAGCGACGTAGCATCGATAGCCTGCTCCAGAATCATTAACTTTAGCAGAACAGTTAAGATAGCGTCGATAAGTATAAGCATTGAGAAGCCTGCAACCGATTTAAACAGGTATCCATGGAATTCGGCAATAGATGTTAAGCCCGTTATCAGCATAAAGAAGTGGAGCATTAAGGATCCAAACATAAACATCATAAAGATACAGCAGTTGTTGACGCCTAACCCTGGGAAGCTTTGGCTAGAGAAGCTCGTTCTTCACTATATTCACGACAAGATAAAGCAGTTCATAGAAAGCAACAACGCTATGAACCAGTACTACGACGCCTTCATGTGGCTATTATCGGCACAGATACCTACAAACATGGGTAACTGCTCCTCGCATGACATGGCTAAACCGCTTCTCGACGCTTTGTGCAATAAGTGTGGTTCTGAGGCTGAGAGGGTTAAAATACTGTACAACGTGGTGAGCTACTCGCTCAACGCAAGCACTAGGAGCATAGGGTTGTACTACCTGTCATACAACAAGACACTGACCGCTTTGAGGGTTGTACAATGAAACAACTGGCGTTGTAAATGCTCTGCCTGACGGCTACAAAGTTTTTTACAACATTTACGAGAACAGTCTGTTCGGCGACTGGAGGAGGGTGCACGAGCAAAGCATTTAAATGTTTATCATATACATTGTTTACGGGGTTGAGAAACCATGACCTCCAAAATGATTAATGATAACTGTTGTCATAGTAGCTGCAATTGTTGCCGACATTGTCATAGGCTATGCCATCGGCAGTGCTAAACCTACAATTAGTGCTACTACTTCACAGACATACACACAGACAACTAGAGAGACCGTCACATCATTAACAACAGCATCATCAAATGCCACAGTTATTGAAGCCACTATTAATCAGACGTTTCAAGTAGATTATATGAAAATAACTGTGGTAAAGGTTGATGAGGGCGATTATGTACTGTCTGCGCTGACTGCTCCTTCGGTTACGATAAAATGCCATTTTATACCTGGCTTCGGGGGCAACAAACTAGTGTCTGTTAAGCTTAGAGTTGAGAATTTAAGTAATGTTGATTCAGATATAGGATGCACACAATGAACGCACATCGCATTATATGAGCTGTAACCTGGCTGTGCTAAGTAATGAAGTTGGCGGCATTAAAGCGTTAATGGCTATCCCTTAATGTCTTCTGGTAAAGCAGTAGATGTTGATTCAGATAAACTCATCCCTCCTAACATCCTCAAACCTTAATTTGATCTCAAGACGCTAAGCGATTATTAAGATCATTAAAAACCTTTACATAGGTATAGCCCAAAAGCGTTGTCTAGAGAACAAGAGGCTAATGAATCAAGTCAATATCTCTATTAGAGAACAGAGGTGCGTATCTATGTCTTTGTGTACACCTCTACACCAAGCTTCTTTGCAGCCTCCAAACCCTCCTCATCTATAAATGGAGTCACCAGCACAAGTCTTGGTTTAACACCTGTAACTTTCTCATATAACCTTTCAATTCTCCAAAGCTTTGCAACCTCCGCGCTAGATGTGCTTGACTTAACCTCTATAAGTATATGTACCTGATCCTTGATGGCTATGTCTGCTTCTACCCATGATGGGTATCCCAAGACCTCTCCAGCCTCGTCATAGTACCTCCACTTCCCAACCTTTGTAATACCAAGAATCTCCTCAACAACACCCCTCATAGCATTCCTGAAAGTCTCTTCAGACTCTATACCCCACCTAGCACCCAAAGCCATTAACCTCCTCTCAACAGAATCAAACCTCTTGTCATGCTCAAGCAACTTCCTCTCAATAGCCTCAAATCTCTTATCGTGTTCAAGAAGCTTCTTCTCTATCGCTTCAAACCTCTTGTAAGCCTCTTCCCACCTCTTATTATTCTCCTCCCATCTCCTATTGTTTTCCTCCCACCTCCTCTCCTCAAGCTTAACAAACGTCTGAAAATCCTCCCTCAACTTCTTCAACTCACTAATAATTGTGTCTAGGCCTAGCAAACCAGCTACAGCTAGCCTGAACTCCTCATTACTCTTCAAAAGCTCTAGAATTGACTTCCTTAGTGCTGTCTTGTCTATGCCTGCTACACTCATCTTTGTGTTCCCTAGATACTGAGCAGTTTTTATTGGGTTGAAAAGCGCTTTGCTTAAACTATTCTATAGCTCTGTCTGTCTCCTCTCATTAACTACATAAACCTCTTCGAAGCCTCCACTAGAAGGCTGACGTCTGAGACTCTCAACAGTAAGAAACATAGCCCTTCGAAGGGTGGTAAGGATTATGTACTCTATAGATGAACTAGAAAACATTTGAAATAGGGATGTTCAAGCTCTTTCTTACTTCTTTTCTATCTAAGGAACTTCCTGACCCAGTTTTCAGCGTTGAGATAAGCTATTACAACTACGGGCTGTATTGTAGGTGTGAGTGCAGGAGCTACGGCGGCTTGCGGTCCTAAAGCTGAAGCCATGATGCCAGCAGCAACACTTGCATTCTTTGTCATGGAAAGAATAACAATTGCCTGGTGATTCTCGTATTTTATGTGTAGAGCCCTGCTTATTGCAAGACTCACGCCGAAAACCCCGATCATTACGGCGACCTGGTAACCAATTATCTTAACAGCTACTAGCGGGTTTGAGATCATCTTAGCAGCTTGACTGAAAATCAACAGGAAAATAAGCACAAGTAGCGCCAGCATGGTCCAAAGCGAAAGCAGAGGCTTCAGATCTTCGTCCACGTATTTACGACCCTTCTTTTTCAGGATAATGTATCTGATGATCTGCCCCACCACCAATGGAGCAACAAGAACCTCTGTCAAAGATATTATTATCGCTTCTATTGGTACTGGTACTGAAGCAATATTAGCATAAGTCTTTATGATCAATGGCATGACGGGAATACCTATAATGGTGGAGATTATAATTAAAGCTGTAGCTAGCTCAACACTTCCTCCAGCTATGAAAACATATCCTAGAGAGGCGCTTGAGGCTGGGACTGCATTAGTAGTTACAAAGCCTATGCTCACTAAGGGATCACCGAGCGCAGGAGCTAAAGCCATAGCAATGACCGGAACCAGGACATATACATAGAGTAAGAAGATGATCATGGACTTCCAATCCTTTAAGTTCTTCATGAATCCCTCTATCTTAAGCTGTATCGCCGATGGAAGAATCGTTAGAATTGCCATTATAACTATTAAGTTCGAAACCAACTCCTTATTATGGGCTATCCATGCTTTGTAGTAGTAGCCTATAGGAAGCGCAAGTAATATTGTTAAGACAGTGTAAAGTATGAGATGCTTCCTCATGTGTTCTGCTACTGTCTTTATGCTCAATCATATCACCCTTTTTCACTAAAATAACATAGCGGGAGAGTTAATAAGCTTAACCGATCGGTCAATTTAAGTTTTTATTCTCTGTGTGTTATTAAAATAATCTAAAGGATGAGATTTATGGAAGAAACTAGGAAGAGAATATTAGACGCAGCAATGAATGTTTTCGCCGAGTTTGGCTTTTTTCAAGGCACCTGTTCAGCTTATAGCTGAGAAGGCTGGTGTCTCGAAAGGCCTGATATTCTGGTACTTTAAACGGAAGGACAATCTTATACTTGAGATTGCTTTGAAAGCCCTTCCTATTGATGTAATAGAAAGTTGCCTTTCGAAAGATATTGAGGGTAGAGAGCTTCTCAAGTGCATAGGAAGTTCATACATATCGAAGTATAGTGATGAGAGAATGAGGAGGCTTCTTCTGCACACCTTGTCAGCGTCAAGCTCATATCCTCTAATATCTGAAATGCTTAATAAATCCTGTGGAGAGATGGTGAGGAAGATTGCTTTAAGGGTTTTCGGGAAGGATGATAAGAAGAACATAATCAGGATGAGGGCATTCTTTGGATCCCTGCTCTGCTACGTCTTGAACAGGCCCCAGAGAATTGATGAGAAGGAATATGTTGATGAAATTATATCGCTGGTTTATCATGAAAAGTAGCTTCCTTTTGCCAGCTCTAACCCATATAAAATATACTTAGCATCTTCGCCTCCTCTGAAGCTATTCATATTTCTCTCGAATTTTAATCTACATGATGTATAGAAATTTTTGTTAATTACTGAAGCTCTCTCCACTGTAAAGAGGAATGCTTTAATCATATATAACCTTGGAAAGAGCTTTGCATTTTCCAAAGCTGTCTTCATACTCTACTCCATCATTTCCTTAGCAAGTCTCTACACTCCTCCAAAACAAATTTTCACCTATTGCTTAATTAGCTCTAGCCTCTATTTCGACTCTTCCTCCTAATCTAAATTTTATCATTGTTAAAAAGGAGAAGAAGATCAAGATCATTTTAAGAAAACTCAGAGAACTGGATCTTGAAAAATGCTGAGGGTGGGGTAAGGCTTTCCCACGCACTACAGGTAGTCAAAGGCTTCAAACCCGACGAAATAGTTGAAATACCCGCAATAGGTCTAGAAACCAAAAGGCTTGTGTGCTTTACTGAAGGCTTCTGCAGATACTACGCAGGTATAAAGGGTTCCCAAAAACCTTGCGAATGGGTATACTTCTCAACAGAAACCCTACAGCTACTACAAAGATACGCAGGTAGATCTATCAACAGAAGCGTTGTTACCAGGTACGCCAAGAAGCACAGGCTTCTAGCACCTAAGATGATGAGGAAGGTGTCCTGGAGAATAATGGTGCAAGCAATGCCGAGAGAGATAGCGAGGTTTATACAGTCAAGGTTTGGAGAGCTAAGGATCTCTGAAGCAAGGTACGAGGACTTGCTAAGTGAGGCCGATATCCACTACCCGAAGTACTTGGAGAAGCTGCGGGAACTTGTCTATTCCTAACACATGCAGGAGAACGAGAGCTGATATACTTCAAGTCAATGACTAGAGTCAATGACTTCTGTCATTGCACGGCTGATATTCATCACATGCAATGGTCAGGGCAATTCGTTGAAAAGGAGAAGAATGAGAAGCCGTGGCGACGTTCAATTGTTTGGCGCCGCGGCCGGGATTTGAACCCGGGTCACGGGCTCGACAGGCCCGCATAATAGCCGGGCTATACTACCGCGGCGCTATTTAGATATTGATGCTTTGAGGCTTAAAAGCTTTATTATAGAGTCTGCTTCATTAAGGTTTGAAGAGAGTACTACGAGTAATTGAGTTGGTGTTAATATGGCTGTAATTGTTTTAGGGGATTGGGATGCTGATGGCTTTGTTTCTGCAGCTGAGATTGTTTTTTCTCAGGAAGTGGTGGGAATATATCCTGTGAAAAATAAATGCATCACTTTTACTTATCCTAGTACACCTAAGACTATATTATCGTTACTGAATAATGTTGCTAGTGTGCATTGTAATGAAAGGGTCTATCTAGTTCTCTTAGATATAGCATTTGCGAATCCTGTTAAAGCGTTTCTTCAGAGTGTTAAGAAGATGAATAGCTATGTCGTATACATAGATCACCACTTACCGACACATCTACAGTATAATACAATAGAAAAATTAGTTGACGAGCTAATCGTTGGTAGAAAGTCTACAGCTTTTCTAACATATACATTGTTAAAATCGCTTGGAATTAAAATGACTGAACGACTGAAGCAATTTATTGATGTTGTATCATGTTTAGAGAGTGGATTAAGGTGTAGAAATACAAAACTTGTACAATTTGTTACGGCGATATCTAAAGCTGTAACGCTGTCGAAAGATGTGATGCTTTGGGAAAAGGTTGTTCGATGGCTAAGTTCACCATTATCGCATATTGCGCTACCTTATAATATGAATGATATCGAAAGATATGTAAAGACCGTTAAAAACTACTGTGATGAGAAAGATATAGCATTGGACCTCGCACCCACAGCTATAAAACTCTTTAATTATCGAATAGTGAAACTTCGTAACCATCCTCAGAACTGCAGATTTTCAGCAATAGTCACATCTCTATATAGAGTACTGAAAAGCCCTGTAATAGTATATAGTGAAGAGAAAAAGCTGCTAGCAGTGAGGACAAGAGATGATAAAGCCTATGCAATATCCATGGCATTATATAAACACAACCTAGTAAGAGATGTGATGGGGCATGAAAGACTGGCTATCGTAAAGTTAAACAAGAATATTGATTTCAATTCTGTGCTTGAAACATTAAGAAAAACCATTACTGAAGTTAGTGGGCCCGCCGGGATTTGAACCCGGGACCACGGGGATCTCCGCCACAAGGTCCCGAGTCGGGCACGGTCTCTCCTCCGTGTACCCCGCATCCTAGCCAAGCTAGACTACGGGCCCAATTCGCATTAACTATGTCTATAATATTCAGAGCTTAAATTCTTATTCTCCCTCATTAAAGCATAAATATGGTTTAGCTGATTAAGTAGTTTGGTGTATTGATGTGGCAAAGAGGAGAAGTAAGTGGCGTAGAACAACAGTAATTATGAAAAAGCTAGCACAAGAAGCAAAGAAAGCGAGAGCGTATCAGAGTATACAGCAATGCCCAGTTTGTGGAGATCCTCACGGATTATCTATAACAATAAAGCTAGATAAAGAGGGGGGAAAGAAGCAGGCCTATGTCAGATGCTCTTCATGTAAATTTGAGTACACATTTGACTCTATCCCAGTTATAGCTGACGAGTTCTGGGTATATTCAAAGCTCTTGGACATGATGCATTCAAGCGCTGCCTCAAAACTTGTATCTGAAGATAAAGCTGAAGAAGAGAGGATTGCAAGCGGTAGAGAAAAAGCATCTGAGGAGGCTAGGGAACTTCATGATGAGGAAAAGTTGCCAGAATTTGAGATTGTAGAAGAGGAATAGAGGTCTATAAGCTCACCATATCTTGTTCCAAATAACTTATCATAGAGGCTAATAGCTTCAACTATTGCTACCCACACATTGACCCCAAGAAGAGCGCTCATCTCTATATGCTTATCGTAACCCATATTTGTGATGATGTTCTTGACCTTTTCTAATACATCCTTCTCAGTCTTATCCACCTTATTAAGTACTATGATTATTTTATCCCTCCCAACAAGCCCTTTAACACCATCTAAAACTCTGATCTGTTGTTCAAGTGTATAGTAAGAATCTTTTGAAACATCTATAATGTATATCACAACAGCTTTTAAGTGTCTCAGAGCTGCTACAGCTTTTCTCTCAATTTCGTTCATTTCTTCAAATGACCTATCTAAAATGCCTGGCGTATCCATTATCTGGATTACCACATCCCCGAGCATTATATGCCCTATAATCACATTTTTTGTTGTAAATGGATATGGAGAGGTCTTCGGTTTTGCTGTTGAGACCTTGCTTATAAAAGTTGATTTTCCGACTTGAGGCATCCCTGAGACTATTATCAGTGGTTTTTCGAAATCAATGCATGGTGTACTATGTGCAATATAAGAGATGTCCTTTGTTATTGGCAGTGTCTTGACCTTCCTCCTTATTACTGAAAGAGCCCTTCCCACGAACTCTATTGAAATCCTCTTAGCATTTATATCTCCTTCCAAAATCCTTTTTCTGTACTCTTTCCACATATTAGAAATTATCTTTATAGCTTGCGATGCCTCTCTTCTTAACTTATCATACATGTTATTTGTTGCTAACTCTAGTAATTCAGCATAAAAGGGGCTTAGGCTATCTATTGGTGGAAGCCTGGCAATTCTTCCAAGAACTGTTACAATGTATTGAAATGCTTTTTCAGCCTTTACCATATATCGAAAAGCTACTCTCTTACTGTGATCTCGAAATGAAGAGGACTTAGGTATCCTTACCCTTTCCTTATATATTTCTAATACTCTCTTTCTTAGAACATCGTAAGATACTGCTGGGACATCTAAATAATCATGAAGGCATATCGCCCTTCCACCACTATCCATAGCAATACTACCTTTATTCCTTTCCTATTTCAGTGGTCGTGGTTCTGTCATGAAATTCCACACCGCGGGACTCGTTCATCATCTATAGTAAAATATGTGACACAGATTTATATTTAAAATAAATCTAGGTATCCTCAAAATCTAGTCTCTACTTTCTAAAGGGTCGAAGAGCTTTTAGTGAGTGATTGTGGTTCTTCTCATCTCTTCAAATTCACATACACAATCTGCATTTTGCTGGAAGTAGGGGACATTAAAACCCTGCTCTACTAATACATAGAGACAGAAAGATATTTAGATACCAAACTTATAAACCTTTCACCCCACATCAAAACAAGACCATCAGTTGTGTATTCCTTTAACATATTATAGGTGTTTTAGTCATTTTCTGCATTTGACAAATATGACATTTAATGAACTAAGTGGGGAATACCCTACTTCTCCATCTAAATCTGTTAGAACTCTATATAAGCACCATCCACTTCTATAAGCGAGTTTATTAAGTTCATCTAAGCTATAGAGATGTAGCTCGAAGTGCGAATCCCCTATAAACATTAAGTTATTTTGGCTTTTTTCATAAAAATCTTGTCTTATTAGAACATTGCCTGTTGCTGGATTGTAGAGCATTTTCTCTATTACTACAACATTGTCGTATTCATAAACCTTTCTAGTCATTCCAAAGAAATATTGATGCAGCACCATGTATTCTTTGCTTATGGCGTCAGCTATGATCAATGCTGCTCCATCTGTCGTTATGTTGTAGGCTTCTGAAAGTATTTTGCTATCTATATCCTCGTCATAATAGCCTATTACTGAAGACCAGACGAATATTACTGATGAAAATGGCTTATAGTTACTAGTGCACTTCTCCATTTCTCTAGCATCACAAACTATAAAATTTGCTCTTCCTTCAACATTCTTCTCCTTAGCTCTTCTATTTGCAATATTTATATACGTTGGGGATATGTCTATGCCTATAACCTCAAAACCTATTTCTGCTAATGGTATTGACACTCTTCCTGTACCACAGCCTACATCAAGTAGTTTACCCTTATCATAACCTAGTGTTATTAATTGTCTTGCTATTCCACGAGCTATTTTCCTACCTCTCTCTATCATTACCTTAGAGTCCATTATTAGTCTAAATAGTTCTCCTTTTACAATGAAGTATTCTCGGATTTTTTCGTCTACATCCTTCACGTTATATCCAACCTTCCAAGTATAACACTTTAAAGTATTAAACTTAAAAGACTAATAAGATTGTAGTATAAGTTGACCTATTGAGCTGTGATGTTGCTGTGAACAGGAGGATTGTGTGGCCAAAAATAAAACGCTTTTATTGGTGTCCATATTGTAATGTACCTCTTCTAGAGCCTATATGCCCTATCTGCAAATCTAAGGCTATAAGGATACCTCTTTCAGATCCGGGGGATGCTAGAATTGCTCTTGAAAGAGATTATAACATTTTGAGGAATGCTTATATATATGAATTCTCTACCGAAAGAGGTATTGAATCTCTAGTTGGAAAGTCTGTAGCTCTTTTGAACAAGGCACCTTACTATGATGAAATGAAGGAGGTTTATGTAGATGGTGTACAAGTAGGCCGTTTATATTATGACCCTTTTCTAAAAACATGGAGGTTTAGACTTTCAAAAGTAGGTGCTCTTAGAGTCCTAGATGTTGATAAGGATGTGATTGAGAAGATTGCTGTTGAGAAGAAACATTATAATCATATGGATGTAATCCGCACAGATAAAGAGATTGATGAACATAAACAAGTTCTCTTAATAAATGCTTCAGGTAATATTGTTGGTTTGGGATATTCTAGGGGAAAAGGCAGGATAATGGTCCATAGTTGGTGGGGTGAAGGAGACCCATTCAAAGGCTTTGAAAGAAAATCAGAATTAATCGATGTAATTAAAGTCAATAGCGAGTACATGAATATCGTAGAAGCAAAGGCTAAGAAATTCGTTGCATTAACTGCAGAAAAAATTAGCAAACCTCTTATAGCCTCCTTTAGCGGTGGCAAAGACAGCCTTGTTGCATTACACATTGCACTTTCCTTAGGATTAGAGCCTATAGTGTTGTTTAACAATACCAGTATAGAGCTTCCCGAAACCGTTGATACTGTATACAGAATTACAGCTCAGTATGGTCTTAAACTTGTTGAGGCATCTGCAGGTGACATGTTCTGGAGGTCTGTATACAAATTTGGCGTGCCTGGAAGGGATTATAGATGGTGTTGCAAAATATGTAAACTTACCCCACTAGCACGTACTGTTAAGAATTCATGGCCTTTAGGAGGTCTTAATATTGTTGGTCAAAGAGCCTTCGAGTCTCTAGATAGGGCTAGAAGCCCTTCACTATGGAGACTTAGATGGGCTCCACAATTGATAAACATATCTCCGATAAATGAGTGGTCACAATTTGAGGTATGGTTATATATACTCAAGCACAAGTTATATGTAAATCCACTCTATTACATGGGGTACGAACGTATAGGATGCTTCATGTGCCCTGCGTCAACTCTTGCTGAACTAGCCCTTGTCGAGCAAACGCATTCAAATCAATGGTCGCAATGGCTTAGCGTCTTGGAGTACTGGAGAAACCGCCTAGACCTACCAGAGGAATGGATAACATATGGTCTGTGGCGCTGGAATGCCCCAGCAAGGTATAGAACTATAATGGCGAAGAGGTTAGGTGTTGAGCAACGTGTTGATGACTGGAGAAAATCGTTTAATGAGATGGCAAAACCGAGGATCAGGAAAGTAATTAAAAATGAAAATTCTGTTTCGATATACTTCGAAAACAAAGTTGGGTATGAATTTATAGAAAAACAATACACCATAGTAAACCCAGTGAGCTTTAGTAGATGTGCTACAGGCATTGTTTTACATTACAATGGCTCGTACATCATCATTAATGATGATGAAATAGTCTTGAAACTGAGTAAAGAGGAGGATATTGAGAAAATTGTTGATGTTCTTAAACTTATGTACAGATGGGAGCTATGTGTTGGGTGCAGATCCTGTGAAGTTAATTGCCCTACACATGCGATAAAAGTAATTGAAAAAAATGGCAAAACCAGGCCAGAGGTTCAAAAACCATCAACATGTATTAGATGCAAGCTTTGCTTGTATAACTGTCCAATAAGTGAGGTATATGTAGAGCACATCATTGTACCACTACTTTTTGATGATACTGAGGCATGGAGGAGAAAGTCAAGAGAGCATCATAATGAGGTGCTTAAGAAGATTAAAAACTTCATCAAGCTTCAGATAACCAAAAATACGGCGCCTCGAAAAACTCAGGACAAGAGCTTTGAAATACCTTCATTAACTGATTTCCTCTCTTTGGATCAATAAGGTACAGAGGGGCTGATATGAAGCTTAGTCGTAGATTTTTAGATGAGGCAAGTAAGAGTGTAGAGCCTATACATGCTCAAGGCTTTTTCTATGTATCTCGTGACTATATCTCCTACTACTTGGTTTTTGATTATTATGATCCTTTGGAATACTATAATACTATTGCAAGTGATGAGCAGATCTTCGATGCCGAGGTTTCAAAGCTTTGGGCAAATATGCAGCAATTTTTAGATAGTGAAGTTGTTAAAGTAAATGACGTTAAGGTTTCACCTAAAGTTGTTATGATAGATATTGGATTTCGAAAAAACAAGAAAAACCCCTACATAGTTTTCTTAATAAGGTTTAAGGCTCCGATAAAAACGGGTAAGAACATTTATGAAAATGTTTATGAAAGCGAAGTCGTTGAATACGATTATGTAGCTTACTGGGTATTTCCACCAGGCTCAAAAATACTAAGAGTAGATTTTGGTGTTGGTGAAGAAGAATGGGATGTTGTAAAAAGCAACGTATTAGCTATATATGGTCGAAGGGGAATGAAAACTAGTGGCTATGAACTTATAGAATTTGAAATCGTGGAATTGCCATGATGGGAAAAGCTATTGGAAAAAACAGCGCTAAATCTGAGATTTTGAGAAAAGCCATGCATATGGTATTAACTCTATTACTATTGATACCTCTAACACCATTCTATCGAACTATCTTCAGTTATTTCCAACAATTTTCTATAGATCCTACACTTCTAACTTATTCTATTCTTCTATTCATATTCTCTCTAATTAATAGTATTCAAATAAAGTTACCTCACATCGAGGAAACTATTGCGAGCATATCTAGAGAACATAGAAAGAGATTTGTAGATTATATCAGCGAAAACTTTGCCAATACATCTCTATCTGAATTTGTAAAAGGAATTGAAAAGATTATAAGTAAGTATGAAAATCAGCTATTAGCATTTATGAACATTATTGAGAGAGACTATGAGAAGAAGTATGGTTATGTAAGTGTAACCTTTGCCTTAATTTCAGTTTTTCTAAGCTACACACTATGGAAGGACTTCACATATGTTGGAATATTGGCGCTGTCCATTGTAGATGGGCTTACGTCCCTCATTTCGACAATTGACAAAAGAAGCAAAAAAATATTTAAACATACTCTATTTGCATACGCCGTTGCTATAATGGCTTTTTCAATACTCACTTATCTTATAACTCACAAACCCTTGCTAAGCATTGTCATATCTATAGTAACTGTTATTATAGAAATGATAAGTCCTGAAGATAACTTAACACTCCCACTTTTAACCACAACACTCTTTAGCATTTTGAACAACATGATGTAACTCAAAATTATTACAGCTAAAAGCTTGTCATTTATGGCTAGGGGAAGGCATATTGATGTCGAAGACCTATTCTCAGAACAAATGCGAATAGAAAAGTTTATTAACTCTACGTATTCTGATTCTTGAAATAGTTGTGGTCATCTTAATTATATCATTATCTACACTTATTTTGTTGAGGTGAGTGCTATGAATGGAGGTGAGGTGCAACAAGAACTAATAGATATTGAGTTATTCAGAAAAGTTGATCTTAGAGTTGGTGTAGTAAAACAGGCAGAAAAAGTTATGGGTTCAAAAAAACTCCTCAGGCTATTCATTGATATAGGTACTGAAGTTCGTCAAATCATAGCAGGGCTTGCTGAGTGGTATAAGCCTGAAGAGCTTGTAGGTAAGAAAGTTGTTGTGGTAGTTAACTTAAAGCCTAAGAAGCTAATGGGTTATGAGAGCCAGGGAATGCTTTTAGCAACGTGTAATCAGGGAAAGCCTCTTCTCGTAACTGTTGAGGGCGATGCTAAGCCAGGTTCAAAGATATGCTAAGTATTCTATGCAATACTTAAATATCAGTTGCAACTTTTCGTGGTTTAAACCTCTGTGAGTCTGGGTGATAACATTATCTACAGCACTGTCCATTAAGGATAGGTATAATCCTATTGTTGTAGAGAGGTGGGTTTTGGAATTCTGGAGAAAGAATAATATATATGAAAAGGCTAAAATAGCATCTTGTTTAAGCAATGAGACAAAGTTGTTCAGGTTTTTAGAGGGGCCTCCTACTGCTAATGGCTTTATGCATGTGGGCCATGCTAGGGGGAGAACCTTTAAGGATGTTATGCTTAGATATTATAGAATGAAAGGTTTTTGTGTATGGGATCAGGCTGGCTGGGATACCCAAGGATTGCCAGTAGAGTTAGAAGTGGAAAAAAACTTGAAGTTCAAATCAAAGAAGGATATAGAGAATTATGGAGTTGATAAATTTATTTTTGAATGCCAAAAGCTTGTCGATTACTATATCACTCATTGGAGAACTGCAAGTGAAAGGTTAGGGCTATGGCTTGATTATAATAATGCTTATGAAACTAGACACCCCAAGTATGTAGAGGCTGTTTGGAGCTTTTTAAAGCAGATGTGGGAAAAAGGCTATCTTTATGAAGACTACAGAGTTATCCCGGTATGCCCAAGGTGTGAAACAGCTTTAAGCTCTCATGAAGTTGCTTTAGGTTATAAGATTGTAAAAGATCCTAGTCTTTACTTCAAAGTAAAACTTGTAGATGAAGATGTGTACTTAATTGTATGGACTACAACTCCCTGGACAATAATATCTAATGAGGCTTTAGCTGTGCATCCTAACGAGAGATATGTTAAGATAAAGGTAGGGTCAGAGTACTGGATTGTTGCAGAGAAGAGATTAAAACCATTTCTCATTGAGATAGGAATAGATAATGTTGAAGTAATAGAGGTCTTCACAGGTTCGCAACTCTATAATAAGGCTTACATACATCCATTATTAGAAGAGGTGCCTGAGCACTACAAACACGAGCCACCAAACCACAGAGTATTGATAGCAGAATGGGTAAGCATGGATGATGGAACAGGCATAGTCCATATAGCACCAGCACATGGACCCGAAGATTTTGAGCTAGGGAAGAAACATGGTCTCACAGTCTTTAAACCTATTCATAAGAACGGTTTGTTTACTAAAGAGGCAGGAAAGTATAGTGGGAAGTGGTTTAAGAATGCCAATAAAGAGGTTGTAGAAGATCTAAAGAGAAAAGGTCTGCTAGTGCATATTGGTGAAATAGAACATGAATACCCACATTGCTGGAGATGTGAATCGCCATTAATGTATTATGCTGATAGACAGTGGTTTCTTAAGATAGACCCGATAAAAGATGCTATGCTTCGTGAAAATGGCAAGGTATTATGGTACCCTGAGTGGGCTGGGAAAAGATTTGAAGATTGGATAAAGAATGCTAAGGACTGGTGCATATCTAGAGAGAGATTCTGGGGCACGCCATTGCCTATATGGACATGCCCTAACTGTGGATTCAGAATAGTTTTTGGCAGCATAGAAGAGCTCGAAAACACTGCAAGTCTAAAACTTCAGGATATACATAGGCCGTGGGTAGACAACGTATATGTGCCTTGTCCAAGATGTGGTTCTAAAATGTATAGAGAGCCATTTGTTGTTGATGTGTGGATGGATAGTGGTATGGCACATACAGCAGCACTTCACCAGATAAATAAAGAGCACTTATTCAAAGATTTGTTCCCATATGACTGGATAACTGAGGCTATTGATCAAACCCGTGGGTGGTTCTATACACTTTTGTTTACAGCAATGAGTCTCTATGGAAGATCTCCGTACAAGTCAGTATTGTGCCAAGGCCATGTATTAGATAAGCATGGTAAGAAGATGAGCAAGAGCAGAGGTAATGTAATATGGGCACTTGACTCTATGGAAAAGTGGGGAGCTGATGCAGTTAGGCTATATCTGACATCTAAAGCTGCTCCGTGGGATGGCATAAATTTTGATCCTGATGAGGTGGCAGACATTATCTCTATTCTTAACATTCTATGGAATTCTGTAAACTTTGCAGATATGTATATGAGTCTTGACAAGTGGAGTGCGAGTAACTTATACCTAGATTTACAGCATATACAACCTGAAGATATTTGGATAATTTATGAACTGAATAAAGTTATTAAAACTATTGAGAGTTCTATAGATAAAGGTGAGTTGCACAGCGCTACTAGAGCAATACTTTCCTTTATTACTGAGTCTTTGAGTCATCGTTACATAGCTGTTATACGCCCTAGGGTTTGGATTGAAGGAGAAGCACCTCAAAAGAGGGCTGCCTATGCAACACTCTTCTATGTGCTTACAACGTTATTCAAAATTCTAGCACCTTTTGCACCATTTATATCAGAGTATCTATATAATGCCTTTACAAAGAAGTATGATCTTCAGCATACAGTTGAAAGTGTTCACTTAGAAAAGTGGCCAAGCATACCACAAGAATTACTAGATGAAAAAGCATGGCATATTGTAAACTCCCTCTTTACAGCATGTGATGAAATATTGACGTTACGAGCCAAACAGGGTATAAAGAGAAGATGGCCATTAAAACGCGCCTGGATAAGAACTAGTGAAGAAAATGCAAAGTATGTAAATAGAGCGAGGCATGTAATGGAGATCTACGCTAATATTAAATTAGTAGATGTCGTTACAGATGTTCCAAGTGGTGATACTATTGCTAAAGTACTAGAGAAACCTTTTGAAGTATATGTTGATACAAGTATTGATAGAGAAATTATGTTAGAAGGTCTTGCAAGAGACTTCATAAGAAGACTACAAGTGCTTAGAAAAGAACTAGGCTTACCTGTTGACTACATGCTAAAGGAAGTAGTAGTATATACTTCACAGCAATCTGTACTCGAAGCATTAGAAAAGTATGGTGATTACATAAAAAGCGAGGTAAGAACCCAAAAACTAACTTTAGCTATAACAAAGCCAGAAAATGCTAAGCAATGGATTATCGAAGATTATGAGGTGTATGTCCAGGTAATCACTTAGAAAGCGTAATGATGATGATAATATACAGAATGCCTGAAAGCTTAAGAGAGAGACTAGCGAAACCTTACCTATACAACTCATCATTAATCTTTGTGCAAGGTCCTAGAGAATATGTAGCATTTTCTTTGAGAACACTGCTTTACAGCTCTCTCGACACAGTACATGTTGTTGGGGATTATACTTGCGAAACGTTTTTGCACTACATTGGTGTGCCTCGTCTCTGCGTAATTGATGGCAATATAATGAGAAGCCCCTTCAATATCTCTCACATTACCAGATATTTTGAGTACGTCTTTAATTGTGTCAATCCTAGGGGGTCTATTTCAATGGATTGCATTAAGAAATTGCAAGATGCTTTATCTCTCTATAAAAGTCTTGTAATCGCTAAAGGTGAAGAAGACCTTTTATCACTAGCGCTAATGATGTATCTACCAGCTGGTTATATAGTTTATGGCATACCTAAGAAAGGTGTTGTAGTGGTAGATGTTTCCAGTACAAAAAGCGAAACAATAAATCTCTTCTCTCAGTTCTCCTTAGCCACATTGACCCCCTCATCATTATAGAGAGATGAAGCCTTCCTTCAATGGATTCGCTGATTCCATTCTCATCTGGTTCAGAACATAGACTCAAACATTTCTTGTCATAACACCTTAAAAAGGTGGAGCCTTCAGTTATAATATAAAGATATAATTCTTGAAACTATATTCGCATATAATGTGACACTTAATAAATATAGCTTTTATAGAGGTTTTATTTAATGTCTAATAGAGAGGTGCTGGTGGGTCTTGTAAAGAAGTTTCGTATTAGTGTAAACAAGTTAGATGATTTTTGTTATGAAATATATTCTCTTTTTAGGAACTATGCATTATCCATGGCCATAGAAAGACCTTCCTGTTCTAGAATCGTCGTTTTGGGTAAAGATTTTGAGGTAAGACTTCACATATCTCATGATAGTGAAAGTGTCTTAACCTTGTTCTTTACCTTATTGCCTGAAATGAGTCACGCTACAGAGGATTTAGAAAGAAAACTGGTGTTGTTATTTAGGACGCTCTCTTCAATGATTATAACTAGTAGTGAACCTACGGTAATCGTGCGTAGTGTTATATTCTCTCCTATCAAATCAATTAATCATCTCACAGCCTCATTAACGAGAATGGGCATAGTTTTGGAGAGCATCGACAAAAAATTTATAAATGATTTCGAGATTTTAACATTGAGAGGATTTTATATAGGTGAAAATCTGAAGAGGTATTCTATTGTGCTCTCCTTAATAACTGGTGAGAGAAGTGAGCTCAGCATGACTGTAGAAACAAGAATTAGTGAAGAACTTTTGCTTAATCTTAACATGTTTTTGAACTATGTAAAGAAAATATATGATTTTATAATTGATTTAGAAAACTACCTAATTAATAGTGACAGAATCTAATAAATTTGATGTGATGTTCTATGCATGAATGGGCTCTTGCAGAGTCCATAATCTTAACCATAGTGAATGAAGCAAAAAAAGGTGGGAGATATAGTTTTGATACAGAGGTTGTTGTTGGAGAACTGCAATCAATAGATTTTGAGACTCTCGAATATGCTTTACGTGAACTAAAAACAATTGCAGAACAGGAACACAATATTTCAATAAAGTTGAAGATATCTAGGGAACGGGCACAATTTAAATGCAGTAGATGTGGCTTTACATGGAGATTAGCAGATATTGAACTAGCTGATGACATGAAGGAGGCTGTGCATTTTGTTCCAGAGGTTATTCATAGCTACATGCAGTGCCCTAGATGCAAATCACATGATTTTGAAATAGTTAGTGGTAGAGGAGTGTATGTGAGGTTTATTTAGAATGACTGCGATAGACCCCAGAATTGCTGGCATGAAGAGAAACTTAGAGAGGTTTAAGCTAATACTTCCGGTAATGAGTCCTAAGGGTGGTGTTGGAAAAACTTTTGCTACAGCTCTGCTTGCTCATATACTAAGTCGTAAGTATGAGTGTATTTCGCTATTTGATGCTGATTTAACTAATCCAACTTTGCATGTAGTACTAGGTCTAAATGCCAAGAATATGAAGATTATTGAGGAAAGAGGTGTAAAACCTGTTAAGGTGAATGAAAGACTAGAGTTAATGAGTTTAGCACTATTTGTGGATGAATACTCTATACCACTTAGAGGCAAGGATGTTGAAAATGTAATTAAAGAGCTGCTCGCTGTAACTAGGTGGAGTGGTAGAATATTACTCATAGATACCCCACCAGGATTTTCAGACACCCATTTAGAACTTCTGAAAATACTTAGCTCAGTGAGTAAAAGCCTCATTATCTTAGTTACAACACCTAATTATATTGCCTTAAAATCTATTGAAAGAGGCATTAAAATATTGTTATTAGAGTCTGTGAAGCTAGCAGGGATTCTAGGTAACATGTGTGTAAGTACTGAGGATGAGTTTAAAATAGAGTCCATGACCCATAGGTATGGGATAATGTATCTAGGTTGCATTCCATATGTAGATAGAATTGAAAATTATTTTGGATTAAATTTAGCAAACATGCTTAAGCATGTTGAGCATCTTTACAATAACATTGTAAAGAGCATAGATAACTTTACTGGTGTATAGAGACATGATAAAACTTTCCGTAACTGAAGCTTGTAAGTACATAAAGAAACTGCTTTCAATAAACTATGCTCTTGTCTGTGTAGGAACATATCTAAGAAATGATGATGCAGCATGTCTAGAACTTTGTGACAAACTTCAATATGCAAACGCTTTCTCTAATATCATAAAATGCGAATTTGGTTTAGAGAACTGCATTAACGAGATTTCACAGCGAGAAATTGAGGGTATATTAATATGCGATGCTGTTATTTCAAATTCTTTAAAGCCAGGATCTATTGTAAAATTTGATCTAAGAGACATCGATGAAAATATTGAGATCATCTCTACACACTCAATTCCTCTAACGTATGTAATTGCTATACTCAATGAGATGAATAGAATTAAAAATATTGAGATGTTAGGCATAGTTGCATATGATTTAAGCGTAGGTATGCAACTTAGCAAACCTGTTAAAAACAGTGTTGACCAACTATATAAATGCTTAGGAGATTAAGTGAGCTGTTACTAAAACGACGATAAGTCTAAATACCTGTAATTTCTTAGATGATCCGCTTTGCGGTGACTCAGATGGGGGGCCCGTGGCATTGGGCTCGACAGCAGCCCATGAACTCACACCAATTGCAGTGAGGTGTGGACGAGGTGGAAGCCCTCTAGAGGCAACGAATAAACATAAACAAATGAGAATGAGCATTAGGGGCAAACGGAAATATGAGGTTTAGATTAGGCTATAATTTTCGATTATATTACAAAACTTATTATTAATGCTATTACTGATGGGATCAATGCGTATTTAATTATCTTATTTATTGCTTGATCAATTCTAAATCTGCCAAAAGCTCCTCTAATTAATGATACTATAAATAGTACCACTATATATTTAGCTAGTAGAGTCAAAATACCTTCTACACTAAGATGGTTAAATGGTGCTGGCCCTCCTAAGAATATATATACTATGGCTAGTACTAATACAGTTATTTCCATATCGTGAAACAGCCTAAAGAAGGCGTATACAGGTCCTGAAAATTCAGTTGCGAAACCTGCGATAAGTTCTTGTTCTGCTTCTGGTATGTCAAAGGGTTTTAGCATAACTTTGGATTGTATTGCTATAATTGATGCTATTATGGATATTGCAAGCAAAATTAATGTTATTATGTAGCTTCCCATATCAATATTTATGCCAGTCCAAAGCCTGCTCACAGCAATCGAAGTGTAATATACTGAATATGGTGGTAGCTGAGAATATTTCCTAGCTATGATATTCATTGGCACAAGTATTGATGCTACTAATGTTGGTTCAGTAACTATAGCCAATGCGATTGCTCTAGAAACTCCAGCGATAACGAAAGGATTCGGCCATGCTAATGAAATTATTATGAGTGAAAGAAAAGGCCATAAAATAGTTAGGTATATGAATATAATTACATCATAAGATGCTATTAGGCGCAATGGCGATATTGGAAAGAGAAGCAGTGTTACTGTCAAAGCACCTATGCCTATAGCAGCACCCATCACAGCTAATAATGGACTTGAATACCTCTGCTCTACATATCTTTTAACCAACAACAATTTAAAGAAATCGGCAAAGGGTTGCAAAAGTCCTATTGGCCCTACATATGCAGGGCCCATCCTATTTTGCATTCTTGCCACGCTTTTCCTTACAAACCATTCCGTAAAGAGAGATATCGCTGAAAGGGCAGCCAACCCTGGAAATATGAATAATGAAAGGAGTGCGTATCCTATCATAGTTGCGATCTCCATTACCTACCACCCATAGAGCACAACTAATATGGAGACCATTATCGCCAGTGTCATTAAAAATCCATACCACATACTCATATACCTCAACCAATCAAGCACATTTCCTGTGTGAAGAGAGTTAATGAGATAGTTGTAAACATTTCTAAAAACCCTTTTTAAAACAGCCCAGTAAAGAGCATCTGACGAAGGAAACTTTAATGTCAATATGCTTTCATGTTCTCCACCTATATACATAACTATAGCATCTTCTGACATGCTTCCCTCTTTCTTAGCTACAGCTTTAAATATTATTGTTATTAATGCTATTAGTATGGCGATAAAAGAGCTGGTTAAGAGCATTAATGTTATGGGATTTAAAATTATTGTTAAGGCCATTTAGGACCCCCTTAATAGATTTAGATATGAACTTACAAAATCTCGGAATGTTGCTATATAGCTATTATAATTTACTAAGGACTCTGAAGCCTTTATCAATACACTGTAAAAGTCGATATATAAAGCAATTGAAATTGCTATAGTCATAGCCATTAATGTTACTAACACAGCTTTGCTTTGCAAAGCCTCTCTAAACCTCTTCTCATATCCAGGCTTTGTACCAAATGTAATGAGCAACAACTTTGCATAGCCCATTAATGAAATAGCTGTTACAAGTACAACAAGCCAGGCAATAATTGGTTGCCCTACAGATAAGTAAACCTGGTATATGTAATACTTGCTAAAGAACCCTGCAAAAGGTGGTAACCCTATGAGATGAAGAGCGCCTATGACTATAGCTGTGCCTGCTATAGGCGCTGTTTTTCCAAGTCCATAAAGTGCATTAAGATCACTACTATTTAAGTTATTACTTCTCATTATAGAGCCTATGGATAAAAATAGTGTTGCTTTGCCTATAGAATGATTAATTATGTGCAACAGCATTGCCATTAATCCTATTCTGAGAACATCTATAGAATTCGTGAATAATCCTATAGATAGCGCTATATATATGAAGCCAATATGATTTACAGTGCTGTAAGCTAGTAGCCTTCTTGCATCTCTTTGTATAGCCATCATAAAAGCTCCTACTAATGCAGCTAAGATACCTAGCACTAAGAGAGCGCCAAGAACAACTGTTCTTAGCTTCGCAAGTTCAGGAATTATGCCGAGACCAAATATTGTGTATAGAAATCTTGCAATTATATAGATTGCCGTAGCTTCAGTAAAACCTGCAAAACATGCTGCGATAACTGGTGAAACAGAGCTATAGACATCTGGTAGCCAAAAGTGGTTTGGAAATAGGGCGGACTTAAATGTAAAGGGCCATAGCGTGAAAACAAGGGCAACAGCTGTTGCTGCAACTATATTTCCAAATATGCTACTAAATGGCGTTAATGATGCTTTATTTCTGGCCATATAAGCAAGGTCTGCCATATTCAATGTACCATATGCAGCATAATAAACTATGGTAGCTACGAAATATAGTGATAAGGCGACAGCCCCCAATAGAGTGTACTTTAGACCTGCTTCTAAAGAGTATTTGTTAGATCTGTAAAATGAAATCAGGGAATATGTTGATAGAGAGAGCACTTCTACCATGACGAACAAGTTAAATATATCACCAGTATATATGCATCCAAATACCCCTGCAAGAAGCCCTAGAAGCAATACATAGTATGTGTAATGAATTCTGGAATCAGATGTAGAGTACCAGTTATCGTATATAACTATTAGTAATGCTATGAAAGCTACAAAGAGTGCAAATAAGGAGTTGAATAAATCTATTTCATAAGCTATACCTATTGGTGGAGGCCAGCCTCCGAATGGATAAAGTATTGGTTTACCTTCTCTGTACACATTTACAAAAATTATTGCTGAAAGAATGAAAGCTATTAAGGTAACTGCTATTGTGAAGACACTGAAAAACTTTATTCTCTTTATGAAAAATGAGAAGAGGGGTAATGCAAATGCCGCTGCTATCATCATAAGTGGTATGAATCCGTATATAGGGCTTATATATTGTATCATACCTGTATCACCCCTAGTCAAACACCTTCCTCGCAAAAATTTCAAAAATGTATGATATAGCCTTTCTAGCTCCTTCAGGTTCAGGCGTAGTAACATTTATCCAATTTACATAGAAGTACTTCTTAGAGGGGTGAACATATACTACTACAGTACCAGGCGTATTTGTGATAGAGTTTGCTACAGCCAAGATGCTGTAATCTGATGACACATCTATAGGCACTTTTACTATACCTGGATTTATTGGCATTTTAGGATTGAGAATTCTCTTGGTTACGTCATAATGGGCTAACACTTCTGCAACGAAGAAATAGTGCAAAGCATATGCTAATCCCCAAAAATATCTCCATACTTGAGTAAATTTATGTACATTAGTAACGACTATGGATCCAAATACAGCACCAATAATTATTGCTCCTATAATTCCTGTAACAATATCAAAGTGCGTAGCAGAACCCGTGAATATTATGTATACTATGAATGCAAGTATAGCTACAGGTATAGCTCTAGTAATCCTAGACGCCATATTTACCCCCTCATTCTTACAATTTTCCTTATGTCAAGAGTTCCAAAAAGTCTATAAGTTTGTAGTGCGAGAAATACGAGAAATAGCATGACTGCAAGACCTATTACAACGCCTGTTAATACCAAGGCTGGTGGCACAGGGTCTACAGCAGTTGACGCGAATTGGCTGATGTATTCTGACGAAGGTTGCCATGTCGTCATTATTGGTATTACTGGGTAGGGCTCTGCTTTTCTAAAACCAATGAGTATGGAGTAGACATAGATACTATCTCCGAATATTGACAATGCAATGATTTTCTTTATCACATTAGGTCTTACAAATACTCCATAAAGAGAGATCACAATGTTTACAAGTATAGCTACATAAGTTACTGTAAATAGGTATGTTCTCACATCTATCACTCTACTTCACCTCTAATAACCTCCATAACATTTTCTTCGGGTATGGACAAAAGCAGAAATAGTATAGCAAAGCCCATAACAACAGCCAAAAATTCTGATGTATTGAAGATTAGCAGTGTACCTGAAATGAGGTTACCTCCAATTTCATAAGGCAGACCTATTTGTGCTATAACTTTGGGTTGATTTTGAAATATATAAGCTTGTTGACCTGTTAGAAATCCAATTATGAGAGTTATTGTGGCAGCAAGTATTATACCTGTAAGCCCTATAATTCTCAAGAGTATTGCTGTATTTATCTTGAAGAATCTCGCAGCGAAATATACTGAAAATATGAATATCAGTAAGGAAACGGTAACGGCTGCTGTAACCCCTCCTTGGAAGCCTCCGCCAGGCGTTAAATGACCATGGAGCGCTATGGAGACTGCAACAATCAATATCATGGGGACCATTATTCTTGTCGCCATTTTTCCTATGATTGACATCCCCATAGCCTCTTCTTTAAACACCTTCTTAGGTATCTCAATGTATCTTGCTAGTGCTAGTGCACCAATTATGGCTAAGTACATAACAGATGTCTCAAAGTATGTATCTAAACCTCTATAATCCCAGACTATAGCTGTGACAGATTCTGGTGACATTGCGCTGAACATTCTATTCCACCACAGAGTTGTATTTAAGAACCATCTGGCTAGAGTTCTTACATCAGTACTGGGAAATATTGCAAATGTTATTGCATGTGATAATAATAGAAGATACCCACTTATGAGCGTAAATATGACGACTAAAGTCAATATAATTGTCGAAGTAGTTTTTGATATACCTGTTACATCCTCGTATTTCTCTGTCTTTTTAACGGCTATTATGAGTATTGCAGGTAAAAGACCTACAGACACTGGTATGTACACTAATACTATGTCAGGTACCATTAAGAGATAGAATATTAGTGCATAGAAAGTGCTTTGAATCGCCGAATAGAGCACGGCTTTAATTAAATCTTTTTCAATAATTGCAAGATATACAGAAATTGTAGAAACTAGGGCTGTTATTGACAGTACTAGGTATGGAATAAGCTCATATAGCTCACTCATGTACCTCACCTTTCCTTATATCCTCTTCCAAAGCATCCACAACCTTAGGCTGCAAAACAGCTGCTTTAGAGAAGTACGCTGCTTTTGCAAGAAGATGTGAACCTACTGGGGCTAGAATGAGTAGAAATACTGCCGCTACGAATCCTCCCCCAGCTAAGAAGAATCTGACATCACCAAGCTCTTCAAATGATAGTGCTAATAATGAACAACCTATTATAGGGACAAATGAGCCTCCTATAGCAGCTATTGTTGCTGCATGTAGTCTTACGAAGAAGTTTGGAAATCTATTCATACCCATACCTGCAACAATTTGACAGAAAGCCCCTATGCCAATAAGTATGTAGCCTATTACAGTTAGTACGAAATCTATTGGGCTCATGAACTATTCACCTAACTCCTTCTTCTCCAAGTACTTTGACATATATACATCTAATGCATAAATCCATAATGTTAAAACAATTGCACAGGCAATAATTAATGGTGATTGGAGATAAACGCTGAAGATAACTAATAGAGCTGCAAGTGCATAACCCAAGCAATCTATTGATAGAACTGTATCAGGTATCGTGGGTCCTTTCAAGGCTCTTACAACATACATTATAATACCTATGAGGTAAAAAGGTATGAAGAAGGTTAGGTATTCTACTATCATCATGATCCTTCACTCTTCAATGTTTTTAAACTTAGGGTATCAGATAAAAGCTTTTCTGTCTCTGTAGCAAGCCTATACTCATTTGTAGTTACATAGGCGTTGACAGGACATATTGTCACGCATCTATAGCAAAATACGCATGAGGGATAGTTAATCACAGGATAGAGCCCTCTAGGATTGTGCTTCAATTTTACGTTTTCTGGAAGTTTTCTCATTTCAATTGCTTTAGATGGGCATTCAAGAGCACATAGTGTACATCCATTGCATTTGTTTAAGTCTGCATATTGAAGACCTCTAAAATCTATCTCAATAGGTGTTTCAACTTTAGGATATTCTATTGTTACAGGTTTCTTGAACACATTTTTTAGAATTTCACGCCAGAGAGACATTATCTCATCCTCTCTTCATGTTCGCAATATCTCTCAACCTAATGTACTTCTTCTCACCATCTTTAATTAATATAGCTCTTTCCATGCATGAAATGCATGGATCGTAACTCACTAGAATAACGGGCACATCTGCAATTGAATATCCTAAGTAGCTAAAGCCACTATTAATTATATTATGAAATGACGGTGTCCTCACCTTTACCCTATAAGGTCTATCTCTTCCGCTACCTATAATGTAGTATGTCAATTCCCCACGAGGAGCCTCACAACGTGTAAATGCTTCTCCTGGTGGAAGTACCCTAGGTAGTTTCCTTTCATCAACTACTGCTTGACCTTCTGGCAAATGAGTTAATATATACTCACACATTTTCAGAGATTCCAATGCCTCATCCCATCTAACAAGCATTCTCGCCAAAGAATCCCCTTCAACATGTACTACCATGTTAAAGTCTATTTCACCATAAGCATCATATCTGTCTTCCACTCTCGCATCTGTCTTAATGCCGCTTCCCCTAGCAACAGGTCCTACTAAACCATGCAATGTAATATCTCTAGGTCTTAGCACTCCCACATCAATCAGTCTATTAGTTATTGTTGGATCTGTTTCAAAAAGTTTTCTATAGTATTCCAACCGCGGTCTTGTCTTCTTTAATAGATCTAGAATTCTATTTCGCTTAATATCATCTACATCTCTCCTCACTCCACCAGGCATGAAATAATCTGCTATAACCCTCCCACCTGTTAGTATCTCCTTTGCCTTCATCACATACTCCCTATCTCTCATTATCAACATAAACAATGTATCATATCCTAGTATCTCTGCCATAATAGCATTTATTATCATATGACTGTGAATCCTCTCCAGTTCCATGGCTAAAACCCTTAAGTACCTTGCACGAGAGCTTGGCTCTAAGCCAAGCAACTGCTCAATACCTCTTACATATGTATCTGCATGCACAGTATTGCAGATGCCACAAATACGTGCAGAAATAAATACGCCTTTATAGAAGTTATTCATCTCAAAAAGTTTTTCAACACCTCTATGATTATACCCAGTATTAATCTCAACTTTTACAACCTCTTCTCCATCAGCATACACCTTTAGCATGAGTGGCTCGTGCAAAGCTGGGTGCTGGGGTCCTATAGGAACCTCAAGTGATATGGGTATCTCTAAGACAGCCTCTGTCAAATGCATTTCACCACTTTGCATCTTTCCTAAGTGGGTAAACGCCTTTATTCGTAACATCTTCTGGAACAAAGAACCCTCTCTTAATGAAACTATTTCCATTGAATTGAATACCTAACAAATCAAATGTTTCACTTTCACCAGCAAAAACTCCTGGGATAATGTCTATCAATGTATCAATAACTGGCTGAACTCTGGGTATTTGAACTCTTAACACTATAATCTCTCTTCGGGGAAGTACTGAAATGAAATAGTTCAATTCCATTAATCCTTGTTCAATTCTATCAACTCCAGCGATAGTAGATATATAGATAGAGGT
>JAPWTX010000008.1 GCA_028275825.1 Ignisphaera sp. | reverse complement strand
CTCTGGGTATTTGAACTCTTAACACTATAATCTCTCTTCGGGGAAGTACTGAAATGAAATAGTTCAATTCCATTAATCCTTGTTCAATTCTATCAACTCCAGCGATAGTAGATATATAGATAGAGGTCTCACCATATGCTTTTACCAATCTTGAGATAGCTTCTCTAATCTTTGATCTATCAATTATAAATACCCTTCTATTAGGTTTCACAAACTCCTCCTTAACTATTATATCTCTAATGATACTACTAGGTTCTACATCTGTATTTTTAGCTTCACTCATCTAGACTTTACCTCATCTAGCTTCTCAATTTTTTGAAGAAGTTTAACAATCCCATGCAATATTGCCTCTGGCCTTGGTGGGCAACCGGGGATGTAAACATCTACTGGTACCACATCTTTAGCACCCTTTCTTAAGGCATATGAATCTTTAAAAACACCACCATCATATGCACAAGCACCTACAGCCACAACAAATTTTGGGCTTGGCATTTGATCGTAAAGTCTCTTCAAACGCGCAGCTGCTTTCTTTGTTATAGCCCCAGTTACAATGAGTATATCACCATGCCTTATAGAAGGAGCTAGCCTAATTCCAAAACGCTCAGGATCATAGTGAGGAGTTAATGCAGCTAAAACCTCTATATCGCAACCATTACATGCACCGGTATTGAAATGAACAAGCCATGGAGAATATCTGATAAGCTTAATACTCAATGCACTTTACCTCGGTACCTTAGTCAATGACTAGGCTTAAAAACTTAACTTATACAACCTCTACCACTAAGCTATAAATTAGTATAAAGACTATTATAATTACATTTTAATACTTTAAATATAGAACTACTGCTTATCTGAATTGAATTATAAATAGATGCTTATATTAAGAGGTCTCTAAACTAAGAAAAACTTACAATCCTTAGCTACTATTGGACCTATGGTAATCATCATCAAATCTATGAATTGAATGAATTTAAGGACAAAGTACTATATCGTATTCCATGCACCTAGCTTGTTATCTTCAAAAATCTAACTTAAAACTTTCATACAATATCAGCAATAACTTATAATGTTAAAAGCTAATTAAAACTGGTTACAGTTAACCAAAATCATTTACCATGATGTGATAACCTTTAATTTTTGAATGCTTTGCTCATGTAGTAGGCATAAACTTGCCCTAACGCTATTCCACCATCATTTGGAGGTATTTTCTTAGGCAGATAAACCTTTACATTGGCTTCCTTAAGTACATTCATAATTCCCTTTATAATGTAGCTATTGACAGCTGCGCCACCACCAACAACTACATACTGCTCTATATTTCTCCTGCCATATAAGCTCTTTAGAGCAGCACTTGCTAAAGCTCTTCCAAGGGCTATTTGGATAGTATATGCTATATCATTCAGTTTATACATATTGGCTACATTGTTGTATTGCTGTATTACATAGAGAAGTTTTACCATATAACTGAGTGTGTCTATTCTAAACATATCTCTATATCTTACATCTATGTATTCTAGTTCATCTATCAATTTACCTCCTCTAGCTACAGCTTCTAACATTATTGCTGGTTCTCCTTCATAACTTCTATAATGACAAACTCCTAGTAAAGCCGACACCATGTCTAGAAACCTTCCAACACTTGAAGACTCTATATAACGACCTTCAAACACACTCCTAACAACAATTTCTCTCTCAAGTTCTGAAATATATATACTCTGCGAAATAGCCTCAATAATTTCATAAACTTGGGATCCAAATATTTTTGCCAATGTTGCAACAAGCAATCTAATGGGATATTCAATATCTTTTTCACTTGTAATTGGAATTGATTCTAAGGAGCCTGCCCTATTGTAACCCTCAGAATTTACCACCATTATTTCTCCACCCCAAAGAGTTCCATCATCGCCATAACCTGTTCCATCAATTGCTATACCAATGATATTATTTTCAACCTTTAGACCTCTATCAGCTAATACAGATAAGATATGTGCATAGTGATGCTGTACCTCCATTACATTGCACCCATATTTGCTGCAAATTTCATATGCTAGTTGCCTACTAGCATATCCAGGATGCTTATCTGTAACCATAACAATAGATTCTGTGAATTCAATACCATAGCTTCTCATTAAAAACCTTAGCATTTCCCCCAATTCCTCCATTGTTTCAACATTATCTAGATCGCCTACGTAAGGTGTTAATACTACTTTATCCTCAAATCCTATTGCCGCAGCAGTTTGTAGCTCTGCACCTATTGCTATAACTTCTCTATCTAGATTAAATGGGGTCCTCAGCCACATAGGAGCATAACCTCTACCTCTTCTAAGAAATACATACTCCCCATTAGTAAACCTTATTACAGAGTCATCCACTCTGTTAACAATTTCTCTATCGTGCACAAGCACATAGTCAATTACATTTCCTAACTTCTTAAATACACATTCTTCAGTTCTACACATAGGTTGGCCATGCACATTACCACTAGTCATAATGAGAAACCTATCTCTTACCTCTTGCAATAGCAAATAGTGCAAAGCCGTATATGGGAGGAATACTCCTTCAACATCCATACCAGGAGATACATAATAAGACACTGGGCTGCCTTCTCTTTTCGGAAGTAGCACTATCGGTCTTTGCGGTGAAAGCAGTAAGTCTATAGATGAGGGGGGTACAAAATATATCAGTCTCGATAAAGTGTCTAGATCCAAAGCCATTATGGCAAAGGGCTGTGAAGGTCTCTTCTTTCTTTTCCTAAGTTTCAGAACAACATTATCATCTGTTGCTAGACATGCAATATGATAGCCCCCAACACCCTTGACAGCAACTATAAACCCTTCATCAATAAGCTTTGCAACCTCCCTGATAGGATCATTTACATCTATGGCTTCACCATTTGAAGTATACAAATAAAGTTGAGGGCCATCTCTCGGACAGCTAATTCCTTGTGCATGATGCCTCCTAACATTATTTATATCCCCATATTCCTTCTCGCACTCATCACACAACCGATATTTTCTCATGCTAGTATTTTCTCTATCATATGGAATACCATACATCATTGAATATCTGGGCCCACACCACGCACAGGAATTAAACGGATACCGATATCTCCTGTTACTTGGATCTAAAACCTCTTTCAAACAATGCTCACAAATACCAATATCTGGAGGTATCATGGATTTTTTGACTAGTGCACCACTGCTTTTCTCAATAATGAACCTGCTTAGGTTGTGAGGATTTTCATAATGCATGTGCACCTCTTCAATTATTGTATACGGAGGTAGAAAGCGTGATAATGAGTTTATAAAAGATTTTATGTTTTCCTCTTCACCCTCAACATAGATTTCTACCTCTGAGCCCCCCAAATTTTTAACATAGCCTCTAACGTTTGAATACACAGCTGCTCTATGAATCGCTGGTCTAAATCCTATACCTTGCACAAGACCACTTACAAAGATTTTAATTGCCTTGACCATTTCTGCTCAACATATTCTTGGAAGGTTGTACCCTCTAGCCTCAACCACTACCCTTCCACCTATCTCAGTTATTGCCACCACCTTACCCCTGAGGAACTCATTCCTCGGCTTCTCAACATATCCAACAACAGATGCTCTAAAGCCCCTGGAGCGCAGATCCTTAGCAATATCATCTGCATATGTATCTGCAACCGCTATTACAGCTACGCCTTCGCTAGCCATTGTAAGGGGATCTATACCCATAGCCTCTAAGAAATCCCTTACATTATCTTCTATAGGTATTTTTTCTCTTTCTATTACTATTGTGACATTAGTTTGACGCGCCCACTCATTCAGTATTGCAGCCAAGCCACCTCTTGTAGGATCCCGGGCTGCATGAATATAGTCAGAGTATTTATCTATTACTGGAAGAATCCCTATTAATGGCTTGACATCACTCCTAATACCCTCAAGCTTGTCAAGCATACCCAGCTGTGCTGCAAGAATTACAGCACCATGAGATGCTATAGGATCCGTAACAATTATCCTATCTCCCGGGGTTATATTGATGTCAATAATTGGGTTCCTAGCTACACCTATACCTACAGATGTTATCACCATACCATCTAGAGATCCTTTTGGCATCACCTTAAAGTCGCCGCCAATTAGAGGTATTCTAAGTTCCATAAGCAATTTGAGCATATCATCTACTACTTTATTAAGTAGCCCTACATCAAATCCCTCTTCAACAACTACAGAATCTGCAAATGCTATTGGCTGTGCCCCCATGACAACAAGGTCATTAACAGTACCAGAAACTGCCAGCGTACCTATAGATCCTCCAGGAAAGATCACAGGCTTAATAGTATAGCTATCCAGAGTTATAACCACATTCTTATCTCCAAATTTTATTACAGCTCCATCATCAAGCACCTCAAGCCCTACACCACCTTCAACTCTTTTCAAATTTAATGGTAACTTTGAGAAGATAATTCTATCTAAAAGTTCGTAGGTTTCTTTACCTCCAAATCCGTGTACCAATGAAATCCTGTCCTTGCTATTCATAAAATTAAACACCTAATTCTAGGTATTAAGGTAAAGGTGTGTAGCTATAAATAGGTTAATTTTAATTTAACAATTTGATCATATCATTGTACCTCGCATAATACTGTAAATAACGTCAAGCCATATCTTTTCATGGGCATCAAAATGCTTTGCATTTGTTAAAATGATTTTTATTTCATGCCCAGCAATCGCAATAACTTCAAGTAATTTCTTAACTACATACAGGCTCTGCTTAGACCAGGTGAATTGCTTTATACGAAATTGCTTTTTAAACTCATTAGAAAGAGATGCGATGTCCACGTTCTTTACAATTCCTTGAAGTAATGCCTTAGAGAGTATGTAAGAATATCTTGCTATTCCATAAAGACCTCCACCACTAATACTTTTTATCATGCTTACTGAGTCACCTATGCACACTACATTAAAATCTTTGCTTAAGAATTTCTCTGGGTATCCCATTAAAATGGTGCCACCATAGTAATCACCTAAAGGATTGCCTACATTCAAATTTAAAGCCTTGCTAAAGAACCTTAAGATGTGCTTATAGATTATTGGCGAAACTTTGTACGATGTGGCAAGGCCTATTGTCACATCATTTTCATTAAATGGTGCAAGCCATGCAAAACCATAACCTAATAACTTTGGATTTATGTATACATATAGAGAATTTGCAGTATTCAAACCCATAACAGTAAAGTCTCTTTGAATAGCACTAAGCGGAATAGCTACAGCACTACAGCCAGCTTTTCTTGATACTCTACCTGGATAGCCATCTGCCACAGCTATTTTCTTGAATGACTTTTTAACTATGCTGTTCTCATGCTCTATGGCTAGGCCCCAGCCATAGCTTTCTCTATTAACATCTAAAACATTGTGGAGAAATTTCATCTCAACACCTAAGCATTTTAAGAGATCTTGTAATGCAGTTTCATGCCCTGTTCTATCAATTCTATATGCAAAGCTATTAGGAGATGTTATCTCTATTCTAGCTAAAGAGGTGCCTATGAAGATCTCCATAGAGGAGTATTTACTTATTACAAATTTCTTGGCAAGAGGAATATTATGCAAAGTTTCGTGAGAAACAATACCTGTACAATGTCTTCGTGGAATACCTCTACTTTTCTCAAATAACGTAACAGTTACACCAAACTTCGTTAAGTAATATGCTGTTAGAAGACCTGCAATACCTCCTCCAATAACTGCTATTTCCAACAGTATATCACTATGTAGCACTCTTTAGCATTACATATTAAAAGCTTAATTTGGGTCTTAAGCTTAATGCACTCTAAAATAAGAAGGTCATTCCTTATGAAAATCTCCTCAATATTGGAAACACTTCGCGAAACATTTTCGACATCCGAGCTTGCTGAATATCTTATTGAGATTTCAAAGTTTCATAGAATTCAAGGATCTTCGGAACTTGAAAAAGCTAGCGAACATATCTATGCATCTCTGAAAAGGAACTCAACTTTTGATGTTCACATGTATGAATTCGACTATTCTAAAGTATATGGCCTCCATCTTCCTGTAATTGGTTGGGATTTAGAAATGTGTCAAATTGAAATGGTTAAACCCTTTCACATGAGATTAGCAAGCTCTATTGAATCAAGGCTCTGTGCTGTTGCCCATTCTCCCCCTGGTTTAGTTGAAGGTGAAGTTATATACATTGGAAAAGGCATAGATTTAGAGCCTTCAACCCTAGATAAGTTAAAGAACAAAATTGTGCTAAGTTATGGTGCTCCTTACATTGTTTACACAAATACTGCTAATGCTGGTGCTTCTGGGTTTCTCTTTTACAGAATGAATGTTCCTGAAAACGCTATCCCCTACTTATCATTATTCCTCACTCCTGAAGATATAGCAAAATACACTGCTCCAGCAGCTGCCATATCTAGGAATGCGGCTAATAGAATCCTCTCATTATTAGAAAGAGGAGAGAGAGTTGTTATAAGAATAGATATAAAATCGCGTTATAGAAATACTGCAAAGATAAGAGTTATTGAAGCTGTATTACACCAAGGTGAGAGTTGTGATAAAGGTGAACTTCATATTTATGCCCATTACTGCCATCCTAAGGGTGAAATAAATGACAACATTAGTGGTGTAGCTGTGGTCCTCGAAATGGCCTCTGCTATAGATAGAGGAATATCAAGAAATGCTCTTAAGCTCTCTAGCAAGAAATGCATTGCATTTGTACTGTTTCCTGAGTACTATGGATCACTACCTTACTTAATTAAGAAAAGTGAAGAAAAAGCTGAAATAGAGTTCGGGGTAAATTTAGACATGATTGGAGAAAAACAGGAAATTACAAAATCAACGCTTAATTTAATACTGCCACCACGTTTCTTAACAAATGAACTATATGAATCTCTCTTGCTAAAAATGCTCTTAAATACAATAAGTTATAACAATAAATCATTCAATGGTGTAACTAGAATAAATAGGTATAAATTTGATGTACTTCCATATGAGGGTGGAAGTGATCATGATATTTACATGCAATTCTCTATACCATCTGTAATGATAAATCAGTGGCCTGACGTCTTTTACCATAGTAGCGAAGATGATATAACTAAATTTGATATAGAAATTGCAAGGGATATAGGCATAGCCGTAGGTGCTTTCTCAATTGCTGCTTCAAATCTCGAGGCTCTTGAGCTCGACATTAATACACTGATGAAATCTTATAGAGAATTTAAAAGTAGTTATCTTGCTATAAAACAATGCTTTGAAAAACATGGCATCACTTTCACTACTTCAATAAATAATATTCATGCAGAAGATAAGAGATATAGATATGTCGGGCCCAGAGGTATTCTTAGCTTAAGATACCTGGCTAAGAATCTTACAAAAAATGATTTCAAGGAATTCATAAGGCTTATTGATGATGATTTCACCAACTTTATAGTAATGAGATACATCCCACTCATACTCTTGCATAACACTCTAACAGTAACTGAAATAATTGACTATATATCCCTTGAATATTGTAGGATTGTGGAAAAAGATGTTATACTCAAAGCCTTGGAGTACTTGACAAAGCTAGGTCTAGTTAGTGAAGCTGTTTCATAGCATTCTGTTTCATACCGCTTCTTTAGGTACAGAGTTGTAGAGAGAAAAGTTCAAAATATTTATAATTTCATTTGCAGAAAGACGATATTTCATCTGTTGCTAATGTACATTACCACAAATAGGACATGCAGGGTTTCGTTTAATTTCAAAAGTTTTAAATTCGAGGCTTAGCAAATCTATAAACAGTATTCTGCCTTGCAGAGTTTCGCCAATGCCCAGAGCTAGTTTTAGTACTTCTGTAGCTTCTAATATTCCAAGTACACCTGGCGTAACCCCAATTATACTTATCACCTCTCTAGATCTCTGCTTTTCACTAGACCGATAAGGTCTTATGCAATAAAGGCAAGGTGTTTTGCCTGGTATTATAGTGGTTATTTGACCATACCACCCATTTACCCCAGCGTGTACCAATGGCTTTCTGTACTTTACACAAATCTCGTTTAGGATCATTCTGGTTTCCCAGTTATCCAAAGCATCAACTACTATATCTACATCTCTGACAAGTTTTTCCCCTAACTCTCTATCAAATTTCTGAGCATAGCAGTTTAACACAAGTTTAGAATTGATCTCTTGCAACTTTTTACATGCAACATGCGCCTTGGGCTTACCTATATCAGCTTCTACATAAAGTATCTGCCTATTGAGATTCGAAAGCTCTACAAGACCTTCGTCAAGTAATATAAGTTTTCCTATTCCCGCATAGGCTAAATACACTGTAACTACTGTACCTAAACCCCCAGCACCAACCACTAGAACACTTGTCTTCTTTAGCTTTTCTTGGCCTTCAACACCAAATAATCTTATTTGTCTGTCATATCTTGCAATCTCTTGAAAATCCAACATTGTTTCCACCTACAATGTACTTGACTCAACATAACTTATATTTCGAGCTATAAATACTTTGTAATATGAGACTGAAGGTACTATAGCATAGTTATGTTTCCCCGTGACTCCTCATGATTTTAACAGGAACACTCGAAATAACCTTAAGCAAGCCGCTCCCAAGCGAAGCTATTAATGATATGCCAAAAATCGTGGAGTTCCTTAATGAGGATTATCTCAAGAGAGGGGCTAGAAGGGTTGAAGATGCTGCGACAATAACAGAATTCAATGCTAATTTAAATACAATTATAATGAAGATTAAGACAGGGACTAAGGTAAGACTAGATGAGGCTTCACTTAGAGTGAAGAATGTGTTAGCAAATAGCATGGGAAACAAGTATAGAATTGGTATACGTAAACTTGCATTAAAGGATGTCAAGGTGATTCTAGATACAAAAATCTCTATATCACTTAAATTGCCATTCATTAAGGGGATAACAGAAGCTAATGGTAAGACAATTATTGAATTGACCGAGCTATATGAAGACGACTTAAAGAGGCCTCTATTCCTTAGGTTAATGCAACTTATCGAAGAAAAAGAGAAAAGAATGAAATGGGGTGGTAAGGCAGAGCATTGGGTATTGCTAAAGAATAGTGATATAAGAATACAGAAACCCATTACAATGGATCCCAATAAGATTTTAGAGGAAATAGGATGGATAAAAAGGATGAGCATAGGGCAGTGGCTCTATACACCACCATTAACTCACTTGCTCAATGCATTGAAGAAACTATTTCTTGATGAAGTTGTAAAACCACTGGGCTTCCAGGAAGCAATATTTCCAAAAATGTATCCACTTGAGGTAGGGTTGAAAACAGGGCATTTAAAGGGTGTTATAAATTCTATTGTATTTGCATCACTTCCCAAGAGTTATGATTTATCAGAATTCGAGGAGCTCATAGATAGCATGTATGTCATGGATAGCATTGAGCCTGAGGATTTACAGAAATACTTAAAGCCTCCAACATACTTCCTTTGCTTTGCTCAGTGTGAACCATTCTACTGGTTTTTTGAAAACGAAATACTTGATGATAACATTCTTCCAATAAAGTGGTTTGACATGAGTGGGCCATCATTTAGATGGGAATCTGGAGGAATACATGGTATTGAAAGAGTTATAGAGTTTCATAGAATTGAAGTTGTTTGGCTTGGCAAACCTGAACAAGTAATAGAGATCAGAAATAAACTTTTAGAACGATATGAATACTTCATGGATAAAATTCTAGAACTAGAGTGGAGGATGGCTTGGGTAACACCATGGTTTTACGAGCAAAGTGGTGTTGTACAGGAAGAGGTGAAGAGCATAAATATTGATGTACCGGGAACAATAGATTTTGAAGCATGGCTTCCTTATAAAGGACCGAGAGAAGACAATAAGAATTGGCTAGAAATAGGCAATATATCTATCCATGGTACAAAGTTTACGGAGCCTTTTAGAGTCAAACATAACAAGGGTGATATATTGTGGACAGGGTGCTCAGGCTTTGGTAGTGAGAGGTGGTTACTAGCTTTACTGGCGCAAAAAGGTTTCGATGTTAATGACTGGCCTAAAAAATTCCTTGAGTATGTTAAGGCCTCACCATTTCCACGATCAGTTATATCTGTGAGCTATCCTAGGACAAAAGAAGGAAAGGAATTACTAAACCAAGTTATCTCAAAACTTAACTGGTGATAAAGAAATGGGTTTAGTGCTTCAAGAAGCTATTAAAAGACCTTTGTTGCAGGTCGCACTAGATCTCACAGACCTTAAACCAGCTATTGAAATTGCAGCAAAAATCATTGAGGCTGATGCTGATATAGTAGAGATAGGCACGCCATTAGCTAAAACCTATGGAATCTTCGCTGTAAGAGAACTTAGAAAAATTGCTAAAGAAAAGTTGATTTTAGCTGATTTAAAAACTGTTGATGCTGTTGCACTAGAGTTTACCCCATATGCTAGTGAAGGTGTTAATGCAATAACCATTTTAGGTATTATTGATGATGATGTAATTAAAGAGGCTTATGATATTTGTAAAAGCCTTAAAATAGATCTCATAGCTGACATGATTTACATCAACAACCCAATAGAACGTGCTTTCAGATTAGCAAGCTATGGCATAAATATTGTGAACCTACATGTTGGCGTGGATGTGCAGCGAAAGAGAGGTGTAAGTGCAAAACAGTTACTTAAAGAAGTTGAGGAGTTGGCAGAAAGCGATATTGTAGTGTCGATAGCTGGAGGTATAAGACCTGAAGATGTCGATCTTTTTATCAGTGGTGGTGCAAGAATAATTGTGATAGGTTCGGCCATCACTAAGAGTTCAGACCCATATAGAGCTACAAAAATGGCTGTTGATAGGATAAGGGCTATAAGCTGAATAAAATTATGAAATCCTCTAATTATGCTTCTCTTACCTTCCAGTCATGTGAGTTAAGAATATTACGTTTTGAATGTATTATGTGATATCAAAACTCTACCTACATTATAGGTGCTTATAATGACGGGAGATGCAGCAGAAAAAGAAGAGTTCAGGCAAAGAATTGTTAATGTTTTGAAGAGTGTTTATGACCCTGAAATACCTATTAATATATATGACCTGGGTCTTGTATACTCTATTAGTATAAATAATAGTGATTTAGAGGTCACACTAGGCTTAACAACGCCTTTCTGCCCCATAGCGTATCTTGTAGTACAACAAGCTGAAAATGCTCTGAAGCAGGCATTTCCTGACAAAAATATCAAAGTTAAGCTAGATTTAGAACGTCAGTGGAGCCCAAGTATGATGACTGATGAAGGTAAAAAGCTTTTTAAGCTCCTTTATGGCTATGACCCGTCAGAGTTTGAACAAAGGTAGCATTAATGTTTTTAATAGGGCAATACTATTACTAGCTTCTGGTGTAGATCTTGACTTATGAAAGGATAGTAGCAGGAGCTACTGCCGTAGGTCTTAAAGTCGATAGTGGTGTTGTTGTTGGGGCAGAGAAGAGGGTAAGTTATGGAGGATACATTGTAAGTAGAGTAGGTAAGAAGGTTTTTAAGATAGGTAATAGAATGGCTATAGCTGCTGCTGGTCTTATAGGAGATATGCAGACCTTGCACAAGATTTTAAGCGCAGAAATAATGTATAGGGAACTTGTAACATCTTCAAAAATGAGTGTGAGATCTGCTGCAAAACTTCTTTCAGCTATTTTGTATAGCTACAAGTTAATGCCATTTATATCAGAGATAATATTTGCCGGATATGATGAAGGTGGTTATCACCTATATGTACTAGATCCTGTAGGTTCCGTAATTGAAGATGATTATGCTGCTGTGGGAACAGGGGCTCCAATAGCTATAGGTATTATAGAGACTGAGTATCGGAAAGATCTCGAGCTTGAGAAAGCTATGGATCTAACCATTAAGGCCATAAGATCAGCCATATCGAGAGATGCGGTGTCAGGCGATGGCATAGATGTAATAGCTATAAGCAAGGATGGCATTATAGAAAAAAGCATAGTTTTATAGAACAGAATTTTTAAAGATATGATTATGACGTTCCTAATCGAAAATGCTTTAAGAGCACAGAAAATACTCAGCAAACTTGTTATTATTCAGCCCATAAATATTTCGATGATCAACATAATAGCAGGTCTTGATGTTAGTTATAAAGATGGCCTTGGCTGTGCAGTTGCAGTTGCATATGACTCAAAGAATAGAGCCTTAACTACCTATTCACAATACTGCGAAAAAGTGGCTATACCCTATATACCGGGATTTCTAGCATTCAGGGAGGCTCCACTAATGATAAAAGCCTTGCTTAACCTAATGAGTAAAATCCATATAGACATAACTCTTGTAAATGGACATGGAATGGCCCATCCTAGGAAATGCGGTATAGCATCACATATAGGCGTTGTGCTAAATATACCAACTGTGGGCGTTGCAAAAAGTTTTCTATATGGAGATGTAATTCGCATAGGTGATAATGAAGCTATAGTAATTGATAATACGATTGTAGGATATATTCTTAGAAGAAACTCTAAAAAGATCTATGTAAGTATAGGGAATAAGGTTACAGCTGAAGATGCTGCAAATATTGTGCTAAATTTATGGAATTATAGCTATATTCTTCCAGAGCCCCTTAGACTTGCTGATGAACTTTCTCGAAAAACTGTTAAAAAGTTAGCAGCAAAGCTTTAGCCCCATTTCACTAGGCGCTTCATAACCTCTAAAGCCATTAACAACATCTTTTGTCAACGGATTTCTCAGACCTTCAATAAACTTTTTAATGATATTCTTATCCATACTATGAACATTTATTAGAAAATCATAGTATTCCCACGTTAGAGGAATGTAATCAAGGTTATAAAGCATGGCTGCATGTTCTGTACATACACCAACATCAGCCCTGCCTTGGGCTATTGCAGCAGCTACACCAGTATGTGTTGATACTTCATACCAGTATCCACTAATATTCCTCACAATTTTGGAAAAACTTTGACTACTACTCTTAGCAATATCTTCTAGAACTTTATCTATATAGATTCTTGTACCAGAGCCTCTATTTCTATTAACAAATCTTATGTCAGTTCTTAGTATATCTTCAAATCCCTTAACATTTTTTGGATTTCCTTTTGCAAATGCTAAGACGAGCTTCCTTCTATAGCCTCTAACTAATACTGCTTTATTGCTTAGTTCCTTATCCTTCTCTATAAATGGAATATTATACTCCCCCGTTGCAGGATCCAGTAGGTGAATAGGACTTACATCTATATACCCCCTTCGCATTAATTGTAGCCCCCTATAAGATCCTACGAAACCTATTGACACTCTATCTATAATTCCAAACCTTGTTAACAGCATCGTTAGTAAAGTGTCATGACTTCCAATAATTACTGCCTCCTTTAATTCATCACCAAATCTCGCAATTTCTATTTCTTCACCTTCATCCACATAATCCCTGTCTTCACGAATAATAGCAATGCCATCCGCTTTGAGCAAAGCAGAGACACTTCCAGATGATGTTTGAAGTAATATTGCAAATAACTTCCCTCCTATACTACTTAGGATTACAGGCATAAACCATGTTCTACCAATATCTTTTCGTACTTTGAATGTGGACATAGCCCGGGCTATCATTAACCTTGACTCAAAGCCTTCAAGCCTTTCAAGAACCTTAACGAGTAATAGCATTGCTACTGAAAGGGCTGAGAAAGGAAAGCCTGGTAAACCAAATAATATCTTGCCTTCTCTACTTATAGCAATAACAGTGGGTTTGCCAGGCTTTACCCTAAGTCCATGAACCAATATGGTTCCAAGCCTTTCAAAAACCCTATATGTAATATCTTCCTCTCCAGCAGATGTGCCACCCGATGTTATTACAACATCGAATGATGTTAACAATTTCGTGATTTCATTGTAAACAACTTCTTCACTATCTGGTAATATACCATGATATCTTACATCAAACCCGCGTTGCTTTAAGAAAGATGTTATAGCATATCCATTGGTGTCATATATCTTGCCCAAAGCTAATTTTGTACCAGGTTTTTGCAATTCATTGCCAATCGATACTACAACAACTTTAGGCTTTTTAAATACCCTTACACGGCTTATTCCAAGTGCTGCTAAAACTCCTATCTCTTTGTATGTAATTCTTGTACCTTTTTTTAGAACAAGCTCCCCCAATGATATGTCGCTACCTGCAAATGAAATGTTTTCTCCTGGCACAATACTTTTATAAACTATAACCTCGTTTGGTGTCACTCTTTCTGTGTATTCCTCCATTATAATACCATCTGCTCCCTTAGGAATAATGGCTCCTGTGTCTATAGATGTAGTAAAATCCTCAGCAATAGAGATGCTAGGAACCTCACCTATTGAAACCTTTCCTACAACCTTTAATTTCTTTGGATGAAGCTCATCTGCACCTTCAACAGATTTTATTGAAACAGCGTAGCCATCAACTTCAGATCTATCGAATGGCGGATAATCTATGGGCGAAAATATGTCTTCAGCTAAAACTCTTCCATAAGCATTCTCTAATTCTACTTCCTCCTCACCTATAGGCTTTAATAAGCCAAGCTGTTCTAGTTTGAGCTCTGCTTCTTCTATAGATAGTAGTGTATGAAATACTTTCCTTTTAACTATAGAATCTTTATCCAAATTTTCTCACCTTTCTCAAATCCTTCTACATTTCTCGGAATTACAATTAATGCATTTGCTTCAAGTAGTGATTTCAAAATTCCTGAACCACGAAGCATTATAGGTTCTACACACAAATCTTCGTTACATTTAAATAATTTAGCCCTAAGATAATTGTCATAGCCAGCTGAACCATAAACCCTTTTGACAATCCTTGCAGGAACCTCTATAAAAAGTTCATTCCTAATTTTTAGAAGCGTATAGAGAGCTCTCAAGACCACCTCATATAAAGCTATATATGCCGCTACAGGAAATCCAGAAAGCAGAAATATAGGCTTATTCTCAACAATAATAATCGATGTTGGTCTTCCAGGTCTTATAGCAAGGCCCCTGGCAATAATCCTAATATCTCTATTCATTTCTACAATGGATTTAAATGTTTTATCTGATTCCCCCGGCCCCGTACCTCCTGTAAAAATCAAAATATCATTTTCATTCAAAGCTTTTTCAGTCATGGCCTTAATTTCATGTTCATCATCTTTAACAAAACCATACCAATTGACATTCATAAACTTGTGTGCAGATAGCACTGCAAATATGAGTATCGATGTAGAGTCTAAGATGAAACCTTGTTCATAAGCTTTAAGCCCTTGTAATGGACTCACTACTTCTGAACCAGTAGAGATGAGCCCTATGTTTAGCCTCCTATATACCTTAACATGCGTCATTCCTATGGCTGAAAGCGCGGCTAAATGCTGTGGTTTAATTATTGTTCCTTTAGCTACAAGCAACTCCCCTTTTCTAATATCTTCACCTTTCCTAGACACATTACCATACTTAGGTATGGGCTTCATTACATATATAATATCTCCTTCCCTAATGACGTCTTCAACCATAACTACAGCATCAGCACCCTCAGGAATTCTTTGCCCTGTTGATATGGGTACAGCATTATTATGTGATGGAAGTACAGATCCATAGTTTACTAGCTTAAAGGGTATTGGATTGTTTGAAGATGCAGAAGATGTAGCTTCACTATATAAAGCATATCCATCAACTGCGCTTCTATCGAACGGAGGTAAATCAATAGGAGAATATATATCTTCAGCACATATCATCCCAGCAGCATTCTCTAACTCCATATCTTGAACACTGATATTCAGCTTAACTACCTTCACAAGCTCTTCAATAGCCGAGTCTATAGACATATAATTATATCTCACACTTTGCAATGTAATCACAACACCACCTATTCTACATTGCTAAGAGACTGAAAAACAAATTAAATAGCTATACCTTTGTGAATTATTTTGAGTTTTATATGGATCAATATTATTCTCTACTATGATTATTACATGAACTCTCTTACCATATAACACTTTACATCCCTCAGCAATTTACCAATAGGTATAGAAAACTGCTCCACCTCTAAACTTCATCAAAGAACAGTTTATACACATTAACCCAGCTAATATAATCACAGATATTCATCAATGCTAAAAAGATATGAGCCTTGAAAATAAGCTTCAGGCTGGTAAGTCTTTTGCGACTGTTTTGGTTTTCATATAGGTTTATAAGGGTTGTTGATCCTTCCCCTATTGGGGAGATGCCTCAAGATGCGGGTATATCGCGAAGGCCCAAGAGAGGTGGGTTTGAGGAGAAGCTAGGATGTGGGGTTTCCCCATAGCAATGACCCGGAGAAAAGTGGAGGGGGAGCTGTGGGTAGGGGTCACCCCGAGCGGGTGGAGCCTTGTGATATGAACCCCGATGAAAAGGGGTCCTGAGGGCAGTGAAACCAAGGGTAGAGGGCTTGATACCAAACAACATCAAGCCCGATGAAACCAGAACCCCATAGCAAGCTCTGTATTAGTTATAGCTATTGTGAGTAACTGTAAGTGCTTTTGCTAACCTCCTCCTCATCCTAAAGTACAAGGGCTCCTGCTAGAGTGGGAGGTTTGGGATTACATCCCCTTTTCTGGGATTTAATCCCGGGCCGGGTCTCCGACCCATTACCCCTATCCATTGTACTTGGGGTTATGGATAAGTTGTTGATCATTGCCAATGGCCCAGAGAATTCAACATTCATCACCAAGAGCAATCAAAATAGAGAAAACTCATAAGGTTTTTCATTCAACCCCACTCTAAAGAGCGAGAGGCTTTCAGTTGTAAATCAGCATCAAGGTAGTTACATTGTTGCTAATATGGAGATGCAAGAGTTTTGCAGAGACTTATAAACGCCGTTAGTAGGAAATTAACTGAGGATTTTTGTAGAATTAAGAGCGTTGTGATGATTTAGCTGAGCGCTGAATAAGTGATGTACCCGGTATTACTGAGAGCCTTGTTTTACTGCAGTATAATAATGACATAAATCATTGAGTAGACACTGTGTACATAGAGGCTTTTTAGCCTTGCATACTTTACGACCATGTTCTATTAATAGTATGTGAAGTTTTTTAAGTGAATCAATATTGTTATTAAATATCGACACCACAACACTACTTATATATTCATAGCCATCTGTTGTAGAAAAGATTCCCAATCTTGATAGAATTCTTCTGATATGTGTGTCTATAGGAAATGTAGGTTTATTTAACTTCATAAGAATGTACACATCTGCTGTTTTCAACCCAATTCCATATATTTTTGTAAGCAATTCCCTAATTTCTTTTGGCTCTAGTTCTCTAAGCTTTTGTATCACTTCATTATTTTCTTTAAACCAGTTTGCAAGAGCTATTAATGTCTTGGTTCTTCTTTTAGCTAAGCCAGCAGACTTAATTAAACTTTCCAGCTTTTCTAAGGGAGTACTTAATATGGAATCTGGATTCAATATACCTCCAAGCCCATTTCTCAATGCATTTAATGACTTTAGCGCATTCTTATCACTAGTGTTTTGACTCAGTATCACACCCACAAGAAACTCAAAGTCGCTTACACTTGGCTTTAGCAAGTTAAGCGCTATGTAATCTTCCACTTTAGGTCTATACAGAGTCTCTAATCTTTTCAGTACCTCCACAATTGTATTTACGCTAGTCACAACCCTAGACGCCCAACCAACTTTTAATATAGAGCCTCATAAAAATTAGGATAGTGTCCTAGTTTTAAACTATTGTTAGTCGCAATTCAATTAATTGTAATCCACATATACAGATTTTGAATACCATAAACATTTTTCTTATCAAAATCTATACCTGTAATTAGGTGCATAGATACGCCCACAGCATTAATCACTGCTAATACCGATGCCAGTCTTTCAGTAGTTGTCCCAACATTTAATGAAAGTGAGAATATAGAAATTCTGCTCAAAGAGCTTATTAATGATATGCCTAAACATGTTGACTATGAAATTATTTTAGTAGATGATAATAGTCCTGACGGTACATGGAGAAAGGCTGTTGAACTCCTTACAGAAAGTATTACTGTGATAAGGAGAGTTAATTTAAAGGGCTTATCTACTGCTGTAATAGATGGAATTATATTTTCATTAAAAGAATATGCCATTGTAATGGACGCTGATTTGCAGCATCCGCCAAAATACATTGAATCTCTTTTTAGAAAGGCCGTTGAGGAGGGGGCTGATGTAGTGATAGGATCTCGATATATGAAGGGTGGGGGTATTGAAGGATGGTCAAAGACACGCTTCTTGATATCTAAGGGAGCTGAATTAATTGCAAAGCTCTTCTTACCTAGTGTGCGAGGACTTACAGATCCAATGTCAGGATTCTTCTTGGTTAAAACAAAGCTTGTATCTGATAATAGAAAGAGGCTAAATCCTCAAGGCTTTAAGATCTTGCTTGAAATTCTAGAGCATTGCAATCCTCGAAAAGTAGTTGAAGTTCCCTATATATTTAAACCTAGAATTTTTGGAAAAAGCAAGCTAGGTTCAAAAACCATTGTGGCTTACTTAATTCATGTTCTTAAGTTAAGTGGTTGGAGGCCTTTTAAATTTGCTGCTGTTGGGCTTGCCGGTACTTTTGTAAATCTTGGCGTATTGTTATTCTTCAAATATGTTGCACCACTATTATATGATAAGCTTTTCATATTGGGCAGTGCTATAGCTATAGAGATTAGTATATTATTCAATTTCTTTATTCATGAAACTTGGACCTTCAGAGAGAGACGCTTTGGAGCTTTAACTCATAGACTCTTACTCTTTCACGTATCTTCAGCAGTTAGTGCAATAACTCAATACATTTCAGCAATATCTATAAAATATGGCTTATCGTGGAATCCTTTGCTGGCTCAATTCATAGGCATTATAATAGGATTCCCAGCAAATTACATAATTAGTGAAATAGGTATTTGGAAAAAGAAGTGTGTATAACTTTATTGATTAAACAAGTTCTGGTTTTTCTTGCAGAACTCAGGATATTTTTGCCTAAGTAAACTTTCGCACTCTTCTAGATCCTTGATAGTATCTACAGACTTCCACAACACATCTTTAAATACATGCCCCTTTAACTTACCTTCCTCAGCTAGCCGAGGAAACGCCGTTACCTCAATATCGCCTTTCTCAGGTAAGTAATCAAAAATCTGTGGCTTCATTACATAGACCCCTGCATTAATAGTATATTCCAGTATGGGTTTCTCCAAGAATTCCTTCACATACCCCTCAACAACTTTCACAATACCATATGGGCTTCTCATATGAACCAAAGCTATGCATGCAATAGCATTACTACCCTTAATCACTTCTAAAAGCATAAGAGGATTCAAATCTGTAATTACATCTCCATTTATTACCAAAAACCATTCTTCATTCCTTAAAAGACCTTCTGCATTCTTTATAGCACCTCCAGTGCCAAGCGGTTCATCCTCTACTATGTAAGCCACATTTATACCATACTTCTTTCCACTTCCAACCTCTTCTAAAACCTTCTCTTTTGCATGCCCTAAAAGCAATACAAAATCTTTAAACCCATACTTACTAAGCCAATGAATATGCCATTCTAGAATAGGTCTTTTACACACCTCAACAAGAATCTTTGGCCTATCCTCTGTTAATGGTCTCAATCTTTTTCCAAGACCACCAGCCAGTATTACAACTTTCATGAATTTCCCCTCTTACCAAAACCAAATAGTTTTATAAGCAGCGCAATTTAAAGCTAATTTGATGAGCGCACGCTGGGTTAGCTGACATAGTGATGATTTCACGGACCATGTGAAGCATCTCGATATTCTCAGATAAACCTGGTTTCTTAAAAATAAGAAAGAAGCTATATTGAATAATAAAGAGAAATATGTTGCATCAAAACACGCTATACGCTACAGGAAAACATCGAATATATGAAGGAGTTCCTGCTAGCATATAGTTTCATATGGATTGATACAAACTTCATAGCCTCATCCTTCTTGAGCCTCTATAAAGTTTAAACATTTGAAATTATTCAGAGAGCCAGGTCTTGAATGTTTGAGAAGGTTCTATTAAGCTCTCGATCATTATCTCAATGTATGGTTAAGGTAATGATCCTCATAGTTTAGGATCTCTGAATAATATCATATCAATAGGATCTAGATATGAATGTGATATTTAAAGCTATATCAAATCGCTTATAGAGGAAATAACCCCGATGGTATTCTATGTTCTATTCTATACCTCCTTTAAGACACCATCATAAAGTGCAAATCTTCTATTTGCGAATTCAAGAACTCTAGCATCGTGAGACACTATAGTTATTGTTGTTTCAAAATCTCTATTTATTCTTGTGAACAATTCTAATACTCTTTTTGCATTTTCCCAATCCAAATTTGCTGTAGGTTCATCTGCTAGGAGAAGCGATGGAGTAACAACTAGCGCACGAGCTATAGCCACTCTTTGTTTCTCACCTCCACTTAAATACTTCACCTTTGTATACATCTTCTCCACTATTCCCATATATCTAAGGGTTTCTAGGAGTATGACTCTCCTCTCTTCTTCGGGGATTCCGGCAACTAGTAATGGAAGTTCAACGTTTTCATATACTGTAAAGTCGTCTATAAGCCCATAATCTTGCGGAATGTAACTCACAATAGTAGTTCTAAGTGTGGCTAAAGCATCATCATCTAATAGAGTTAAATTATAGCCCTCTACTATAATTTCCCCTGCATCAGGTCTTTCAAGTCCTGCCAAAATTTTTAAGAAAGTTGTTTTGCCAGCACCACTAGGCCCATAAATACATGCTACATCACCTCTATATAACAATACATTTACACCTTTTAGAATTGCTATTCTTTGACCCATGTAATTGTAGTATTTCCACAGATTTTTCACAGTAACTATGATGTCTTTCAATCTTAACCCCTCTGAAATGAGAAATGATATACCAACGCTATAAATATGTTTGACAATACGAAAAGATAAGCGATTACAGTAAAATTTGGGTATGCTATAATGTATACCATTGTGATTAACAATATTCGAATATTAACAAAAATGTAGAATGCTAACGCTATTTCTTTTCTTTTTAAACCCACAATGTTGTAAGCATTGATTAGTTGTGCTATGTTCAGCTTGTCTGACAATATTGATGCATATAGCATTATAATACTCAAGATAAGAGAAATAGCTAGTGTTACATTACCAGGACAGGTAATTATGTATAGAATTAAAGAAAATGCATATAGCATGACATAATTGAAGCCATTGCATTTAATCGAATACTTAGCAGTCTTTATTAGAATTTTGTAATGCATTGCATTATAACCCCCTGAACCTTTGAAAGCACAAGTGCAGCAATTTTATTGTATTCATATTTGCTCAGCTCTTCCATGCTCCACACATCAACATATGCATTGTAGCTCCATACATCTTTGTTCTTATCCTCATAAATCTCCACAGTGACCAATGTAGCAAAACTCCTTTTATAAATTAATTCTATTCTAACCTCATTGTATTCATCTAAACCTTTTAATACTTCTATTTCACTTAATGCAAAAAGATCATCAACGCCAAAAAACCTTTGTATAGCCTGTTTAAGTTGTTCTACATCCAATCGCATTAATGTATTAATTGTGAGAGACGACTTTGGTAAAATTCTATAACTTTTTGACTTTAGGCTTCTTGCTACTCTATATGTCAGTAAAATGTTTGAAGCAACCGCAGAAAGAATATACGAAAGTATTGAAATATCTGTGGCAGCGCTAAATCGCATCAAGATCAAGAAGGGTGCAAAGAAAATAATAAAAACGAGTATTAAGGTCATACTTGTGGACGCTGTAATTGTATCGTATGACACCCCCACCAAAAACAGCTTTTCCGAAATCCTTACAACTTTTTCAACTAAACCACCTGAAATCGAAAGCGAAAATATTAGTGCAATCAGTATCGAGGAGATCACCCCCATTAGAGTTTTCATAGAAGGCACTAAATTAGGACTATATATATCAACTACATTATCATGTCGCATAGCGACAATGTCAAAATATTTTAATCCTACATCTAAAATAGCATTTTTCACACTACTTGGTAGCAAAGAAGTGATTAGCAAGAATGTCTTGACGTCACATTCACCTTCACAAATGGTGTTATAAAGGTCTTTGCTGAAAGGCATTACAATTATCGAAGATGTTGAGGCTGTGATTGTAGCACCACCCATAACACCCATAGTGTGAATAGGAAATATTCCAGGCAATAATGGAATAGATAAATACTTGGAAAGGTTCTCTCTAATTATCAAAAATTCCTCATCTCCAACTCTAATTCTTCCTTCAACAATCCTATTGCTTACATCAATCAAAGCCACGTACTTATTATTGACTAGATATTTGCACAGATATGATATTGTATTGTTATATTTTTCAATATCATAACCTTTGCATTTAATTAGTAGTGGAAGTAAATAGCTTGCACCACTACTATGTTCAACAGGTATTTCATGAAATATTTGAAGTATTTCAATATAACTAAGAGGAGATGTTGATACATTTATCAACTCTTTCTCAATCTGATTCACAAAGTGATTTGAAATTAGCAACACAGAGTAGGTATGTGGTATATTTACAGCATCTATGCTTGTAAATGAATACAAATACGTAGCTACATAGCTTGTTGTAAATGCTGTTAGCATTACTGCTACTACCATTAACACAGTTTCGATGCTTATGGCTACCTTAAGAAACATCAACTTTATGATTTTGAAGGCTGGTGAAACCATAGTGGGTATAGCTATTTGTTCCTCCTCTACAAATCCTTTAATACGATTCAGCACCACAAGTACCAAGATAGTGAATAATAGTATTGCTACTACTATTACATATCCTGACGCCAATAATATGGCAAAACTCATAAAGGTAACCCTAATGCATTAAGTATAGTATTTACTATAATTGCGAGTGCTGCTCCAAGTAAGAAAAATGCAACGCTAATGATTAGCCTTTCGTGCAATGCTGATCCAAAGCGTACAATCAAGTTCTTTATAAAGTATGCTAGCAATGCTTGAAACCCTATATCAGGTGTGAGTGTTATGCCAACTAAAAATGGAAATAGTGGAAAACCTAGTAGATGAGACAAGAATATGAGTGGTATTGCGAAGAGTAGTGAAAAAACAACCACGTATAATGATGCCATAGTAAGTTTTCCATTGTATATAGCTGCCATCCAAACAACTGTAGGTATCCACCTTGTTAATGGCATCTGTGGCGAATTAACTCCATAAACAGAGAGAAGTATGTTCCCATATAGATAAGTAGCAATACTTCCCACTACAACCCCAATACTAAAATACTTGATCACTCTAATGTTATTACCTTTGCTAAATCTAGCATATCGAAGTAAGTTCATCACAGATGCAGCCACTGTCTGTGGCATTGGAATTCCTGTATAAGGATCCAAAACTGCATATGTTAAAGGATTGCGCACCCCTGCTACATACATTGACATAGTCACTAGGGGGTAGAGAGCTTGTGAACCCGTGCCTGTTTCCCCCACATTTCTGATGTTACCTATAATTAATATGAAGTGAAGAAACAAAACTAGCATTATGATGAGCATGAGGCTAAAATTATTTAGATGAGTAAGCATTAATGCTGTAAGCCCGAGAAATGCTAAAAATGTTATTCCAACTAATAGCATAAATCTCTCAATAGTAAATTCTATTGCAACCTTTAAGCTCAGTAAGAGCTGCTTAAGATATTTTATGATATAGAATAGCAGGAATGTTATTACAAAGCCAACATTGTAACTAAGAACAATTGGTGATATACTGAACAGCATATCATCATAACTTTGTGCAGGTATTATAGGGATTTTAAATAGTATAATAGCCATTGGGATAAAGACTAAATACATTAAGAAAGATCCTGTAAACAACATCCTCAAAACACCTAGGGGTAGAAGTAGAAATAGAGCAAATACAAGTGGTACAAATGCCAATGCAAGCGAAGTACCAGGAATGAACATTGATGCTGCTGGCGTTAAATCTAATGCCATTTGGTTTATAAAGTAAAACATTTGTAGTGCAAAACCCGCTATAAAAAATATTGCAAGGAATTTCCTTTTTATCAAAACATTTTTAAGCGCTTGCACAACTATGGCGCATACCGTACCTATAGGATATCTCAACCTTTCCTTGTCAAAGAAATGACTTCTTAATGCAAATGCTATGAATAACCCCCCTAGAGATGCCACAGCTAAGGTAATGTATGTTGGCATCGCTACTACATCTACAAAGAAAAATCTTTTGTTACTGAAAAGCTGGGGTGGTATAGATATATTAAATCCAAATAGGCTAAGTCTATTAGAAACATAGCCAAGGAAACCATATGTTATATACATTCCACTTGTTAGAGTTGTCGTGATATCGACTCCTATAGCTACTGCTGTTGAGTATAGTAAATCTTGACCATCATAATTTAGCTTTAACAACTTAAATATCGTTAGGATTACTAATGGTATGTATATTAAAGAAATTTCTGATGTGGTGTAGCCAGATATTGCATAAGAATAGCTATTTGCAAAGCTTATAAATAGACCAACAACAATGCCTATTAAAATAGTGTAGACGCTCTTCATATTATTACCAACATTCATTACCTATGTATCTCTACACCTCATTACTGAATTCATTTATAAACAGATGTTATCTAAAATATTTAATCTTAATAAATCTTTATGCAATAGCAATATACAGCTAGAGCATAGTAGGTGTGATGTGTTGGAACGCATTGATAGAGATGCTATAATAAAGAGGGCTAGCGAGTTAATGAGAAGTGGTGCTACAATGCTTGCTGAGTCATGCCCCCTTTGTGGTTCGCCTTTGTTCAAGCTCACAAGTGGTGAAGTTGTCTGCCCTGTTCATGGTCGTGTAATGCTTGTGAAAACTGAGGAAGATCTCTCTAAGGCTAATGTCACATCAGTGTTAACTGAGTTGGAAAAGTCTATAGCAAACAGGCTAGGCGATTATGTGAGCAAGCTAAAGAGCAGTAAGGAAGTTGAATTTGAAGATATTAGAAACATTATCTCATGGCTGGATGCTCTTGAAAGAGTTGAAAAAATTAGGATTATTCTAAGTAAAGAGAAGGAGCAGGAAAAAACCAAGGCAAGGCCCACTAGAAAGACTTAAATCTATTCCTACAACTTCAGACACTGAAACACAGTTCCATCGCATTTTTTCTGATTCTTAGCAAAGCCTTAACACCATCAGGAATTTCTTCATAAAATTTTTCAGGTACATTGCTCACACCGAGAATATTGCACAAAACGATACCACCTATAATCACGGGATCAGGTTTGCACATTAAAATGGCTTTAGGCGCTAATCCTCTTCTGCACATAGAATATAGAACATATGTACCTACCGTACTGCCTCGAAACTTCCTAACAATAAGTATAACATCTTTAATGCTCTTATTATAATTATTAACATCTTGAGATACTATTCTTCCACTATACTTATCAACATCTCCTAAAAATGAAAGAGTGGGGACCTTGAGTATCTGACCTACCGCATCACCTTCTTTCAACGTCACAACATTTACAAGTTTTATACATGAATTGCGCAAGGCTTTGCACCTGCTAAATTTTGGAGATAATGCAATGCTTTCCCATGTGGTGTTGCTATAGCTGTGAAGCCAAGTGCTTTTAGATTCGATACTACAGCGCATGCCCCTGGCAAAATTTGTATTTCTATTGAATATCTTTCTCTTACTTTTTGCACAAGCTTAAAAATTTCACTACTCTTTTCATTGTATTTAGGTACTGTCACAATAATTTTAGAAATGCCGTATTTTTTCAATAAATTTAGTTGTTTATCTTTTAGCAGTATTTCAAGTTCATCTAGTGTTATATGTGGACAACCTAGAAGCAGTACATCACTACCGCATTTTATATCTATATTCTCCAATTCCTTCATATCAACAGATATTGTTTCATCTTTTTCCATAACATATGTGCTTTGCGGTGTTACACCTTCTAATACTGCCATGGGCAAGTCTGAAGTTGTAGCTATTGAAGCTAGAGTGTTCCGTATCATTATATCATGCATGGTTTCATTTTCTGCTCTATACCTTGCTCTAATGTAGGGAATATCGTGTACTATTCTGCCTATGTAAAGTCCAAGAAGACTTGCAACAAGAATTGAATCTACATCAAATAGTGTTACTATTATTTCACTAGCTCTTCTATTCTCTAATTTATGCATACCTGCATAATAGGTTCTTCCAATTAGTGCCGCCATTAAGGCTATTAATCCACCTTCTCTATTCGTTCTAGCACCAAAAATAGTATTCGCGTAAATTACAGCGCTGGACTCTGCCCAGGCAAGGTGCTCTTCCACAAAAGGTTTCCTAAGTTTATATGGAGTGCATGTAAAGCTATTTGGATCAACACCAATCCTTATCAAACTCTCTATTATCTTTGCCTGCTTTCTAATAAGCTCATCATCCTTGTACAGGCCTAGACCTGCAAACGAATAGGGATTCGCTGTAGTATATATGCTAACCATTGCACCTCTATTACTAAAACCCTCCAATAGCTCAAGACCCTCATCACCTATATTGAAGTATGAAACTCCTGAGATATGTGCATGACTTATTTTAACAAGTCTTTCTGCTCCAAGAGCCTCACCAACTTTAACTATCACTCTAATCGCTTTCTCCACAACCTCACCATATTCACCACTAAACATTTTTTCTTCTATTCTAGTAAGATACATCAAACACTCACTGAATTCTAATGTATTTGAAAGCCTCCTTATTCATAGAAATGGGTATCGTAAGATCTACACCTATCTTATCGCAAATTCCAGTTGGGGATATTGGGTCTAGTGTTGAACACCTACTTTTCTCAATAATAATAATACTTTCCCTACCTCTAAACCTTGTTGCAAAGGCCCAAAAAATGTTATCTAGAGAGTCTAAATCTATATCACTATCCACTACTAACACAGCCTTGGCACTTGGATGCGCAGAGAATGCTGCCAAGATAGCATTCTTTGCATCGCCATCTACATTCTTAGTTATTGAAACTACTGAAACAAGCCAAGAACCTGCAGACTCTAACAATCTTACTCTATGAACCCTAGGCACAACATTACTGACATACTGCCACACCAGTGCTTCTCTATAGAAGCTTTGCAACAGCTTATGTTCTTTTCCTGCTGGCAAAATTACATGGAAATACTCATCTGGATTTACATATACCGCATCTATTTTTATTAACGGCTCTTTTCTAACAGCATCATAAAGGTTTAACAGATCTACAAAAGGACCCTCCTCAACAAATTGTGAAGAACTTATCCTTCCCTCAAAAATTACAGAAGCTATAGAGGGTACAGGTATATTGTATTTCGGTGTGTAGGCAACTGCAAAGTTACTTAGTATATTCGGTACCAAATTCAATTCGAACACGCCAAAAGGAGGTGAAGATGCTGCCATAAGCTCTACAGCTGGGTGCACTCCAATAACTATAGCTACAGGTGTATCAGATCCTCTCTTCTTATATTCGTCATATATGTACCTCAAATGCCTAGGAACAATTCTGGCCACGACAGCATCTTTTGTTACTAACTTTGTTCTATGTATAGATGCATTGCATGTCCCATCTATGCATGCAATAAATATTGCTGATGTTATGTACCTCCCACCATCATCGCTGTAAAACTTTATGAAGGGTATGCTATGCAAATCAAAATCTTTAACAAACTTAAAATTATTAAAGAAGTTAACCTCTCTTGGCTTAGTTGGTTTAGCTACGGCCTCTAAGAGCCTTTTGTATGCCTCCTCATCGCTTTTAGTATTCAGCACTTTTTCATAGAGTCTTCTTCTATTATTCAGAATATTACCAATGCATAAATACTGTTGTGCATCTCTAACTCTGAAAAGCACTACTTTTTCATTCTTATCAGATAAGTAGAGTATTCGTGTAGGTTCTAACTCTGGATGCAGCTCATAACTTGTGTAATCCTCTATCTCACTTTTATCAAGCAAAGACACAAACTCCTTTAGTGACATCAGTAAAACACCTATCCATACATGCTTAGTTTGTCATTCAACGATTAGAAGCTTTTAAATATTATTCTAGCCATTTTCCAATTGTTTAAAATGAATAAACCGATAACAGTTTGCATCCATTACCTTTGCTCATGGTGATGTTAGTATTCAAAATATTTCATCAAATTCATAAAACACACCTACTCGCTATTCCTTTATCTATCCAATCCTCTCCTATAATAATTCTACCTATGTCCAAGCCCCTAATCTCACCTTCATATTCTGTTAAAATGCATATCTTCTGTTCCATAAAATTAACATCATCAATAACTCCTATTCCCACCTCTTCAAATAGATCGTTGAGAATTGCTACAAGAATCCTTTTGGCATCTGATGGTCTGACAATGTAGAGGTTGTTACGATCCATACTAAGCTTTTCTATCTTTATTTCATCAGGTATAGCTATAACTATTTTATCGTTATATCTACTCACCATAAATATAGGTATACCTAGCTCTTTTTGTAATTCATTTCGCAATTGCGGATCTTGCACCCCATTAAAGAGACATGAGTTTATCAATGCTATTTCATTCAATTTAAAGCATCTTCGCTTTACTTTTTGAAAGTATTGAACATAATTAACCTTCCTAAGATATTTTCGATCCTCTTTATCTCTTTTTCTCACTATTTTCGGTATAGGAATGCAGTACATCTTAATACTTGGAAACTTAGTTAAAACATCAGCTAAGTAATTGCAAGATTCGATGCCCATTATCACAATGTTGTTTGGCTTTAAATTCTTTATCAATTGTAACTTATATTGAATGGCTACAATGTCTCCAAACCAGCCATCGGTATTTACTATGGTTAATTGCGACCCTTTCTCATCTGCTATTTTAACAAGCTCTAATATGGATGAAAGCAACTTCGACATTGCAATGCCTTGTGATGGCGATAAAAATCCTATGAAACGCATTACCTCACCATCAACCTCCCTTAACCACAGTACCTTTCTATCCATAAACTTCATGGCTATAAAGCTTGGTGGCGCTAAATCACATTGACCTATATCAGCATCAATTATAGTTACTTTAAGCCCTTTTTCAATAGCTAAGTTAGATAATAGAGTTGCAAATGATGTCTTGCAGCTTTCAATAGGGCCCAAGATAACTACTTTTCCTCCTCTCTCAACCACTTCCCGTCCTATAGACTCCCATATCTCTATCGGTTCCTCATCTGGTAATGGCTCCTCAATGCTACCCCCCTCACCAATGACAACATTGATGATGCTTGGCTCTAGCACCTTCAAAGCATAGCTCCTGTACCTGCTAATCCAAATTTCTTTACCAGCCTCTAGCTCTAATCCTAGTATCCTAATGCGTCCATTCACAACATGAACTTTTATTGGACCAACAACTCTTAACAGCTTTCCTCTATCTACAGAAATCCTTGTTTGAACGACATCTGCTATTTTCTGATTCTGTATATTTATGACCATATTATATCCTCCTATAATCGTATCATCTTTGTTCATAAATTTTGTGCAACTTCATTGCGATGGTTAGAGCTGCGAAAGAATCTTTGTCTAGATGCTTCTCCTCATAGGTGGCAGTCTTAGAGGTGTTGTACTCAGATATAAACTCTACTATAATTTCTTGTGGAAGCTCTTTATTTAGCTTATCTACAAACAGCTCAAAATCTTTATGAATTACAGTTGTGGGTATCCCTACTCTAACAATTTTTTTAGTTGCTTCAATGTTATTAAAGAAGAGTTTAACTAAGTCAATAACTCCTTTCTCGCTTCTATGCCTATTCATATAAATAACTATAGAATCTGCTACTATTGCTACGCCTAATGACTTACCATAATCTATGCCTGCTACAAGTGTATATACTCTACTGCTTCCCAATTTTGATAAAACTATTGCCCTTATTACAGCACCCTCAACACTATTAACACTAATATTCACAATCTCAACATTATTCAAATCAGAAATTGATTGTATGTATTTCAATCCTTCTTCATCAACTATTGCAATTCCTGCCAATTGAGATCTCATATCAGGGTATGCTCCTTGATAGACAACACCTAGAAACCTTAACATTTCAACAACTCTGTAAAGCAACCTAGGATTGTATATAGATACAATAATTTTTCTATTTTTATTCGAAAAGCCTATTTCAACCCCCCATCAGCTGAGATTTACGCAGACCTTACATCACATTGTTCTCAGTTCCCGGATTCCTCTTCATCTAAATATTTACTTTAAACTCAAGTTAATATACTTTATCATTACAATTTAAAATTAACTACAGTTATCCCAAATATTGAAAATAGAGAAAAACACTAGATTTAAATATTCTTGCTCTCACTATTTATTTTCTGATGACTAGTTCTACTCTAAGTCTAGGTACATACTATATCACAGATGAGAAACCCTGTGGTGTTGGACTCTATTAGACATCCATGGGATATATACAAAGCTGGCGATCTTGTACCAAGGATAAAACCATATGAACATATACGAGAGCTGAACCCCCTTAGTAGAATTTCTGTATAATCTATGACATAAAATGGCATTTTACAACCGAAAGCCTCGCATTTAGGGTGGGGATGAATGGAAAAGCTTATGAATACTCTTCATTTCAATTAATCTTGGTGATGAGTGTTCAGATCCTGTGAGGCTTAGGTGATGATGGCTAGAATACCCATAGCCCCGAGCTCCAATCGGGATAGGGGTAATGGGCCAGAGACTAGGCCCGGGATTGAACCCCGAAGGGGGATGTAGCCTCAAACTTCCCCGCACCACCAGGAACTCTAGCCCTTCAGGGTGGGGAGGAAGTCAGCATCTTTGGCATTGTTGCATACTGACTGCATTAATGTTCATGGAGCGTTATTGATGAACAGAGTTCTTGTAATTCTTCAAAATTTTTTCTATAACTAGTCTACCTCTTTCCGTTATAGTGTACCTGCCATCATTCTCTTCAACAAGACCTAGTAATTGCAGTACGTTTAGATCCTTAAATAGCTCATCAACACTCAAATAATTCACAATATCATTGTGTTCCTGGTGTTTTATTAATTCGAAGAGTTGCCTTAAGGTAATGTTGTTATGACTAGCTATGATTACTAAAATAGCTATTTGCGGTGGAATAGACTTTTTACTCAATTCCAAAGCCATTTAGCTTCACCAACAAAATTAATTTACTCTGTAATATCATATAAACTGTATAGCTTAGAATGATGAGAATGGGGTTTTGACGATTAATATGAAGAAGCCCTCGATCACTGAGGAATTCATAGAATCATCTAACCTTCTCCCACCATTTAGGGTGAGGACCCCTTTCAAAGATCCATAGGTTTCCCACATCCATTCATGTTCACATCATGTAAATTGTTACAATCATCTCATAATCTTTCCTTAACACAGTTCCCTAAAATTTCATAAAGCTTTAGATGCTTAGAGCTTCGCGCAAAAACCTTGATCCAGACTTTTTGGAATATTTCTTAACAATCTCCAGAATATAATAGATGCAAGATCAAAGAGATGAACAAAAACCCCTGTGGGTGAAGTAGAAGCCCTAGATGAGGCCTTGAAAAACCTAAAATGAAGGAAATGACTATCTAGGGGTTTCCATAGAACTACATATAGTAACACCTACGCAATTCGATAGATGGTACTGTAGATTTATAAGCGATTGAGAACTGCTTGAGGTGTAGCTAGACCTCTATCAAAGTTAAATCATCTTCATACAATGGTTTACCGAAATCATCTACAAGTCCTAGAACCCATAATCTGCATAGCTCTGCTCTACGTAGAATAAGTGTTGGTGAGACATAGTGTAGGAATAGCTGTTTAGTGTAAAGATCTATCCCAAGCAAGGCAACCCATTTAACTCTATTCACATAGCCATTCAGCATTTCTACGCCAACTATTTTCACAATTGCATAGCTACTCGTTACCGAGCAGTCATCAACATATATAGAGAAGCTGTCTAGAGGTTGTCTATTCTCAGTCAGTAATATAATCCCATCCCTAGCTACAAGTATAGGGCTATGGATCTCTGCAAATCTTCTATAGCTTCTAGCAACTCTGTCGCCAAAGAACCTCCTCATAAATTCCTCAAGCTCTTCAAAACCTTCATATCTATAGATATAAGGGTTGAGTAGATCTGGAAAGAATCTCTCTACAACATCTCTACACCTCTCCATGCCTCTCTCAAATCTTGTAGTTAAACCTCTCCTACCCCTCATAACTCTCTTAATGCATAATGTCTCGACAGTGGATACCTCTTTTAGTAACGCATTTACACATTGATCTACATCTCTACACAAATTTATAACTCTATCGATATGATTGAAAATTTTCTCAACATCTTTCCTATAATACTTATCCAAAGTGTATATAAGCTTGGATATAGATATAAACAACGAGTAGAATTTCTCAGGAAATATGTAGTACTGTCTTCCACCATACTTATACATGTGTATAGAACTGTCTTTGAATTTCTCAACGAGAGCCCTTAGAGGGTATCCAAGGAAACCTTCAACTCTAAATATATTATAGAATCTCTTCTTAGCACCACTACTTGTAATTACATCAGATAGAAAAAATTCATATGATCTTCTATAGGCTCTACCTAAACCTACGTGGCAAAACATATCTTAACACAGCATAGCTATGCTAATCAATAGATCTATTCAGAGCATAATCTCTAACAAACTCAACTCTATAAATACCAGGCTCTATAACAAGCTCTGGATGCTGTGGATGTGTTAAAATCGAGGGGCTCTCAACAACAACATATCGACGACCATGGATAGTATAGACAGAGCTCTTTAATCTATGGGTATTCCCATTTTCAGAAACTATCTCCAAAACTTCACCCTCTTTCATAGCATACCTTAGATCTACACCCTCCTCTTCTACGAGTAGGAGATCTCCTTGTCGATACACTTTCCGAGGTTTACCCATCTAACACCCTTAAAATTCAGAAAACTTATAAAGCGTATGATGCATCTAACCACCAAAGAGAATGGACACCACAATACGTAGTGATGCAGTCTTAGATTTGCATCAGGTTGTTGCAGGACTGATGATGAGTTTAGATAGTTGTAAACAGCTCTATACTCACTATAACTTCTCGGATGATCCACGCTGCGGTGAAATAGAGACTCAAATGGAAGCCTCGTGGCGTTGGACTCGACAGTTACCCATGACCCCACAGTGGTCTATAGAGCCCAAACCTCTAAATAACAAGATCACTCATAGTAAATAATAAAAATCTTTGCATTCTTCTGTATGCTCCTGGTCATATATATTGCACTTTACTCCAAGTCTTAATCAGGATAAGGTAACGAGCAAAGACCTAGCGTTCACCACTCGCCTTTCGCAGCTGTTTCGAGTTTCATCAGGTTTATAAGGTTTGACACTATTACACATTTTCATGAGATTCCCTGTGAGGGGTGAAGAGCCTGCAAGGACTCTCCCCAAGGGCGGCAATAACCCAAGGTGTGGGGTCCCTGGGGTGGCCCTGAACGCCCCTAAGGCGGATGCAGACCCAAGGAGCGGTGCAGGGGAATAGAGATGAGGCTATGACCATAAAGCAATATGAATCTATATAAGAGCTGAACCCCCTGAGAATCACTTAGTGTAAAAATATTTACGGCTAATCACAAATCACTTCAAACCCATAACAGCCTGGGATTGGATCCCCAAGGCGGGGAAATGCGTTCTCAAACCCTGTCTTGGCAAGACCCCCACTATTTGAGATAGAGAAAGATTAGAACTTTAGGTGATGATATTCTGTGAAGCTGTGGTTCTGGCCCTAAAAGGGTGAGGTAACAAACAGAGAAACCTTGTTTGGGAAATCAAGCTGCTAAACTAGTTGGAAGTTGTGGTATAGCCTCATTCTAAAATCTTAATCCTTCTATATAGAAGGTGATTGCACTTCAGAGTTGGTGATTTGATCAGCTGAGACAGGTGTCATCACTTTGTCAGATTGTGAGCTTCATCATTGTAGGGCCTTAACATTTAATAAACTCTCTTAAGCTATTTATTCTTTTGTGAGTATGATGATATGACGGTCTCTTGAGCGGTGATGACACTTCTCTTCGCTGATCCTTATCGCAACAAATTCTCTAGGCCATGGCTTTCTATTGAGAAATTAATAACATTGAAAATACCTTTTTAACAAGTTATATATCTGTTTTGTAGTTTACTACAATGTTATAATGTGGAATGCTGGTGCTATGTTATGGAAGTGCAGAGCAATGCTGTTATTGGAGGAAATGCTTATGTCAGTGATATGACACTGCCCTTAGCAAAGTATATGGGGTTGTGTATCAACTGTGGGGGGCCTATAGACGATGTTAGGGCATTGAACAAGAATGCTTGTGAGAAATGTATGCAAAGGCATTCATTAGTGAAGATATCTACATTTAGGGAACTAGCTAATTATGTGCAAAAACCATCACATAGATTAAATCAGCTTGTGGAAATAGAAAAATTTGTTGAGGAATTCGTTGAATTCTTTAGCAAGTGTGTTGGGGGGTATCCATGGAATTTACAGATAAGTTGGGCATATAGAATAGCTCAAAATCAAAGCTTTGCTATGATAGCTCCTACAGGGGTAGGAAAAACAACTTTTGGATTAATAACAGCGCTTTTCTTATCGTACAAATATAATAGAAAGGTATACATAGTTGTACCCACATCTATTCTTGTTAGCCATTACTATGAAAAGCTTTTGGAATATATGAACAGAGCTGGGATAGTTGTAGAGGTTATAGCGATTCATTCTAAAATGTCTGCTAAGAAAAGGCTGGAATTAGAAAATGGCATTAAGGAAGGGAAATTTGATATATTGATTACAACATCGAACTATCTGCAGAGGAACTTTATAGATACTTTTAAGCCTTTAATTGACAAAGGCGTTAAAATAAACTTTGTTTTTGCTGATGATGTCGATGCTATAATGAAAGGAAGTAAAGCAATAGAATACATACTACTCCTAATGGGATTCTCTGAAGAAGATATGCAGCTAGGATATAAGTTAGCAGGTTTAAGACTTAGACTTACAAGATGTGAAGGTGTAAGAGAAAGGGGTTATAGCGAATATTGTAAAGAAGAGGGCATGCCCATAACAGAGATGTTTAACGAATACCAAAAGAAGCTTGCCGAGAAAAGAGCAAATGCCGGGATACTTGTTGTTAGTTCTGCAACAGGCAAGGCAAGAGGACGCCGAATCAAATTGTTTAGAGAGCTCCTTGGGTTCATTATAGGGGCAGGTGTAGAGATATATAGAAATGTTCTTGACACATATGTTCATGTCGATGAAAAGCAGGTAGTAGAGTTATTAAGTAACCTTGTGAAGGATCTTGGATTTGGAGGGCTAATATTCGTACCTATTGATAAAGGAGTTGCAGAAGCCCAGAGAATAGCACAGGAGTTAAGAAATAGAGGTATAGCAACAGATGTTGTTATAAGTAAGCGAAGTGAGGCATTGCAGGAATTTATGAGGGGTAGGCTACAAGCTGTGATTGGTGTAGCGACGTATTATGGTCTTCTTGTTAGAGGAATTGATTTACCAGAAATAATAAGATATGCGATATTTCTTGGTGTACCAAGGCACAAGATATCACTTACAAAAATAGAGTACAATCCAACTACATTGCTTAGATTATTGTCAGTGTTGATTGAGGTTGTTGAGGATAAAGAAAAGCAAGAAATTTTGAACTTAATTGCTTTGCTAAGAAGAATAGCTAGAAGAGTTTCATTAGCAAAATTAAAGAACTTGGTTAAGGCTCTTGAAGAAGGTTATGAAATTGATGAGGATGTAGCGAGAACTTTGATAAAGATTCGCAACTACATCTTTAGCATGATACAGAGAAGCGATATAATTGATAAATTAAAGAGTGTTGAGACTCTGGTCATATACGAGGAAAACGGTCAGCCGTACATGTTAATACCAGACGCACCTACATATATTCAAGCGAGTGGCAGGACTTCAAGACTTTATATAGGGGGTATAACTAGGGGCTTATCTATAGTTATAGTTGACGATGCTAGACTTTTGAAAGGATTAGAAAAAAGGCTTAGATTTTATGTTGATGATTTCAAGTTTTACAATCTTCATGAAGTTGCATTGGAACAGGAATTGAGGAATATTGATAGGGATAGAGAGATCATAAAGGTGCTGAAGTCTGGCACAGTACCTGAGGATATTGTGAAAAGGAGGGAGGAACTTATAAAGACTGCACTATTCATTGTCGAATCACCCAACAAGGCTAGGACCATAGCCTCATTTTTTGGAAGACCTTCAGTAAGAGATTATGGCATTCTTAGAGTCTATGAGGTAAACATAGGTAAAATACACCTGCTTATAACGGCATCTGGTGGGCACGTCTTTGAACTTGTTGAAGAGGAGCTTTCACGAGACTCTATATATGGTGTTGAGAAACGGAAGTATAATGGCATTCCATGGTTTGTACCTCGCTATGACTTTATCAAAAGATGCTTAAATTGTGGTACCCAGTTTGTGAAAGGAGATGAGTGCCCTATATGTGGTTCCTCACATTTTAAATCCTCTAAAGATATTGTTGAGGCTTTACAACGCCTAGCTATAGAAGTAGATGAGGTTATCATAGCTACAGATCCTGATGCTGAAGGTGAAAAAATAGGCTATGATATAGCAGTGGCCTTAGCCCCCTATGCTAAATATATTAAGAGAGCAGAATTCCATGAAGTGACAAGAAAGGCTATTTTGACTGCACTTGAAAATCTTAGAGACATAAATATACATCTTGTAAAAGCTCAGCTGGCTAGAAGAATTGAAGATCGATGGCTAGGTTTTGCACTTTCAGAATATGTGACGCAACGTTATGCTGAAGTAAGTGGACGTGAGAAATTGGATAGAAGGTATAGCGCTGGCAGAGTTCAAACCCCAGTGTTAGGAAAAATAATAGAGTTAGCTTTAGCTAGAATTCATACATTAAGAAGAAGTAAAATTGTTAAGTTAGGTGCATTAACTTTTGAGATACCAGAAGAAGAGATAGAAAAACATGGTCTAAAGAGAGTGAGACCTCAGCATATTGATATCATATTTAAACCATTAAAATCATACACAGATTCTTTATATCCATCACCACCGTTCACAACAGACGAAATGTTGTCAGAGGCTCAAAGAGTATTATTGTTAAACTCTGTAGAAGCCATGAGAATAGCACAAGAGCTATTTGAATTAGGTCTCATAACATACCATAGGACTGATAGCACTAGAATTTCATCGACAGGAATAGGTGTAGCAAGAGAGTACCTCACAAAAGTATTTAATGATAATGTTAGCAATTATTTTACACCAAGGATGTGGGGTGAAGGAGGAGCTCATGAAGCTATAAGACCAACAAGACCCATAGATGTTGTTGAGTTGAGGGAGCTTATAGCAGAGGGTGTTATAGAAATTCCTATACGGCTAACACCTCAGCATTTCAAACTATATGACTTAATATTTAGGAGATTTATAGCAAGTCAGATGAGACCTGCAATAGTAGAGAAAGTGCTATATAGTGTAGAAGTAGTGTACAAGGGTGAAAATAGTAATATTACCTTGTGGAAGGGGAATATAGATGTTGCAGTAAATGTTATAGAGCCTGGCTTCATCTTAATTTACTCACCTATCCAAATAGTAACGCTGCCTAAGCATGAAGTAGTACTAAAACCAACAAGTATTAAGGCTGCTGAGATTAGTGATGTGAAGTTGCCAACACAAGGAGATGTAATTAAATGGATGAAAGCTGTTGAAATAGGGAGGCCAAGCACATATGCAAAAATAATTGAAACAATACAGAAGAGGAGATATGTATATTCAATTGGTAAGAAAATGCAATATCTAATACCCTCTATTACCGGAATACTAATATACATGCTTTTAGCAGGGAGTAAATTTCCTAATGAAAAAGAGCGTTATGATATTTCAGATGTTGTGGAGAAGTACTTAAAGAAATACAGTTTTATAGCTGGTGAAGTTGAAGTGCAGCATTTCAGAAAAACTATTGAATCAATTCTAAGTAACGTTTCTAAATATTCTGAAGCAATAGCGAATATGGTTACAATTTCGCGGACAACAGAATTACTCAAAAAAATGGAGCAGATAGAAAGCGAAAAAGCTGACTATAGAGAGGTTGTTGAGGAGCTTCTTAAAGAGATATGCAAAAACATATTGCCCTTAATACATACTAGCAGCATAGTGAATGCAGTATGCATATAAATGAAAATGCTGTAAGAATTGCTGTGTTGCACACATTTGTAGAATTCAATGCGAAGAAGAAGAATATGGACAGAATTTCAGATGCCATAAAAAAGGTTTTGCATTACGAAGAACGTGTAAGAATGATAGTTTTGCCACAAATGATAAATGGAATTGCAGCATATGAAGAGATAGCTAGAAAGGGTATTAAAATTAGTGGAGAAACAATACCAGGTCCTTTTACAGATGGGTTAATCAATATAAGTAGAATGTATGGAGCAGATCTTTTAGCAGGTCCTATACTAGAGCGTAGAGGATCTAAACTCTACAGATCCTCAACATTTATATCAGGATCTGAAGTAAAAAGGGTTATAAGGCAAGTCATGACCGGAGGAAGAGTTAGTGGACATAAAGAAATCCCTTACATAGATTTAGATAATTTGGGTATAGGGATTTACATAGCTGATGACATGTTTTATCCAGAAATTGCCCTTATACTATCAATTCTAAATCCTAATGTAACTATATTTTTCCCTAGAATTGGGAACGATATTACAAAACAGCAGATAATCGCAAAGGCGAGAACAGTTGAAAGCAAAAATGTTGCCATAATGGTGGGAGGTATTTATATGTATAAGCAGGAAATATTAGCAGTAATACCAACTATTGTAATAGATGAGGAAGGAGATGAAATAGAGAGAGTCGATAAAGTAGATGAGAGAATAATAGTATTGAATGTAAACCCAAAGCAACGTAGCAATTCAATTATCACAAATGAAAGAAAAAAGCTTCTAAAGACCTTGAAAAAACTATTACACTAAGATAAAATCCAAATATTTCATGGTTGTTATCTAGTCATAAAAATTTTAATGTGATTTGCTCATGGCATCTAAACTAAAATTATAACAACATTTCATTCATTGAGTTCATTCACTAGATCAAATGCAGAAGGCTTCAGAGTGAAAAGGTTGCTTACGGGCTAATTATAGCTGTTTATAGGTTATTGCCTCGTTGAAATCCATGTCGCTCCTAATCTATGGATATTTATGCTTACATTGATGGAAAATTATGTTATGAAGCTCCTAGCATATGGAATTATTGTTTTAGCTACGGTTATGGGATAAATGTTTTGTAGAACTTCTGTATCGCTGAATTGATAGATCATTTCTTAGTGATGAGAATTATACGTCTGTTCTTTGCTACCAATTCAACGTCATTGCTTTTAACTAATTCCTTTAACAGTTTTCTGGCTATGCTATATTTTACTCCAAGTTTTTGTGAAAGTGTGAATGGTGTTGCAAAACCTGTGTTTTTAACTTCCTCAATAACTCTTGTAATCATTGCTGGATCTAAGCCAGTAATAGACACAGTTTTTCTTTCTTTTTTCTCTTCCTTTGCAACTTTCTTGGTCTCTTCTTTCACAAGTTTTCGCTGTCTCTTTTCTAAGGTTGAAAGAGGCTTTTTTCCTTTTGTACCCATTATTTCGACCTCACTATATATAAAGTATATCTTAAATAGTTTATCAGTGCTCTTGCTTATAAATTATAATCAACGTAAATAGGTAGGTGGTGTAGATACGCAATGCGTATTGTTACAGTAAAGATGCCTGAAACATATTTAGAAGCAATAGATGAATTAGTAAGGATGGGGAGATACTCTTCAAGAAGTGAAGTAATAAGAGCTGCTATAAGGGAATTGTTAAAGAGGGAGTTATGGGAATCTGAGCATGGTTTAGAGAAATCTAAGAAGAAAAATGCTAGATCCAAGGTTATCGAGGTTCTAAAGGAAATTTAAATAATAAATCCGTAAATTAAATATAAAGTAGCTAGGTTATAACACAATACCACATTTTCTCAGTTAATAATAAAATGTTTGAGCATTAAAGTATTAAGTTGCAAAAGAATATCTTAGATAGGTAATGATGAGGGCTGGTATTATAGAATGTGATGATATATGACATCAGTTCTGAGCCATAGTAATGCTTTAGAGTATGGTAAAGAAGTTCTAATTTACTTTGATAATAGAAGAAAGTTTTTAGTTAAATTAGAACAAGGTAAGAAAATTTCATCAGATAGGGGAACAATACCAGTTGATAGTATTGTTAATAAAGAGATAGGAAGTCAAGTAACAACTTCATTAAATGTTAAAGCATGGATATTGCAACCCCTACTCATAGATTACTTAGAAAAAGGCATTAAAAGAGTTACACAAGTAATTTATCCTAAGGATCTGGGGCTCATAATCCTAATGCTTGGATTGGAATCTGGGTATAGGGTTTTAGAAGCAGGAGTGGGTTCTGGCAATACTACAATGGTTTTGGCTCACTTTGTCAAACCCCAAGGCCATGTATTTGGATATGAGAATAGAAAGGAATTTATAGAAATTGCCAAAGGCAATTTAGCAAGGATGGGGCTAGATAAATATGTAACTATAAAGTATGGTGATATTAGAAAAGGTGTTGACGAGAGGGGGCTAGATGCAGCAATTATTGACATACCTGATCCTTGGGAGGCCTTAGACTCGCTGTATTTAGCATTAAAGCCTTCAGCCTCCATAGCCTTCTTTATCCCATCTATGCAACAATTATTGAAGCTCTTTGAAGCAATCGATGAGCACAAAGGGTTTATAGATATAAGAGCTTATGAGATACTTCTTAGAGAAATAGAGCTGTCAAGAAGAGCCATCAGGCCCTCAACTTATATGGTAGGGCACACAGGCTTCATACTTTTCGCCAGAAAAATAATTAAGAGCAGCCAATAGCTCTATGTATGGTGAGCGACGAGGTATGAGTACACCGAGACCTAAAAAATATGGTGAAAGCTTTAGTGAATGGTTTAGTTGGATTATTTCAGAGGCTGAAATATATGACTATGGAAGATATCCTGTTAAAGGAATGGGTGTGTGGCTTTCATATGGTTTTCAAATTAGAAGAAGAGTTATTGAATTAATAAGACTACTTTTAGATGAATCAGGACATGAAGAGATATTGCTACCATTGCTAATACCAGAAATCTTATTTGCAAAGGAAAGCGAACATGTCAGAGGTTTTGAAGGAGAGGTATTTTGGGTTACCAAAGCAGGTCTAGAAGAATTAGACATGAAACTAGCACTAAGACCCACAAGCGAAACAGCAATTAGTTATATGGAGAGCTTATGGATTAAAAGTTACAAGCAGCTTCCTAAAAAGTATTACCAGATTGTTAGCATATTTAGATATGAAACTAAAATGACAAAGCCTATGGTTAGAGTAAGAGAGGTAACAACATTTAAAGAAGCGCACACTGTTCACGAAGGTTTTGAAAGTAGCGAGGAACAGATAAAAGAGGCTGTTGACATCTATGGAAAATTCTTTGACTCGCTAGGGATACCATATATTGTGTCTAGAAGACCTCAATGGGATAAATTCGCTGGCGCTATATATACAATAGCCTTTGATACCATATTTCCAGATGGAAAAGCAGTTCAAATAGGGACTGTGCATAATCTTGGTCAGACCTTTACTAAGGTATTTGATGTTAAGATTCAGAAAAAAGACGAATCAATAGATTATGCATGGCAGACAAGCTATGGCATATCTGAAAGAGCTATAGCCTCAATTATTGCTTTCCATAGTGATGAAAAAGGTCTTATTTTACCACCTATTATTGCGCCTTACCAAGTTGTTGTGATACCAATATATCAAGAGAATACAAAGGATGTTGTGATTAGGTATAGTAGTGATATAGCAAAAATACTTCATGAGAATGGTATAAGAGTTCATCTGGATCTAAGGGATGATATGAGACCTGCTGAAAAGTTTTATGAATGGGAGCTAAAAGGAGCTCCACTAAGAATTGAGATTGGGATGCGCGAGTGTTCAAATAATGTTGTAACAGTATTTAGACGTGATATTCTTAAGAAGGAAACAATACCTTTACAACAATTAGTTGAAAGAATTCGTATTATGCTAAGTGAAATAATGCAGAATCTTATAGATAGAGCATGGAAAGAATTCACTTCAAGTATTAAGTTATCTCAGAATATAGATGAGGCTGTAAATATAGTAAGAGAGTTAGGAGGATTTGTATTAATGCCATGGTGTGGAGATGAGAGGTGTATTTATAATAGATTGCAAGGTTTTGAAGGAATTGATGTGATAGGCGAGGTTATGGATGTCTCATTAAAGAGACTCAACATCGATCTAGATCTACTTAGAGAAGCAAAGTGTAGTTTTTGCGGTAAAAATGCAAAGGCTGTCGTGGCTTTGGCTAAGAAGTATTAACTAGTTGGCAATGTGTTTTTCGCAAAGTTCTTGTTATGTCAATGTCCTTGGTTTAATTATCGCTTTTAAGCTTGGTGGTGTAGAAAGGAGTAATCTGAGAGTTTGAAGATGTGGTGATGTTTTAAATGCCTAAGAAGAGGGAGAACAGAGGAAGAAGAAAGGGGGATAAGGGATCTGTAGCAAGAATACATTGCGATAATTGTGGCGCCCTTATACCTGAAGATAAAGCAGTTTGTGTAACTCGAATGTACTCTCCAGTAGATCCTCAGTTAGCTACTGAGCTGGAAAAGAAAGGAGCTATAATTATGAGATACCCTGTGACAAAGTGTTACTGCATTAATTGTGCAATATTCTATGGTATTATAAAGGTTAGATCTGAAGAAGAAAGAAAGAAGGTAACAAAACTATAAATTCCTCAACTCTTTAAATATATGATAAAGCCTTTGAATTATTGTTACAATACCCAATAATATTATTAACAGCATTATTATATTTGCAATGCTAATTCCATAATCCTCACTAAAAGCTATTGCTAATGCAGATATGAATACTAGTATAACTCTTTCTCCACGTTCTAATATACCTATGCCTTCAACTCTAATTCCTCTTTTCTCACCTAATGTTCTCAAGTAACTTATTAAAAAAGATATGAACATAGCAAAATAAGCTAGCAAAGGCTTCACACCTAATATTATTAGTGATAGCAGATAATTAAATTCTTCAATCCTATCACAGAAAGAGTCTAATATACTACCCCATGGAGTAACTCTATTTTTTGCTCTTGCAATAGCACCATCGAGAACATCTGCAATACTTGAAAACACTATTAATAATGGCACCATATTAACAAATTTCATTACAGATGACAGCACTGCAAAAAATGAGAGTACCAATCCTATTAGTGTAATGATGTTTGGATTCACATCTATCTTCTGTAAGATCAAATTTATGTATCTTGCAATAAGAGGTCTCAACTTATTCAACATGATGATTTCACTTAGATTTACTGACTACTTGCAATCTAAGGTAGAGCAGAAAAGTCTATTATGGTCTTTCTGGGTCTGAAGCGAGCCATTGCTTATTGTGATTGCTAAACCTCCTAGTTTACTCATGACCCTAAAAGTATGTTTAAAGTCTGCAGGCAAGACAACCACAAGTTTGAAGCAATTTGCAAACATTCTGTGAATATAATGACCCCATGGTTTCTGCTAAAAATGAGCAGCTCACAAATTCACTACACAATTCTGAATAATCCATGCACTACAGTGATTCAAAACTCGATGGAAGTCTCGTAACGTTTAGCTCAACAGGCACCTCTGAAGACAGATGAGAGTGTTGGTGAACCTACGCAGAAGTGCAACTCTGTAAAGAGGAAACATAAGTTACGAATACCATCAAATGTTGTTAGCGAGGAACTCACATCTCTAATACTGTCATATAGAGATGTTTTAGCTACTTCTCAACATCTTTGCCTCAATTAGCAGTATCGTAATGTTATTGATGTTGCTAAGAACATTACATATAGAGCTAGTCTAACTGTTAACACTACCGCATCCCTGTTTGCCCTCTACATACTTCAACCATGATCTTGCATTTCCTATCAATGTTCTGGATAATGATTAATATCTATATCGCTTACACTTGTAAACCTTTATACAACAACCATATACATTAGGATCTATCTTCACAACTATCTCCTCAACCTTTCTAGCTATTACCCATGAAATTCTTGAGGTATTCAAGCACTTTATGGCTATATGGACTTGGCAAGAGGTTTAAACATCTCTAGAACAAATCTTAAAAGATCTTTTACCCCTACCTCTTCGTACACTATATTGCTAGACTTGAGGAAGCATACATAGCTTCAAGATATCTTCCTATAGTGTAGATTGCGAACATTATTAACAAATTCTAAAATCTTTAAATTTAGAGATTGAGATAAGTAGAGTTAAGAAACTTAGAGATAATTGTACAATTATATTGAGATGTTGTTATTGAATTTTAGCTAAGAGAAGAAAATCTTTCTTAGTTGATAAAATATTCTATAGAGCCATAGAATGTATATTGAAGTATTACTCTTATTAAGTACCTGGAATTTATATAATGATTTTCAATTTTATTGTAGTGTTTAGAGTGTTTAATGTGTAGAGTTTAAAGCGAGTTTATTGTGCAATGGTTTTATTATTCTATTATTTTGTTTAACTCTTTTACGGCTATGGCCAAGGAGATGATGTTGAATATGGTTAATGCTAGTAGATCTATGAGGACGTCTAATTCATTATATAGCACTAGTTTTCTTAATATATCTACTGCATATGTTAATGGATTTAGTAGAGCAAATACTTTAAGTGCTTCAGGCATTATGTCTATAGGGTAAAGCGCGTTGCTTGCAAAGAATAGTGGCATTGATATTGCGCCCACTATTCCCATGAACCTCTCCCTAGTTTTCATTAAGGATGCTGCAAGGATTGATATAGCTGTAAACCCTGTACATACGTAGATAACGATGATATAGCTTGCTATTAATAGCAATGGATTACTAGTGAATTTTGCTCCAACTAGAGCTGCAGATGCAAGTACGATTATGTATTGTGTTGATGCTCTTACAGCTCCTGCAAGAGATCTACCTATAACAATATTTACTCTTGGAATTGGTGAAGAAAGAAGTTTCTTAAGCACACCTGATTCTCTCTCAAATACCATCATAATACCGTAAGCAAGAGCCATAAAAGTTGCCGATTGGAATACAACGCCAGGGGCTATAAAGGATATGTAGTCTTGAACACCTAAAGCAACTCTATGAGCCATAACAATGCCGAATACTGTTACCCAAAGAATTGGCTGAATAGCTCTAGTGATAATCTCTATAGGGTCGTGTTTCAATCTTCTAAGCTCCATCTCAACTAATGCTAAAATGCTTTCGAATGTTTTCAATATCTTAACCACCTCTCCTAATCATCCTCCTAGTTGACAAGATATCTCTTATAAGCTCCCTCTCCTCTTCCTCAGAAATCCCTTTACCTGTAAGCTTAATAAAAACATCATCAAGAGAGGCCTCGACGACTCTTGCCTCAAGCACAGCAATACCCATGCTATAGAGGCCCTCTATTACTTTAGGTAACATGATTGCTGGATCTTTTACAGCCATAGAAACCTCCCCATTATTACTAATACTTACATCAAAACCAAACTCTTGAAGCACTTTCCTAGCTTTCTCCATATCCCCAACTACTCGAAGAACAATTTTATCAACTCCATAGATCTTCTTAAGTTCTGAAGATGTCCCCTCTGCAACAATCCTCCCTCTATCGATTAAAGAAACTTTATCTGCATACTTATCAGCTTCATCCATATAATGAGTTGCAAAGAAAATAGTCGAACCAAACTCTTTCTTATATGCTAAAAGCCTCTCCCATACAAGCATCCTCGCCCTCGGATCTAAACCAATAGTAGGTTCATCGAGTATAAGTAGCTTTGGTCTACACATCAACGCTATAGCTATCTCCAACCTTCTTATCATACCACCTGAATACGTTTTCACAAGTCTTTTCTCAACCTCTTTTAACCCCATAAACTCTAAAACATCCTCGATAACTTCAGCTCTTTTACTAGATTCTATCCCATATATCTTAGCATAGATGAGAGCATTTTCATAACCGGTCAACTCTGTCCATAGACTCATCTCTTGAGGAACGTAACCAATCAACCCCCTAACTCTACCACCTTGAGACATAATGTCGAAACCAAAAACCTTAACACTACCCTTAGTAGGTTTAATCTGGGTCGTAATAATCCTTATAAGAGTGGTTTTACCAGCTCCATTAGGACCTAAAATAGCATGAGAAACACCTTCATCAACAACAAGATTAACACCATTTAACGCAACAACACCTCCAGAATACACTTTCACCAAATCCCTTACCTCTATAGCGAACACACCTAGACACCACAGCAACTAATCAACTATATAGACTCAAGTTTAAACAGTAAAAGACTTAAATATTTTTCTAAATTCAGCAAAAAGAAAATCACTGACCTCCTCCCCACCCTAAAGGGCTAGGGTTCCTGTGAGAGCGGAGAGGTTTAGGATTACATCCCCTTCGGGGTTCAATCCCAGGCCGTGTCTCCGGCCCATTACCCTTACCCCTTTCGGGGCTCGGATTATTAATGAACTGTTTATCATTGCCAGTAGCTCAAAGGTTTTAACGCTCATCACCAAGAACAATTAAACAAGGTAAGTATAGATCTTTCAACCATCTTTAGTGAAGTTGAAATCTGTTTCTACTTTACGATCGAAAGCCTCGCCTTTTAGGGTGGGGAGAAGGTTAGCACGATCTTCTTACCACTATAATCCACTATTACATCTGGTTTTGCTTCATCTACTCCAACTCCTTTACCTTCTTCAACAAGCACTACTTTAAATCTTAGCTGAGGTATATTCATTAGACCTTTTTTGTCTTCTATCACGAGCTTGTTCTCTTTTTCAATCCATTTAAATGGTATTAATGCGTACATTCCGTTCTCATAAGCATATGTTTCCCCATCATCCATGTATAGAGCGAATTCTCCATCACGTCCTCTGTAAATTCTTAATTCAAACTCTGTTCCAATTTCATCACTGTTTCTTATATTGTCCATAGCTAGAGGTATTACTGCTCCTGCCTTCACATAAAGGGGCACTGTATCTAGAGGTGCTTGTATTCTTACTCTTCGTCCGCCAAGAAGTTTTTTACCTGACCAGAAGTCGTACCAAAGACCTCTCGGTAAGTATACCTCTCTTTCGAATGTTGATGGCGTTGTTATCGGGGATACCATTATGAAGGGGCCAAACATGTACTGGTCATCTATGTGGATAGCGTTTTTGTCTTCCCTGAAGTCCATAACTAGTGGTCTCATGATTGTGTAGTCGTTTTCGTATACCATCCAGGCCAAGGTGTAGATGTAGGGTAGCAATCTATATCTAAGCCTAATGTATTTAATTAGTATCTCCTCAACCTCCTTACCAAATCTCCAAGGCTCCTTAGGGTAGTAAGTTCCGTGAACTCTGAATATGGGGCAGAATGCACCCCATTGGAACCATCTGACAAAGAGTTCTTTGTATCCTTCAGTCTCGGGGTTTCCACTAAAGAATCCCCCTATATCTGTTGTCCAATACGGTAAACCTGATAAACTATAATTTAACCCAGCCCATATCTGTGTTCTAAAAGTTGTCCAATCACCTGTTACATCACCACTCCAGTTTACAACACCATGCCTCTGTATTCCGGCAAACCCAGACCTTGTTAATATCAGCACCCTTCTATTCAATACTTTTCTCTGACCATCGTAAACAGCTTTAGTCTCTAGCAATGGATATAGGTTCAAGTACTTCACCATTTTTCTGCCGTTACCTATATCAAGGGTTCTCTGCCAAGTATCGTAAACAAGCCCAGGCCCCACCTCGGGCTCTGAAGCATCTAGCCACCAGCCATCTATATCAATCTTAAAGAATACCTCCTCTATCTTTTTCCAGAACCACTCTCTGCACTCCTCGTTAAATACATTAACTAACCCATGGTTGCCATGCCCTCCACTAACTATGCATCTTCTCTCCTCAGCCTCTCTATACATATCTGTTTTCTTCTCAAAGAAAGGCCATATAGATATGATTATTTTAATACCTAGCTTGTGCACATCTTCAACCATCTTCTTCGGATCTGGATAACGCTCTTCATCAAATTTAAATGCATTCCATCCGTATTTTCCCCAGTAAAGCCAGTCCTGGACAATTATGTCTATTGGTATACCTCTATCTCTAAATATCTTAGCCGTAGAGACTATTTCCTCTTGTGATGCATACCTTTCCTTTGACTGCCAATATCCAAAGGCATACCTAGGTAGCATAACAGCTTTTCCTGTTAACCATCTATACCCAGCTATAACTCTATCTAGATTAGGTCCATATATCAGGAAATAGCTTAGGTAATCTCCAGCTTCAAACCATATCCTGAGCATATTACCTCTAGACTCTACTACACCCATAGAATACATATCCCATAGAATCCCATAGCCCGCACTAGACACCAGAAATGGCATAGCTATGTCTGTATTCCTCTGAACAAGGTACACAGCATGATTCCTATAGTTATAAACACCATGAGCTGAATAACCAGCGTGTTGACCAAGACCATAGAGACTTGAGTCAGGATCTATCTCAAGTACATGTTCAAAAGTGTAGAACTCTACCCCATATCGACTTTGTTTAATAGCCCTCCTACTAACCTCCCTAATAATTAAATTGCCAAAGCTTATCTCCACAATATCACTAACCTTATCAATACGTACAGAGATCTCATCAGAAGACACCACAACCTCATTATCCCTCTCATCAACTGTAACACTTATAGACTTTGGCTTAGCTATAACAACAAAGCTTTCCCCTACAGCTACGTCATGAGGAACATGAATAATATTAACAATGTTGCTGTCATAAAACCTAATAATGATTTCGCCCAAACCAAAAGGAGTCTCAACAGAACCTACAATTGTATTCTTCATAAAGCATCCCTAATTCTGGTTACGATGAAGAACTTAAATAAGTTTTTAGCAACTAAAATACGTCATACACTCAACACACATTTTCATTAAATGTTGAGGAAATGTTCTAAGAAACGAGCATGAAGAACAAAAGAGTTTGGTTTTACATCACCCTCAATTGCATTACTCTTATTTTGTTTAACGATATCTTTAGTAGTTTTATAAGTATTTGCATGGCTCTATAGAGACGTTATTGATGAGCACTATCTTTGACTATGTACAGCATTATAGCTACCGCGTCTCCACTCTTCTTTAATATGGTCTCCAATATGTAGAGGCCCTTCATCATCGAATCCGCTAATAAACTAGCTATTCACATATATCAACGCTCTTACACCAATGACATTGATTATAAGCTTGAGAGATGCTACTACATTTTCAAGCTGTAGTAGTGGTTGGTAATATTAATGAAAAGGCTAAGGAGAGGATGGAGGAGGATGCTAACAGTAAGCTGAAACATAGGATTCATCAGTGGAGTGTTAAGAAGTTAATTGAGCTACTTGATGAGAGGCCCATACACGTTGTTAAAGTCTCTGAGAGGGGGACATCATCTAGAGACCCATTCACGGGCAAGAGGATTAAAAAGTTCGAGCCCCTAATGACCCGCACTGCGGTGAAGGGGCTCAAGAGAGTGAAAGTGTTGAAGACAGTTCTTAGAGTAGCAAAGGTGAGTGGAAGAGCCCTTGAAAGAGATGTTATAGGAGCAATAAACATTGGGTTAAAGCACCTAAACACAGATGGGAGCCTTGTGGCGTTGGGCTCGACCGGGGCCCATGAGGTGTGGATGAAGCTAGTGATTCCGCACCAAAGCCCAACCCCGCAGACCTGCTTAAAACTATCTACAGCTATTCACAAATATTGAAAGCGGGAAACGCATGCAAATGTATCACATCATTGCATGTGATGAATATCAGACATGCAATGGTGATGTTGGTTTGATGGTAAGAAATTGAAAATGAGTTACATCAGCATTCAATTGTTTATGCGGCGGCCGGGATTTGAACCCGGGATCTCCGGCTTGGAAGGCCGGCGTCCTAGACCAGGCTAGACGACCGCCGCTATACTTTTTGCTTATTTTGCGAGTTTTTTAAGTGTTCTTTGAGTGCTAAATTCTTTGTATATTTGTTGAAATATTTGGGTAACTTGTTCTAAATACTCATTATCAGCTCTATACCAATATGTTGCTCTTTCAATGCCTTTTAATACTTTTATCATTGTTACAACTCCTCTTACAACATTAGCAACATCTAACATGAAGTTCTTGTTTTCTACTACAGGTTCTTCTGACACATGGTATGCAAGTGCCCATGGAGGTATTGCTGCACCCATGCTATTTAATATTGCCATGAGGTTCTGTATTAATGCTATAGCCCCTGTATCATTTCCTATAGCTATAAATCCTGTAGCCTTTCCTTCCAATCTACTTCTCCCTTCAATAAATATGGCATTTTCAAAAACTGTAAGCCTATCTATAAAGTTTTTCAGGGGTCCTGGAATGTTATACCAGTATATTGGACTCACAAAAATTATACCATCACTTTTTTCAACAACTTCGTAAAGCCTTTTCATATCATCTTCATATACGCATGGCAATTTGCATTGATTAACATCTTCAGAAACACACCCTTTACAAGGCTTTATGTCAAAGTCATATACATCTATCGCCACTGCCCTAACCTTTTCCACATATTCAGCTATTCTTTTACAGGCCTCAGCTGTCAGCCTAACATTGCCATATTTATGTGGTGAGGAGCTAATGATTAATATTGACACATTTTCCAAGCTCAATGCTCAAAACCCCATGAATCATATTATAAAGCAAGGGTTCGAATAAAAGCAATTATAATTCTGATCAACACGAATTAATTTTATGCGGAAAACTTAACGCATAACTGCCACAAACTAAGGAATGTTGCTCACCAAAGGCATGTACTTCTTGAAAACTTTTATTATTATTTTAGACTTAGTTATATAGAGTACTTGTGTATTTGATAATAATGGTGGCTATATATGCCTAGCGAAGATTGGAAAACTTTCAAGAGATCTGAAGTTGAAATAAAGAAAACTCTAAGCGATGAAGTACACGAATTTCTAACAAAAGTCTTCAATGTATACATAATTAAATTTGGTACTGATATATTTAAGCACTTAGAAAATGTGAGAGATAAGCTTATACTTCTTACCACTAGATTTGATAACGATAAATATGCTGATTTTTGCGATACTTTCTCAAAAATGTATAGATTGATATTACTTGATAAAAATGTTGATGGTAATATAAAGAAGGGCTTAGAAGAGCTGGCTCAAAAAACAAATACGTTCTTTGAATCTAAGGGTCTTAATCGTTGTGTCAAGGAAATAAAGTACTATAAACTTAAGGTAAAGGCACTTTTTAAAAACAAGGAGCTTAGCAATGCATTAGTTAGCATAGAATCGGAGGGCCGCGTTGTAGCTTCATCAAAAACTAACGACAATGGTTTTTGCGAAGTTGAGGTACCTGAAGGTAGGTATGCTATCTATGTATATAAAGATCTTGGCGAAGGGGAGTATGTATATGATGAACGTATAATTATAGTGCCTCAAGAAATTGAGATAGTTTTCAATATAAGCGAAACTAAGACACGTACCGAAATAGAGAAGGAACGTGGTGGTAGACCAGTTATAAAGGAAATTTCATAAAGTACACCCACTTCATAATGAGAATTTTTGTGAATCATACTTTCATTTGCAAAGTAATTGAGAGTTTGAATCATTCTCTAGATAGGCAATTAAAATCCATAATAACACATTATTATTTGCTGTTGAGCTTTAATAATGAATTAAAATGTTGTGCAGTTTTAAAAATATTTAACATTTGCAAACTATCTCAGCTAATGATAGCCTTGATTACTTGTCATTGGTAAGTATTTTGTAAGAGTCCTCGATACGGCTATAAGATTCATTAGCTGAGGAATATTTTGCAGTCTTTCACATCCTGGTTTTAAAGAGTAAGGTTAGTAATAGAAGTCTTGGTGATGAGGTCTTCAGTATTTGATGTATTTTTCAGAGTTTATGTCAATGTAGCACTTCTTTATATTTCCTTCCTGTGAGAACAAGATTAATTCAATGCCAGTATTATTTAAAATAGCGTGCAATAGCGCTTTACGAAAATCCTCTAATGTAATGATTTTCTCTCCATTAATCTCTGTTACAATATCTCCTATAGTTATTTTGCAGTTGTTGAGTAGGGTTTTGCTAGTGATTTCTGTTACTATAAGCCCATTTCTTAGTCTAAGTTTCTTTAATGCACTTGAAGATTGTAGAAGCTTTAATCCGAGCCTAATGCGAATTATTTTCCCTAATTTTTTCAACATAGTATAGTCAAGGAATATTCTTGTAGATGGTAAGGCTAATGAAAGCTCATTGTACAAAGGTGACCTTGAAAGAGCCATTCCAATAACATTACCGTCGATATTTATTAGAGGTGCACCACTCATTCCAGGTATTGTAGGCATGTTTAATAGAATTAAACCTTCTACTTCTCTATTATTAATTACCGCTCTAACTTCTAAACCACTAACTATTCCTACTGTTATGAAATGCCTCAAAACACCTTGGGCTATTCCACTAGAGAACACTATTGTTCCTTCACTAACTAAAGTATCTTCAATCTTGAGAGGACTCCTACTTTTATCTGTAGCTATAAATACCATGTCATTATCTTCATCTATGGAAATAACTGACCCTTTATATACCTCTCCATCTAAAGATACGATACATAGACCCTTTTCATCGAGACCCTTAAAAACATGCGAAACCGTTACAACAGTATTTCTATCTATGTAAAAACCAGTAGCAATATATTCTTCCACTGCATATGTATCATTATCTATACACCCTCCTCTATTCACAATAATTGCCACTATAGACTCTAAAACCTGTCCAATCATCCTCTTCAAATTGCTTTCAATAAGTTTGAAAACACTTATTACATTATTGCTCACAAAACTCAATAAACACCACACTTTTCAAATAACTACTTATAGACAATAATTTATCAATACTAGCCCACATGAACTGCAAATAGAATAGTGATAAGTAACATTATCCCACTCTCTTTCAGTATGCCACCTCCTAGAATTTTTTCTCAAGTTGTTTATCTGTATATAGACTCTAAATAGCCATTGTTTCAAAACCTCTTCAGCCACTTTCCATAAGAGGCTATGGAGGCTTGACAACATTTTGATGTGAGTAAGGGTTGCAAGATCTCGCTAACTGCTTATCACGAATTAGAGTAGAGATTGACAAAACATCTACAGATACACACTACTACGG
>JAPWTX010000071.1 GCA_028275825.1 Ignisphaera sp. | reverse complement strand
TCAGGATAATAGTTAATGTGCCTTATATAATGACTCTCGCAAGAAAAGGCTTCATAGCAGATTTATATATGCAGCCCTCTTTCACATAGATCATGAGATACCTTATGAAACGAAAGAACATCGGGGCGATAATATTAAACAGAATAAAAAGAAAAACCTATTAAAACTCTTTAAAACCTATACACAACAATAACATACAAAAGATCTTTACAGACATAAAAAGGCTCAAAGCGATGTTTTCTTAACAAACAGAATATTCCTTCGGTCAATAGCCTGTTTATACACTTTTTATTTTTCTCTCATTCTCACATCCTAATCTTTTATAAAGCGATCTTTAGATAACTAATTCTTCTTCAAACTTTATTAATAAAGATCAGAGGATGAGAAGTTTTGATTAGAAAGGTAGCTATTCTCATAAATTTCAGAGGCTGAGGTTTTATGGTATTGTCATTAAATGGTATTATGGTAAATGTCTATAGATATTGTAAAAATATTTTGTAGGCTTTTTCTTGCAATATTTTTTATCGCAACTTTACAGAGACATGAATTTGTTTATGTAGCTTTTTATTACCATATTATCTTTTTAATATAATATCTTTTTTCCGAGACTATGTCTTCTCTTTTTCTTATGGTATCATATTTTTGTCTTCGGCTTAAATTTAACACCTTTCTCTGGTATAATATGGTATTAGAGAGGTGATACATAATATGTCGTATAATTTTAATTCTCTTATCTCGAAGATAAGAATATTTTTAAAAAGCATAGGCAGAGAAGAGATCAAAAGACTGTCACGTGAGAATTTTGCGAAAGCCATAGGGATCAATCCATTATATATTCGTTCTGAACATAAAAAGGTTCTCGCCAGAATTCTTCATCAAGAGTTTGGAGTAGCTTATAAAAAGATTGCTGAGCTTTTAGCAATGAGCATGCGCAATATTCATAAAGCTGTTAGAGAAGAGATTGATAAAAAGATTGTTGAAGAAGCTGAGAGAGGCTGTCTCTGTCGAGATCCAGGCTAAAGCAATAGAGCTCGTGAGGTCTGGTGAGGCGAGAAACCCCAACGACCTATTGTTAAAGTTGAAGACACCGTTGGAAGTAGCTGAGCATTTATTCAACAGGGTTGTGGAGAACGAGAAGCTCGTTTTAGAGTCCACTATAAACGCTGTTGTGAGAATCGAGAGATCCATTAAGAGTATTAAGCAATACGCAGAGAAATTTTGAGGAATTAGAGGAGAAGACTAGGGAGAAAATTAAAGAATACGAGGAGAAGGCTGGAAAATTCGTTAAAGATCTCGACGAAGCCTCCAACGATAAAATGAAGATGATTCAAGACGTTGAGAAACGCGTAGAGAAACTTGGGAATAAGATATTTGGGCTTGGTATTACGCTTACTGCTGGTGGTGCGGAGATCAGAACACTCACAGATCTATTAGGACGCGTGAAGCAATTAGAAGATAAGGTATCAAAGCTTGAAGAAAAACATGGAAAACTCGAAGAGAAAGTAGAGCCAATAGATAGGAGGCTTTTAAGCATATCCACGGAGTTGGGGAGACTAGCTGAATTCAGAAGGAAGATTGAAAACTCATTGAAGTTAGGTAGAAAGTAGAAATAGGGGTTGAAAAGTTGCACAATTAATAATTGAAGATATCACTTTAAAAGCTGGACTATATAGTAAAGTATTATGGGTGAGTATTGTGGTTTCATCCCCTGGTTTGTCTGAGGAGGATATTAGGGTTGCTCTAGAGGCTGTTAAGAGGCTTAGAGAGGAGGAGAAGAAGCTTCTCGACGAAATGGTCAGAATTAGAAGATACTACTACCTAGGATACCTACCAATAATCCTTAAGGTAGTAGCTAATAAGTGATCAGAATTGACAACACTAGTAGATATGGTCATTGTTGAGAGCCCAGCTGAGAAGAGGAAGAAATTGCTAAATGAGATTGAGCAAGAGATTAAGAAGCTTCCTATTCTCGGAACTGATCTCTGTGTCCTAACTATAGCGACAAATATTTATGAGTACATTGTTGTTCCCGGAATGTACCTAGCAACTAATATTCTAGGACTTGTTGAGGAGCACTTAACGAAGTTGCATAACGAAGGGTGTAGAAAGCTTATGGTATTGCTATCTACATATGGTGGTGAGATAACTTTTCCTGAAGCGTTTATAAGTAGGGTAAGGGATATGGGGTTCGAGAAGATATACACCTTCGTCTTAGACACAGCGCTCTCTGCAGGTACGCTACTCGCACTTCTCTCAGACATGATCTTAGGCTTCTCTAACTCCACACTAGGACCTGTAGATCCACAGTTAATTGTTGGTATACCTGGTGGAGTGAGAGCTATAAGCGCAATATCGGTTAAGAGGCTTATTGAGGAATTGATACCTAAACTTGTTAAAGAGCAACAGCTAGCTAAAGAAGATCTTGTGAGACTCTATGCAGCACAGGATCTTCTACTTTATGAGAAAGCTCTTGAAAGCATTAACTACATCGAGAATATACTTAATGAGAGAATATGTAAAAATGTGAATAACTGCGATGAGCTAAAGAAAGCATTCCTTCATGAAGCATTAGAGCACTCACAGCCAATAACTTTAAAGCAGTTAAAGGAGAAGAGAATCATGCTAGGGAAGATAATAATAATAGATGAAGTTCCCGAGCCACACAAGCTTAAAGAGCTTATAACTAGCTATAGAGCTCTCATACGCTACCTATTCACATTTGAAAGTGTACCTGGCGGAGCACCAGGAACAATTAAGGCATTTGTTATTGGTAGTAAATATGGAGAAATAGTTGGGCAAGCAACACTGGTAGCACCTGTTGTAGCTCCGCCAAAACAAGAACAAGTAGCACCAAAGCTCTGAGTTAAGTTACAAAAACTCCAAAACATTCTTTAGCCAACGAAGTTCCACATGACTTTGTTTTAAGCGGATCTAAGCTTCTCTAGGAGTAGTACTGCTAAACTGCTAAGAGCTTGCACTACTAGCTTAAATCTGTGGAGCTAGGTGAGCCTATCTATATAATAAGTAGTAGGGTTTATGATGTTGCTATTGATATTAGAAGAGGCTCACCATGGTTCAGCAAATATGCTGGTGTTGTTCTCGAGCTTGGATATGTGCTGTGAATACCGTCTGGCTTTACCCACGGCTTTCAAGCCCTTGAAGACGCGTACTTCCTATACCTAGTAACAAAGGAGTACTCACTACAGCACGAGAGGTGCATTAAGTGGGATGATCCAGAAATAGGGATTCAATGGTCGGTGAAAGAGAATGTGATATTAAGTGAGAGAGATAAGAAGTGTCCACCATTAAGAAAAGCGGAAACAAACTTCGAGTACTGAAGAGAGGTACACGTGTCTAAAGGAGAGTGTGTAGTTCTACCAGGTGTTGACGCTTCTGGTAAGACTACTACAGCTAGACTACTAGCCTCCTACCTCTCCCTACACGATCCTACATCTACCCACTGGTTTCAGGGTTCACACTTACTAGCCTCGGTACTAGCCAAACCCTTATCGCGGTTCGGTCTCCTCCGCGGTTTCTGCAACCTTTTCTCAGTAGATGGCAGGGAGTCTGAAACCAACAGATATGAGCGACAATGAACCGCCATCTACTGAGAAACGGCTGGCTCTAGCAGTTATATAAATAGAAGATCAAGTGTGTGCTTTATCAATGTTATGCTCTCACGGGTTAGGGTATGTAGACTACTTGTACTTTGATTTTCTCAGCTATATCTGCTTGTCTCTTGTCGCTTGTTGCTAGAGGTATGTTATGTGTGATCGCCTGTGCTATATATAGTGCATCGTATACTGATATGTTCTTTTGAGTGGCTATTTCAAATGCTTTATCTAGATACTTTAACTAGTTTTCTAGCCTCACCAGCTCTTCATCAATGATCTTTTTAAGTAATTGAAATCTTTTAATTGCTACATCAAGTGAACATGTCTTGTATACAGAGTAATGCTTCCATATGGTGTTGACAACCTCTTTAACCACATGATCTACTGAGACAACCTCTGTAGACAATATCTCGTAAACTTTCCCCCAGTTCTCCTCTCTCAAGATAAACTTGGCGAGAGCAGATGCGTCAATAACTATCACGATCCTCCCTCACAAGCCTAGCTGCAGTGCCGCTCGGCGTCTCTGGAAGACTCTTAAGGATCTCAATAACTTCTCTAAGCACCTTCTGCCTCTTATACATCTTAACTCTCTC
>JAPWTX010000029.1 GCA_028275825.1 Ignisphaera sp. | reverse complement strand
GCTGTGCTGTTCAAATCTCTATCACCTCTCCAGGCTTATACTCCTTCTTTAAGACCCAGTACCAGAGCTTACCCACCCTCTTTCTCTCAGCTCCAAGCTCTCTAAGCCTAGCCGCTATTTCGTCAAGAATCTTCTTAAAGAAATCGCCTTTGTCAAAAACTATGACTGCGTCCACCACCATGTCTAGGTATATGGGTCTATGCCTCTTAGCCTCTTCAACATCTAGTATTATTGGGGAGAAGTCTACGTAGAGCCCCTTAGACCAAAGCTCTTCAACCATGGGCTCAACAGCTTTTTCAGCCTCTTCAAAAAGGTCATGCCTTCTAAACCTAGACTTAGGTAAGTCTTGGAGGTTCAGCTCCTGTATAGGTTCATATATTTGATATGTTTTCATAGCCTTATCTCCTTTCCCCTGCACCACTCCTTGGATCTGCATATGCCTTGGGGGCTTTTAGAAAATTCAGGGACTCCACATCTTGGGTTGCTGCCCTTGGGGAGAGCCCTCTGCGACTCTTCACCCCTCACAGGGAATCTCATCAAGATGTTTAATAGTGTCAAACCTTACAAACCTTTATGAAACTCGAAACAGCTACAAAAGGTGTTTTGAAGGTGCTTATCAAGGTGCTTAGCTGTTTTTTTGGCTGTCTTTTTGGGATAGGATAAGGGGTTTGTCTGGGGAGGCTTGGGTTTGGGAAGAGCAGTAAGCGGGGGTTCTTTGGGCTTGTGCTGGATCTTGAAACTGGTGCTATATATGATAATGTTTTGGAGAGGTACTTGACTTTTAAGGAGGTTGCTGGGGTCTACTTCATACTTTCTCTCTACCCTGAAACGGAGGATGATGTTGGGGAGTGTGGGGAGCTCGTTTCACTATTGCAAATAGTTTCTGAGCACTGTCTTGGCTATCCTCTTGTCAGGAAAAATGTTGAGGTGTTTGAAGAGCTTTTTAGCAAAGACCTCCAGCTTCTATACAAAGCTGCTGAGCTGCTCAACTACACAAGAATTGACCTTGGTGACGCGGCTATAAAAGTCTACGCACTCCCGAGAGTTCCGATGGTGCTAGCCCTTTGGAGTGGTGAAGAAGGTATACCACCATAAGCACAAGTGCTATTCGATAAAAACGCTGTGCACTACCTATTAGAAGACCTTGCATCAAGACTAGAAGCTGTAATGGGGTTAACACGAGCACTAACAGGAAGACTGGTATTAAGATTAACAAAAATAACAGGTGTAGACATATCGTCAATGGACTTCGGAGGAGTGGGTATATAGGCAAGGACTAGACCCTCACCATCCAAAGCCTCTAAATCCCTCTTCTGACTACACCTCTACGAGGTGCGTTGTTAAAGAGATTTTAGTGGTGTTAATATAGAAGCAGTTTACTACGATTCTGAAGAGCTAGAAACATGAAAATGTTTATGTAGCTTTCTAATTATCTCTGAACTTATGCTATATATTTACACAGTTATTGTAACTCAAATTCAATTACTGTGCAAAGCGTGATGCAGGCATAACTGCTTATATATTTACTTTAGGCGAAGCTGTTTTGTAGGTATTGGGTATGATGGTCAATGGGTTTAGATGTTGAGGCTTTGTTGAGCAAGGTTTATGAGAGGCTTCAGCCCCTTGGTAAGGAGGTTGACTGTGCTATTGCATGTATTAGTGGGGGTGTTGATAGTACTACATCGGCTGTTATAGCTAGGAAGTTTCTTGGGGGCAAGGTCTACGGAGTCTTCATAAACACAGGGTTTATGAGGACTGGCGAGGGTGAGAGGGTTAGGGAGGCTCTGAGGGGCTTAATCGATGTGGAGGTCTATGACTTTAGCGAGGAGTTTATATCTAGGGTTGAGGGTTTTGAGGATGCTGAGGAGAAGAGGAAGTTGTTTAGAGACCTCTTTTACACAGCTGTTAAGAGAATTGCCTCTGAGAAGGGGTGTAGCTGGGTTGTTCAGGGAACTATAAAGGCAGATGTTGTTGAGACTCTTGGTGGTGTTAAGACTCAGCACAATGTGTTAACTGAAGAGCTTTTGAAGAGATATGGGCTGAGGGTTATAGAGCCTTTGATAGACTTGTACAAGCATGAGGTTAGAGCACTTGCTAAGCACCTTGGGCTCCCCAGCTGGCTAGTTGGCAGGCAGCCATTTCCAGGCCCAGGGCTTCTAGTGAGAGTTGTTGGAAGGGTCTATAGAGAGAAGCTAGAGCTTGTCAGAAGGCTTACAACACTTGTTGAAGAGAGGCTTAGCGGCAAGGGCATTAGCCAGTACTTCCCAGCTGCTTGGGAATACAACGTCATTAGCACAGGTGAGGAGAGGGGCGTTGCATATGAGGTTCACGGAGTCAGGGTAACAGGCGTTGTTGGGGGTAGGCGTAGCTATGGACACCCAGTAGTGGTTAGAAAGAAGCCGAAGGACGTGGATATCTACAGCCTCTACAAAGAGTTTGACACAGTTGCACATCCACACATACTCATAGAGATTGAGAGTAGAGACAGTGGAAAATATGTAGTTGCTATAAGAGCAGTCTTAACACAAGACTTTATAACAGCAGATATAGCTAAGCTAAGCATTGACGAGCTCAAGACTCTAGCCAGAGAAATCATGAGCCTCGAGCCAGAGGTAAAGATAGTGGCATACGACATTACACCAAAACCCCCAGCAACAATTGAGTACGAGTAAAGCTACACAGAACCTCCATCCCAACACCAAATACTTTTCACTTCTGTCAACTTAGACAAGACTTTGTAGCTAACTACAGAACATCTTTAAAAAATGAAAATAGCTTCTTAAACTAATTAAAATTTGAACTGTTTAAATATGAAACTTGAAAAGAGATGCTCAACTACTTAGCATGCTTTCTTCATTGCAAAGCCCTGCTAGGCACAGGCAAATCAACATCCTCTAACCTCAAGTCAAATGGTTTGTAAAGCCTCAGCGCCTTCACAAAAGACTCACAAGATTTACTATCTTTCTACTCCCTTTCAGGAGTTTCTTGTTAGGGTGGAGTTCGAGCTGTAGGGATCCCCAATGAACTTTCTACTCCCTTTCAGGAGTTTCGTGATGATATGCTATTAAGATTTTCTTAAGCTTTTCTTTAAAAGCCTTGATGAGGTTTATCAGGACGTGTTTAGCTATTTTCCAGTTCTTACGGTAGTGTTCTGATGAGAGGAAGTTGACTTCATGTAAGCGTTCTGATTAAGCCACGAAAAGATCAGAACGTAATTGTTCTGATTATATAGAGTTGAAACCCTGCATTTAAAGGAGTTGAATGAAGTCGCTGAAACTGAGGTAAACCACAGTAACAGTTTTTACTTTTTGGTGATTTTGAGTCTATGATTTATACCTATCTATTTTTCCATGAGTCCTATATTTGTGAGTTTTGTTAGGATATTTGCCATAGGCAATTAATACAAAGCTAAATACTTTATAAAATATTAGCACACTTTAGGAGTATTCGTAGGTACGCATATCATGAGCACAGCTACTATTGATTGGAGTAGGCTTGAGGAGGTTGTTGAGAGGGCTGTTAGGAGGGCTAGGGCTGAGGAGCTCAAGGATATTGCAGATGCCATTAAGACTCTTGCTGAGTACGTGAAGAAGGGGTACGATATCTTAGCAGAACACAGTAAGAGAATTGAAGAGCATAGTAGAATATTGGAAGAGCATAGTAAAAGAATAGAGGAATTGATAAAAGAAGTGAGAGAACTTAGTAGAATAGTTAATGTAGTTGCTCATAGGTTTGGTGTTTTAAGCGAGGAGGCTTTCAGGAATGTTATGAAGTATGTTGTTGAAGAGGTCTTCGGCGTTGCCAAAGTTGAGAAGTGGGTTTATAACGATGCTGAAGGCTTTGTCCACGGGGTTCCAGCAGTAATTGAAGTAGATGTTGTTATTAGGGATAGGGAGTATATACTGCTAGAAGTCAAATCAAGAGTTAGTCGAGGAGATGTGTATGAGCTAAGCAAAGTGGGGAAATTGTATGAGAAGGTAACAGGTGTAAAGCCAAGACTTGCAATAATAGGGGGTTTCATGGATAGAGGGGTTAAGGAGATGGCTGAAAGACTAGGGGTAGAGATCATACCCATTACAACTTCTCTCTACAATGAGAGCTCTCTTTAACATTGTACTTTCTTGCTATTTGCCCTCTGCTTCTATTTAATATGAAGCAAGTGATTTACAGGAAGCTATACATATCTGCAGATACTTATACTCTCTTTACGCTAATATAAGAAATTTAATTGCTTTGCGAACTAGCTTGTATCTTCAAATAATTTACAACTGAAAGCCTCGCCTTTCAAGGCGGGGATGATAAAAGATTATAAATTCTCTTTGTTTAACTGATCTTGGTGATGAGCGTTAAACTCTCTGAGCCAATGGCGATGATCAACTGTTTATCCATAGCCCTAAGTACGATGGATAGGGGTAATGAGCTGGAGACTCGGCCCGGGATTGAACCCCCAGGGGCGGAGATACAGTCTAGAACCTCCCTACCCTAGCAGGAATGCTTAGGTGGGTTGGTGTCTTGTGTTAGGGGTCTGCATGTTTTTCTTTGCCTAGTTGCTAAAGTTTTGATAGTTTTTCTATTGTTTTGAAGATTTTTTCTTTATTTAGCTCTATAGCATAGCTGTCTTTCAGCATCAGCCCATATACCTCTCCATGGATAGTTAAAACCTTTTTAACACATTCGATATCCTCTACACATTCTTCAGGATCTATGTGGTAAAAGGTCTCAATCCATGTGATGGAAAACAGCATCATGGTTCTGAACTCTTCATCATCTAGTTCACTAAAGCATAGAAGGCTATATTTTGAGCATATTTCATTAGCTAAAAGCCTGAGCTCTTTCAAATCATAGGTAATTGCCATGCTCTAAAACCGAGTATACAATGTGTTAAGGGGTATATAAGGCTGTAAGAAGCTATAGCATGTTATATAGTCTCGATGAAGCTAAGAGCATTGCTAAGCAAAAATGAGGAGAAGCATCCATGTTGAGATCCACACCTCATATATCTAATCTCCTCTCTACACTAAATGACGAGAAAGGGTTCGTCATTCTCCTCATCTATTCATGTCTTTATCTGTGGAGTGGTTGGGCCGTTCAGAAGTTTCATCTCTATGAAGATCTCTGCAACCATTAAACTCTCACCCTGCATAAGCTTGGGAATAGCAAAGACTGTGTATTGTTTTATCACGAAGAATGACTTGGATGGAAAAGTCTATAAAACTTTTTATCTTTATTGTAAAATGTTTATAAATTTAGTGCTATAGTTGTTGCTATACTTGTATATGTAGACTAAGCTGAGTAATCTTATATGCTGTGCTGTGAAATGGTTCAGAGAAGTGTTTTGAAGAAGTTGGTTGAGGGGCATCTGGCCACCATAGCCCCTGGCTTCATGAAGCAGCTCAATAAGCTATGTGTAGATAGCTATAGAGTTGACTGCATAGACCTCCTCCTAGATGACCCTCAAAAGCTCAGAGATTTGCTACTTAAGTACAACAGTCCAAAAGTTGTTGAATTCATCATTGGAAAACTTTTGCTGAAACCAGTACTCAAAAAGATTGGCAGAGAGAATATGGAGAGAATCCTTGTAAGAGCATTTATGGAGAACCCAGACAACTTCAAAAAACTGATAAGAGATGTAGTGATGCTGAATCAGTAATAAATGAGCTCGTATAAAGCAAAGCCATGCCCATTTATTCTACTCCTTGAAAACTGCAACACTAGTTTATAAACAAAGCATATACCTGTAGCCAAACCTCTATTAACAATATAAACCCATATATTGACTTACAAGGTGAAACCCGTGAGTATAAAAACAATAATCCCAATAATAATGGCAATAATGGTGATAGCCGGAGCAGTAGCAATGTGGAGTGACACACTGAAAATAAATGCAACGATAAAAACGGGAGAGGTAAAAGTAAAGTTCTCCGATTGGATGTGCAGCGATAAAGGTTCAGATCCACAAGCAGAAGGATTTCACAATGAAGAGGGTAAAGATGTTGCATCATGTAATGTAAATGTAGAAGCGAGTGATGGAGAAGGAAACCCAATAAAGCTTAATGTAACGCTTAACAATACATACCCAGGATACTCTGTTGATGTTACATTTATCGTAGATAACATCGGGACAATACCTGTGAAACTATATAACTACAAACTTATAGATCCAAGTGGTGTAAATGGAAGCACTCTATTGGTAACGCTTAGTGTACCGAAGGACACCCAGATAGATTCAGGAGGTAATAGCACCTATACTCTGCACATAACTGTGCTTCAAAATGCTGCAGAGAGTAGTACATACACGTTCGAAGTAGATTTAACGTTTGCGCAGTGGAACGAAGTATAACGTAGTGGGGAGAGAAAAACAGGTAAAATAAAACCCAATAAATTTTTAGCCTTCATCCATGTACAAGGTGAACCATAACATGAGATCTCCATACTCATACATGATTATATCCATGCTAATCTTGGGTGTACTACTATCAGCTATCGCTATGTGGAGTGATACACTAAAAATCAATGGTGTTGTGAAGACTGGGGATGTTGATATTAGTTTTGAAGGCTATAAGGTTGTTGAGGGTAACGAGTTTGGAAAGCCTTGGGTTGCAGACTGCATTGTTAACTTAAATGATGTTGAGAATGAGGATCTGGGTAACGCTGCTGGCAATAATGATTTAGACCTTAACATAACTGTTGTGAATGGGTATCCAGGCTATAGCTGCACAGTATACTTCAATGTGAGTAACACTGGTACTGTACCTGTTATAGGGCCGTTCTATGAAATGCCTGTGATACCTGAAGGCATAAATATTATGTTTGAACCTATGCTGTTACAGCTACATCCAGGAGAGAAGGCATCGTATGAGATATACCTAGAGGTGTTGCAAGCAGCTGAGCAGGGAACCTCTTACAATGTACAGTTGCATCTAAGCTATATTCAGTGGAATGAGGTAGCAGTGGCAATAAAGTCTGCCACCATAAGCGGTTACGCTTTCAACGACACTAATGGGAATAGTGTATGGGATCCCAATGAGGATCCACTGCCTGGTGTATACATAGAGCTGTACGATGATCACGGAAACAAAGTTGGCGAGGCTTGCACTGATAACAATGGCTACTACACCTTTATGGTATATCCACTAACATTAAGACAGTACACAATAAAAGCCACTGCCCTACCAAACTATCAGTTCACCACCTCATTCACATTACTTGCAACAGTTTCGCCAGGATCCCATAGCACAGACAACAACTTTGGGTTAAGACGATTACCACCACAGCTAACAGTAACAAAGGACTTTAGATACACAGATGTTGATGTTAAAAAGTGTCCAGCTAAGCTAGGAACACCACTAAATAGTATAGAGGTGGAGGTACCTAATAAAGGACCTTATAAAGGTAAAATCAGGAGTGTCGATCCTGGAGCGTTTTACGGTGTTATACAGATATCTGGTGAGGGTATAACCCAGATAAGTATTACCGATAGATATGACTTTCACTTTGATGTAGAGGATGGTGAAGATGGTAAAGTGCATGTATACCTGCTAAATAGTAGTAAATGTGTTACAGAGCTAGACTCCTACAGCTATACTGTAGATAATACGAACAATGTAGTTACTGTAAGCATAAACCTTGGCAGACCTCTAAGGGCTGGTGAAACAATCTTGGTGTATCTAAAGTTCAAGCCTGTACCTGAACTTGTAGGCAGCGATTGGGCTAGCCTGAGCGATAAGCAATTTGATAATGTTGCATATGTTGTAACCAATATAGGTAGCAAATCAGTGTCAGCATCTATACCACTAGAGAAGAAGTGAGCGGACTCTCAATCTAATGCGTAGAATAAATAAAATCAATATATTTTTAATATACTTCATATCTCGCCTCATCCTTTCCTAGTATGTAGTGTGGTGTGTTGCAGTGCTTGGGCTTAGTAGGAGGCTCCTAGAATTTTTGTTTCTTGTTTTGCTGTTCTTTATTCCTAGTTTTGCTACTGTTTTAGGGGGTTTTCTAGGGTTCTATTTAACTTATTTTGTTTGGGGCTTTGTTTTGGCTTTGTCTATTCATTTTGTTGCTTTTCGCAGAGGTCTAGGTTATCTGGATCTCTACAGCTCTCTCTCAATAGCCTTAGCGTTCATTTCTCTGTGTACTTTTCTTGGTTTTGTTTGGGGTTTTGCTGCTAGGCCTAGGCTATCGATTCTCTCTTTTCTTTCTAGTTTAGCTCTTTTTCTTGTACGTATTGTTAGTGCTGAGGTTTCTAGGTCTATTGCAATGGATTTGTTTAGAAAGCGCTTTGCCATGCTTTTAACTGGTGTTATTGTTGGTGTGTTCTTTGGCGAGACTATACCAAGCCTAGCTAGCTATGTCCAAGGCTTCTTGTCGTCACCTTTGCCTGTAGCAAGAGACTTTATGTATAGTTTTGTAGTGTCGTTGATTCATCTATATGGCGGGTTTCTGCCTGCTGTTACCTTTAGGGCTGTTGTTGATGGGTACTGGAGGTTTTCGCCAATAGTCCTAGACATCTATAGTCTTGGAGTTCTCTGGTCAGCTATATCCATGTTGATGTACTATGGTGCTGCAGCATACATTCTCTATGGAGTGCCTGTGCTCAAAGGCTTTGCGAAAGAGGTATTTAGGAGGAGGTATAGGAAATTCATCGACATAGCATTCACCGTTATTTTGTATGTGTTGTCTGTCTCAATACTATTCTCAGCCTATATGAGGATCGTGCCAATGGTTGTTGTAAGTGGTAGTATGAGACCAGCGCTCGATATTGGCGATATTGTTTTGGTTGACGCTAGAAAACCTTTTAATGTGTCTATAGGCGATGTGATTGCATTTAGATTTGAAAACATGATTGTTGTTCACAGGGTCATCAATGTGACAGGAGGTGGCTTTAGAACAAAAGGCGATGCTAATCCAGATCCAGATCCATTTGTAGTTGACAGTAGTAGCGTTGTTGGGAAGGTTGTTGGAAGCATACCGAAAATAGGTTTAGCAACTCTAGCACTACAGCAAGGTTTGGCAATATTCAAAATATCGCCAGCAGCATTAAGTGTTGTTCTCCCGGTTGCAATAGTTCTTTTAGCTCTGTATGCGTGGAGAAGAAGACTTATATCTAGAGCTCGGCATTCTAATTATGGGAGACTGTTTTGAAAGTGGAAAAGAGCTTCGTCTTTACAGCAGCTCTGCTAATAGCCATGGCAATCACCTTGCTTAGTGGTGTTATAGGTGTTTACTCTTATATGAGAGAGCCTTACAGGGCTATGCAGATAACACTCTATAGCTACACTAAGGTATCTAGATACCAAGTAAACTTCTATATGAAGCCAAATAATATATATGGTGATATTGTTATCTCTGCCGATACCAAGATACCCATATACCTAAACCTAGTCAACGACATAAACATAAGCTACATATATAGGGCTATCAATGCCAAGACCTATGGAACCCTGAGAACAGTTATCTTACTGCTTCACCCTGATGGATGGAGCAAAAAGTATTTCGATAACTCTACAGAGTTCTCAGAAAAAGCAGCGACAAACATCTATATAGATTTGAATAGCACTATCAAGACTATGGATAGCCTATGTAAAGAGGCGGGGCTGAGACTATCAACATTTAGCATAGTTATAACCACATACATTGATGCAAAGACAGAGATAGGCTCAGTTACAAAAGTGGATACATATAACCATAGCATTACCCTAGGCATTGATTTAACAAGGAACAGAATAGATGTTGCAGGAAACCTACAGCTAACAACACCTGTAGAAGAGAAGAAAACTCTTTACGAAAAACAAGAAGTGTTTGGAGTAGATATAGAAAGTGCAAGAATATCATCAACTATAGCAACAGCATTAGGATCCATAGCAACAGCTACACTTCTAGTGACAAAAGCGAGAATTGCAGAAAAAGAGAATCCCCTGAAGAGATTTGAGTCAAGGTATAGAAACATAATTGTTGAAGTAAAGAATATGCCAGAGAAACTCACCTTAATACAAGTTAGTAAACCAGAAGAACTTGCAAAAATAGCTCGCCTTCTCGAAACACCTATACATAAAGTTGTAAATGACTCTACAGTGAAATACTATGTGATAGATAAGGACAAGATCTACACTCTCTAGGAATGAAGAGGCATGGCCCCAACGTGGCACATCTGCCAACACCCTTCATAACCTCACACAATCCCCACCCCATCTAGCGAATCCAAAGTTCATGAATCCAACTCCTAACCAACAAATCAAAACAGCCCAGGGGCACCACGCCTCAGGTTTATTGCCATGCCTTTGGACCATGTCTCATATTTCTACCAATAATAATTTGTTGCAACATGGGTTTTTGATGACACGTTTCTATGGTTAACTTATCCAGGGTTTTTCATTTGCCTCAGGCTGGGAATTGTTGCATTGCATTGATCAACACAAACGCGTAACAACATCAAAAACAGTGTGTGAGAGTGCTACAAGAGGTTTATAAACTAGTTTAGCAATGAATTACCTAGCTAGTATTAGCTAGGCTAGAGAATGATTGCAGATGTGAGTGCTTTATGGTATTTGAGGAAAAAGAGAATATTCTTAAGGTGACTAGAAATCTCATCTCCATGCTTGATGATGACATAAGAGTAAAGATTCTTATAGAGCTTAGCAGGAATGGCCCTTTGAGCATTAGGGCTCTTTCCAGAAGGCTCAAAGTCAACTATAGAAAAATTGCTTATGTTTTAAAGCAGCTCAAGGAATATGCATTTGTAGAAGAAACTGTTGTAGTTGTTTCTGAAGGAAGGAAATATAGGTTTTATACAATAAGTAAAGATATTAAAGAGGTTATGCTAAAGCACATTTTGAATATTAGTCAAGACAGTTTTGCACAGAGCTTGTAAAAATGTTTGTAGATGGAAGGAGGGTATGAGCCCAGCTTCTTGCACTATCGATTCTAGTGTTGACCTCGCCTTGAACTAAATGATTAGTGTCTTGCAATCTTAATTCTCTACACTCTTTCGCTTCAATGTTTATGGCAACACAATGTCCCGGGACATCTCTATTTTGATGAGTTTTGTTGTAGTGTTTTGATGAAGCAGTGTAAGAAGAGCGTGTTGTGTTTTCAAATGTATGGCAGGTTAGCATTGTACTGTACATGTTGTTGGTGTGTTTATGTAGTGCTGCTATTTGAAGTTGTGTAGAGTGTTTTAAGCAGGTGTTATTGGTGGTAGTATGTTGTTTTGATGGAGTGACTTATTTGGGTAGCATGTTGTGTGTTTTAATGTTAGCTATTTTAATTCTGCATTGTGTTTTAGGCATGGCGGTGTGGTTATGAGGGTTTTGCTGGCTCTTCCACCAAATATACATGATCTTGAGATATACAGAGTTGGGGGAATAAATGCACCTCCCCTTGGGCTTGCCTACATAGCAGCTGTTCTTGAAAATGCTGGGTATAGTGTTAGAGTTGTTGATTCTCCAACGCTTAGGTTGACGGATAGAGGGTTTATTGAGATTGTTAAGGAGTTTAAACCTGATGTAATAGGGTTCTCTCTATTGACACCAATGGCTGTAAAAGGTTATGAAATGGCTAAGAGGTTGAAGGAGCTGTTTCCCGACATAGTGCTTGTCGCTGGAGGTCCTCATCCAACATCTATGTATGGCGAGGCTCTGTCCAATGGTTTTGATGTTGTTGTTAGGTTTGAGGGTGAGTACACAATGCTGGAGCTGGTAAAAGCTTTAGAGAGGTATGGGCTTTCAAAAGATGTGTTGAAGAGTGTGGATGGCATTGCGTTTAAGGATGGCGAGGGTAATGTTATTGTAACTAATAGTAGGAAACCTATAGAAAATCTAGATTTGCTTCCTTTTCCAGCTAGGCACCTCCTTCCAATGGATAGATACACAGTATTGGGCAGAAACATCAGTGTTGCGCATGTGATGGCGTCTCGCGGCTGTCCATATGGATGCGTATTTTGCTCAACATCATACTTCTGGGGAAGGAGAATAAGGTTTAGGAGCCCTTCTAATGTTGTTGATGAGATAGAACAACTAGTTAATAGGTATAGAGCTAGGTACATAATCTTTACAGATGATGAACTGACATGGTCTCAGAAATATGTTTCCGATATTGTGGGAGAGTTGAAGAAGAGGGGTCTTGACATAGCGTTTGCCTGTGGTGCTCGAGTTGATCATCTACAGGACCTCAATTTTATGAAAATGCTTGTGGATGGAGGTTGCATAGGCCTCTTTGTCGGTGTTGAATCGGGTTCGCAGAAGACGCTAGACAGTATAGGTAAGAGAATAACTGTTGATCACGTGCTGAGGTTTTTTGAAAATGTGAAAAAGTTGAGCATCGTGCACAAAACTGATATAGATGTTGTTGCAAGTTTTGTTATAGGGTTTCCATGGGAGGATGTGGAAGATGTTAGGAAAACCATTGACTTAGCTATAAGGCTAGATCCACCATATGCACAGTTCACAATAGCAACGCCATACCCAGGAACACCTTTATACGACTATGCAACTAAGCATAATCTGATTGTGGATAAGAACTGGGAGCATTACACAACGCTTAGAGCTGTTATGAAAAGCTTTTACATGGATGCTAAAACAATTGAAAAACTCCTAAGAGAAGCATATGCAAGGTTCTACCTGAGACTAAAATATCTAATTAGAGAGGTTAGGAAAGGAAGAATATTATCAGTACTACCCACAATAATGAAATCTATAGCATCGTGGATAAAACACTAGCGCCACACCAACAAGCATGCAACTGCCTCAATGTTTTCAATCACAAGTCCTCGCCACTCATAGAAAGGGGGAGTTTACTGAGCTACATACTGTGCAAATATTTCCACACAAGTTTTCCTTCAATTATTGTATACTTTGTATAGTTGGAAAGTCCTCTAAATAGAAATCCCCCAAGGGATTTATCTAAGTCATGTTGGTTAGCATGTAAAACAGCGATGTCGGCTCTCTTGCCCGGCTCGATAACACCTGCCTCAATACCCATTACCGAGTATCCTAAGGTAGTTGCGTAATGAAGAATCTGCTGTATATCTGGGTAAATCCCCCATGTTTTACTGCTGTACACAGCTTGTAGAGATATTATGTCGAGTAATATAGATGGGCTGGGGCGATGCCAGGGATTGTCAATCCCTATACAGATTTTTTCTATATCAAATAGCGCTGGATGTGCCACACCATGAACCCCCTTCATTGCATCAGCAAATGGTGCTAGAGCTATGCAGGAGCCTCTTTCTCTAATCCTCTCAATCTCCCATGTTGTAATCCAAGAGGCATGAGCTATGCAAGTGTTTTTGGTTAGAAGACCGAGATTGTCTAAGGCTGTGATAGGCCATGAACCAACTCTTCTGTAGTAGGAAAGGGTTTTTGCAATGCTTTCAGAGGATGTTATGTGAATGTGTATAGAGGGATTGTATGTTGATACAAATTCCCTAACAGCTGTTAAGATATTTGCATCAACATCTTCTGCCGATGGGATGTTGATTGATGGAATACAGTATAGGTTTTTCTTAAAGTGCTTCAAATGGCTCAGCTTATTCAAATCCTTGGAACTGGTGATGATGGGTCCTATAGAGATCCTCACCCCTATTTTCATCGCAATCCTACATGCATCTTCAAGCATATCAGCATCCACATCAACTATGTGAATCGCTGTATAACCATAGCGAATGAGTTGCTCTAACACCATTTTCACAACATTAATGCTGTTGTCAACATAATCCCTCTCTGGAAGGGCATGGGTATGCATGCTTACAAGACCTGGCATAGCTATGGAGTCATCGCATTCCAATACATTGAACTCTTGCGAGTAAGCGCAATTGCCAACGCAAGTCACAACACCGTTGTCAATAACGATATCAGCAAACTCAGCTATTTGAAAGGGTTTAAAAGACTTCACAACGTATCTACATCTCTTCAGAACCATGCCCATATGAAAACACCTTTCAAACAGTTTTAATATCTTCACAGCGTATTAGTTTTACTTTAGGTGGTGCTAAGTTGAAAATGCAGTATCTTTCGAAAAAAGATGTGAAAGCAGTTATTGATGAGCTTAGGAAGAGGATATGCATAGATAGGGTCTTCATAGATTTTCTCGAAGAATTAGAAGATGATGTGAAGAGGGTCTCAGGAGAGAGATTCGAGATTTTAGCATTTGGTGCAATACCAGCACTCTTTAAGACAAATAGAGTCGAACTCTACATACCAACGCTCTACGCTGTAAATGTGTTTTACAACACCAAGAAGATTTTGGTAACACCCACAGTCACAGTTGATGAGGGGGCTGTCAATCATTTGAAAAACGGTGCAGATGTTATGATACCAGGCATCAAGAAGCTTTCAAAACCATTTTCAAAAGGCGATATAGTCTCAGTTTTTGAGCCTGGGGAGAAATACCTGATTACCATAGGCATAGCCCTTGCAGACTCAGCCACTATAACCCCTGGTGCGAGAGGTAAGGCCATAAAGAATTTGCATCATATAGATGACGATATATGGAGAGCATCGATGCAAATAGCAAAAGCTTTGCAAAAATGAATTGTTTTACAAAATATGCATTTACAACTAAATGCTTAGCTCTTCACTGTGGGGAGGAGATCGACGCAGATTAAACGTTTGTAAAAGCATTTCTAGGTGGTGGGAGCTCTTTTAACTCTGAATGTATTTTCGATAGAGGCTGGATACAGTGAAAGAGCTGCTATTGAACCAACTACCTCAATTCTCAAGATATATTCAGGTCTCTTAAAATCTACTGATACAATGTTTAGCGATTCGAGGAATGGCATAACATATTTTAGTAGATTTGAGCATGAATCTATGTACACACCTCTCTTCCTGCACTTGCCCAGCAATCTTATTGGTTTTGAAACACTTGACTGTAAAAGGAGTTCTAGTGAGCACTTCAAAACATCTTCATAACTCGCTCTACAGGCTTTGTAAACAGGGTATATCCAAAAGCATCTAACATCGCTTTGAACAAGCGTTTTAATAAGCTTCAGCGGGTCACAACCATCATCTGTGTACACAAGCACAACACCACCTCTCTCTAGAGGAATGCAGCGAACACTAGAAACAATAAATACGAGCGCATTTTCAATATCCTCACAAGCCTCATGCTCTAAATCTATACTAGTTGTTGCAATCAACTTGAGCTCAGAACTCTTGACACTAATCATCTTTTCATCACGCTCATGCATCATCACAGCTGGGCTACACTATCTGGCTAACCTCCTCCCCACTCTCTAGGAGTCTCATCAGCCCCCACATCTATTCATGTTTATAACTAAATAAAAGCCTCGCTTTTCAAGGCGAGGATTATTGAGAAAAGATTATTAAGTTTTCTGAACCTGTCTTGAGTATGCTATTGCCTCTAACCATGTGATGCAGGTTTGGTAGCTACAAACAGGTAAATATATGTTGGGATCTCTGAACACTCCACCTGCCCACAAATGACAGATGTAAACCCAAATATATGTGGTGAATCTGTGAATATCCTAAGAACCCTTGTACTTTAGGGTGGGAGGGGAGGTCGGAGTCTATAAGCACTTCTCACCATACCGCATTAAAAAGCAAGCTTTTGGGTTGTAATATAAAAGTTAATAACCCGAACTGCAAAACAAGTATAGTGGGCTTATTGTTGCGGGGGTGCCCGAGCTAGGTCAAAGGGGGCGGGCTTAAGACCCGCTGGCGTAGGCCTGCGTGGGTTCAAATCCCACCCCCCGCACTAGGGATTTTTGTATCAATGTGTTGTACGATGGTGGTGGGGTTGTCTTTGCGTGAGATTTCATATAGGTTTAGAGAGGGGTTTGATGCTGTAAGGATAGTGTTTATTGTATCTGTTGCTGGGTTTGTTCTGGAGCTAGTCTTTGCAGTGATTTCACATTCAATGATTTTAATCACGGATGCTGCTCATTGGGCAGTTGATGGTGCGCTTGAATTCACTACTATGATGGCTTTGTACCTAGTTATGAAGGTTTTGAAGAGGTTTTCTTGGGGGGTGCTTTTCTTTGAATTGGTCTTGGCCTTGCTGGTATCAGCTATAGTTATAGGTACGTATATGGTGCCATTCATAGACTACATCAATTCCTATGTGACGGAGCCTGGTGTAGGGGTTACGACATCGAATCCTTTTCTAGCGCTTGTATCCCTTATCGGCGGTGTTTTGACATTCTATGCTTTTAGTTGTCTGAGGAAGGCTTATGCTGAGACCGGGCTTGAGATTCTCAAAGTGGAGTACATGCATGCAGCTATAGATACTATAGCCTCGGCACTTGTGACAATAGGTATCATTGTAACCTCTTTAACACAGAGCAAGGCAGTAGAGCTACTCACAATAATTGCTAGCCTCTTCTTCATGTTTCATAGTGTTGCTGATATAGTTGAAGACTCTGTGAAATCTCTACTGGGACTCAATATAGATGTAGAGCTGAAATACAAGTTAATGACTGTACTTAGTGAAAGGTTTGGCGAAGGTATAAAAATTAGGGATGTGGATGTTAGGAAAATAGGGTCATTCTACATAACCAAAGTAGAGATCTACGTACATCCATTCACAACAATAGCAAAGCTACATAGAATGCGCCTAGATATTATGAAAATGTTTAGAGAGGTTAATAAAATGATTTACCACGTAGATGTAATATTTTACCCAGATACAGAAATCAAAAGAAGAGCTAGATCCATAAAGAGAAGAGCTGAGGAAAAGCTGTAGCAAAGAGCTTAAGCAAATACTATGTATACTAGAATCATTTCTACTAGACAAAAACTTATTTCTGCTGAATCAAAAATTCGAGTTGGAAACACTCTAGTTTTAGGTGTGTAGAGTGGGAGAAGAGAAGGTAAAGAGCAAGTTTGGGGTCTACATACCCTCTGATCTGATTCAGGAGCTCGATGCAGTGATGAAGGGACTTGGCATTGAAAACAGGTCTAAGCTTTTTCAAGAAGCACTTCGACTATTTATTGTAGAGAATAAGTGGAGTATCGTAAAAAATGTCACTGGGTCAATAACCATTTTATACAACCACGAAGTTGGAGGAGTTGATGAAGCGCTGACCGATGCCCAGCACACATTTCTAGATGTAATCATCTCCACAATGCATGTGCATTTAGATAGAGAGAGATGCATGCTCATAATAGCGATAAAGGGCTCTAGCGAGAGAATTAAGGAGCTTTTAGGTAAGTTACATAGCATAAGAGGTGTGATGCTGATTAGACATGTACTTGTAGAAGCCCAGTAACCCTCCTAATGCAGGTTTGAGATGGATAGAGACATCACAGCTGTTTAAACAGTGAGAGAAAAGCCCTTGAAAAGATGTTGAGAGCTTTGATCTCCTGAACACCCCCGCAGATATAAACACGAATAGATGTGAGAGATTTGTGAACAGCTCGAGAATCCTCATTACTCTGGGTGGGAAGAGGTGGGTATAGGCTCTGAACTGTTAAGGTTATATGTATACGATGAGCCGTCACATGCTATTCCTGGTGTGTGTAGGTAGGCAAAGCCTTCTCTGCATGTAGCGAATGCAAGTCCTTCGCTTTCAGCCACCTCCTTAACTAATTTCACATAGCTTAGTCTCAACCCCTCTTGTAGATATCTGTAGCCTTCAATAGTTGTTGATTTTGCATCGCCATAGTACAGGTGCTTCAAGTTCTCAGCCGCGTTGCTACCTCGAAGCAATTTAGTTACTGCATAAACTCTTCTAAAGTCCAAGGGCTTTGCCTTATACGTAGATGTTGTTATCTGTAGGGCACCAGCTCTAGCAGCGGCTTTGATAAGGCTCTGAATCTCGTTGTAATCATCGTTAACCATAGGTATTATAGGGTCTAGTCTCAGCGTCACTGCAATACCATGCTTGCTGAGGATCTCCATAGCCTTAAGCCTCTCACTAGATGGTGGAGCACCAGGCTCTAAGACATGGGACAGCGCATCGCTTGGGGTGGTAACAGTTATGGCAATAGCCACTCTATCCCTAAACTTCGACAAGATATCCAGATCTCGCAATATGAAGCCACTTTTTGTGGTTATGAGCACCCTCATATCACTTTCCAAAAGAATTTGGAGCACTCTTCGCGTTAGCTTCAAGTCATTCTCTGGATATGTATATGGATCACTACTGGTAGAAAGCTCAACTAGAATCCCTCTTGGCAGAACCCTCAAATCCTTTAAAACACTTGAGACAAGATCTCTTTTTGGTCTTGGAATTGAGTGTTTAGGTATGTAATTAGAGGCATAGCAATACACACAACCATGGGCACACCCAGTATAAGGATGGACAACCCACTTCATTGGACATGTGCAGAGAGGGGATCTCCACGGATCAAAAGGCTTAACAACTCTAAGTCTCGAGGACTTAGGAAAAATCTTCAAATGTTCTTCAGAAGCCATCTACAAAACCCTTGCATGCAAAAGCACTGCTTACCTAATCCAAATTTTAAATTATTTGACTAGAGCAATACTATGACCCTTTCTCAAATAACCAACAAACTGTGGTATGTATAGAGCTTAAAAGATATTATTGGGAGTCAATGTTTTGGCATGAGGTAAAACACTTTTATATCTACACCTTGCTATAGGGAAGGTGTGATAGAGTTGCGCAAAATTATGCTAGAAACTACGCTGCTTGCATTACCAATCTTGGTATTGCTACTCTTAATACAAGGCTCTGCCCAAGACACAACCAACACCTCTACCAACACATTGACAACTACAACAATACCCATAACAAACACCACACACCAAAACACTTCAACAACAGTGACAATCACATTAACAGTTCCTCAGCCCACAACAATTTTTGCCACCACAACAATACCTGTGTTCATCACCAATACACTAACATCACTTGTCACAATATACATGGGTTTAAAACCAAGTATTGCCATAGCAATTTCCGCTATATTGCTTGTGATAGCACTTGTAATAGGATATGTAATAGGGTTGAAAGAAGCTAGAGGACGTGCTCCACCACCTCCCCCACCAAAACCCACAAAACCCACAAGAAAGCGCTAGCATTATAAAGACCAGATTAAACACTGCTATACTAAGGAGCAGTTTCAACCCATGCACAGGGATTGTATAGGCTAATAAAATAATAGTTTCCTATGAAGCTACATCTTCACGCATTTCTGAAGCTTTATGAATGTGTTGTGCGAGGGAGACTCATTTGATGGCTATAGCTAGATAATGGCATTGATCAACACAGAGATATAACAATAAAACAGTATGCTGAAGCAATGAATTTGTCGACAAGGCTGTTACATAACTGATGATAGTTTTAAATATCTGTGAATACCTTGTAGATACATGGCTCTTAGAGTAATGTTTAAATAGCTCTATACTCTATAGTTTCTTGGATGATCCGCACTGAGTTGATATAGAGACTCAGGTGGAAGCCCTGTGGCGTTGGGCTCGACCGGGGCCCATGGGGTGTGGGTGATGCTGGTGAACCCATACAGAGGTGTAACCCCACTAACGGAATCACAAATATTTACAAATACCATCGAGTACCGTTAGCGGGGAAACGCTAACTATATTGCAGTAGTGATTTTGGGTTTGATAGTATGTGCTGCGGCTTCTCTTTCTCTAATAGTAGATTCCTTTAGCCTCCTCCAAGCGCTGTAATTGTAAATGCATCCTGGATCAACCTCAAGAGGATCTCCGAAATAGCCATATGCCCTTGCTCTACAACCTCCACAAACATTTCTGTATGGACATTTGTGGCAGAATCCCTTCAAATTATCCTTGTTTCGAAGGGCGTTGAGCAACGGGTTTTTGCTCCATATCTCTGCAAATGGCTTCTCTCTGATATTGCCAACAGGTATAGGCAGAAATACGCATGGTGTTACAGTGCCTTCTGGGAGTATGGCGGCATATATTCTTCCAGCTCCACAACCACCAATAAACTCAGCTATAGCTGTTGTCACAGGGTCTCCTCTGGCTACGAAGTGTGTTGGTGCAACCTCTTTACCTCTACTCATCTGGATCACTACTCTGCCATATTCTGGTGCTGTGGTGTATATTTCTATCTTCCTCTTCTTCATCTCCCTATACAGCCTTCTCATAAGCTCCTCCCTCTCGAAAGGGTCTAGATCCAGGTCTATAATATCCTTGCCTCTTCCAGCTGGTACAAAATTGAAGAAAACAACTCTCTTAACCCCTATACTCTCTGCAAGATTCAGAATATCCTCAACCTCGCCAAAGTTGTACTCTGTTATTGTAACAGCCATTGCATGGCTTAGCCCAAGCTTTACAGCATTTTCAAGAGCCTTTACAGCTCTATTCCACGAACCTTCAACACCCCTGAAATCATCATGTCTTCTGGGATGTGCTGAGTCTACTGACACCTCCACATAGTTTAACCCTGCATCGATAGCCTTCTTCAATTCGTCTATATCTGCAAATCTCCAGCCATTGGTTGCTGTAGCTACATAGAATTCTCTTTTCGCCAACGCCTTTACAATTGTTAGATAGTCTGGGTGAATAGTTGGCTCACCACCACTTAGAGCAATTGCAGCCACACCTGCTCTATCAAGCTCTTCAACTAGCTTAAGCTTCTCGTAAAGTGTAAGCTCGTTTGGAAGAGGCTTGCCTGCAGCTCTATAACAATGTTTACATCGAAGATTGCACATGTTTGTGAAATCCCAAACAATCATGAATGGTGCTGGAAGCATCTGAGGAATTGTTACACCATAGAGAGCAATGCCCTTTAGCACTGTTTCAATGCCCCTCCTAATGCCAGGTATATTCAAAGCATCCTTAACATCATCAATATTGCCTCCGAGAAGCCTTACACTGAACTTAATGATAGAGTTGAAGAAGTTTATAAAGAAGCGTGCTGTTAACGAGCATTGTAGGGGGACCCCCTCAAGCTCAAGTAGAGAGTAGTGAATAAGAGTTCCAGGCTCAGCAACAGAGCCTCCATCGATCAAGGAGCATGTTGCACTATTTAAGCCTAGACGAAGAAATGCTCTGAACATGGGGTTTCCCAGAATAATTCGTGAAGCGCCGAGAAAAGCAGACATACCACCCCTTCTACCCATCGACACCACCACAAAACACATTCAATGCCAGCGAGACTTACATCAAAGCTACTATAGCAATGTCGTAGATAGTTTTATATAACTACCCTTCATTGGTCTGATGTATAACTAAAAATATTTCTATTGAAAGTTTTACATTATATAGCATTAAATAGGCAAAGACATCACCTCTTGAAAAATTTATATAGCTACTAAAGATAGTATTTTTTGAGGATGCTTTATGGTGAAGATTGCAGAGGCTGTAGAGATAATTATTAGAGGTGTGTATGATCAGGTTATGAATTGTGTGAGGTATGATTTACACTGCTTGGATCCCCCATGCCTCACTTCTGGAATGCTTGATCTCTACAAGATTCACAACTACTCTACAAAGATCAATTTCTGGAAGGCTGTTGAGGAGATAGTTAGGAGGTATAACAATGTTGAATTATTTAAAAGTAGGTTTGGTTTATTTAGACTTGTTTTTCACCACGGCATTGAAGAGGTTTACAGGGTTAATGGAGCCAATATCTATGTAGATGTGTTAGATTGTGACACTGCTAAGTGTAGTGTTACACCGAGAAGCCATGTTCTAAGGATTTATCTCGAAGGCGTGTATAATAATAGGGTTATTCTGAGGATGAATATTGTTACACTAATCAAGATTGCTATATATGAGAATCCCTATTTTAGAGACTGCGTAGAGAACTTTGCTCAGAACCCCTTTGAGCAGCAGACAGTATTTTCTTTAGCGCAATGCACTCTAGCTATTCTATTTAAGCATAAGAGCATTTTTGATCTTCTATTCACAAAGATGCCTAAGGATATCAATGAAATAGTCAAAAGATCTCCCATATTAAAGAAATACATAAGTGTAGGAGAAAGCAGGTCTCCTCCCCACCCTAAGGAGCAAGGTTTTCAGCTGTAAACTGTTTTTACAAAAGATATTTAATCTTACTGGTTGCTATTCCTTAAGATGTTTGGGGGTATTGCTATGGCTGTTGAAAAAGAGGTTCATGTGATTAGCATAACTCCTGATCTAGCTTTGGAACAGGGTTATACTTATGCTGGTGGCTTGGGTGTTTTGGAGGGAGACAAGTTATATGCAGCAGGAAAAATTGGTATGAGTTACACTGCTTTAAGCCTGCTTTACAGAAATGGTTATGTAGATTACGAGTTTGATTCTGAGGGGAATCCAAAGCCAAAGCCCCAGCCACAGCCTCAGGAATTCATTAGTGTGCTGAAACCTGTGGACAAGTTTACTATAGGGCTTCGCGGGAGTGAGGTTTCTATTGAGGCTCTGGAGTATGGCTATGGATCTTCAAAAGTTGTTTTCTTCAGTGTTAGAGAGCCTGCATGGGCAGGTAAACTCATTGATAGGATATATATTGAGGATAGTGCTGAGGAGAAGTTCTATAAGTACACTATTCTTGCAAAGGCGTCTGCAGAGTTCATAACTAGGAATGTTAAGATAAGTGATATAGGGTATATAGATCTTCAGGAGGCTTACACAGCTCTGCTCCCCCTACAGCTAAGGATACCAGGCAAGTTTAGAATAGTTATACATACTGCTGGTATATGGGGCCATCCATCGTTTCCCCGAGACCTACTTGCCCTAGAATATGGATATAGATTTATAGAGCAAGAGGTATTTTTAACTGAGATAGGTCTTGCGGTAGCTGAGCAGGCTTTTGCTGTCTCAGCAAAGCACTACGATGTGTTGCTGAAGATATTTCCACATTTTGGTGAGAAAATCACATATGTGACGAATGGTGTTAATGTTGAGAGGTGGATGGATGAAGGGCTGAGGAAGATGTATGAAGGCAAGGTTCTGAACCTCGATTCCCTAGTTGATGCTAGGGAGAAGTTGAAGCAGAGATTAGAAGGGTTCCTACAGAACTACAAAAAGGATGTCTCACTCGATGGAAAATTTGTCATTGTGTGGGCTAGGAGAATAACAGAGTATAAGAGGCCATGGATGGTTATAAGACTTGTGAGAGAGCTTAAAGACAGGCCCATATTCTTTGTCCTCGGTGGAAAAGCTCATCCACAAGATGCTGTGGGGCTAGAGTACATGAAGATATTTAGAAAGCTGCACAACGAACTGCCAAACGTGGTCTATGTGCCTGACTATGATGTGCATAAAGCTAGGATCCTGCTCTCTTCAGGAGATCTACTGCTCTTCACACCATTTTCAGGGCTAGAGGCATGTGGCACAAGCTACATGAAGGCAGCGATAAATGGTGTCCCCTCACTAGCATCGAGGGATGGAGGGGTGCTGGAGTTCATAGTGGACAACGTCAACGGCTGGCTCTTCGGAGAAGATATCAGGGAGCCCATAGACGTCTACAGCCAGAAAGCAGGTGAAATAAATGAAAAAGAGTATGGCGAGCTAAAGGCAAAACTCCTACAAATTCTCGAGCTATATAGAACAAATCCAGAGAGATACTACAGCATAGCATTCTCAGCCCTCAGATCCTTCATACCAAGAGCAAGCATACAAAGAGTGCTTAGAGAATACTACCCAGATATAATCAAAGCACCAATCCTATAAACCTCCCCAAATGCAAATCAAAGAACTTAAACCCAAATCACTTCTTACACAACATTAACATCGCAATTCGCTAACTGTATAAAATCTACAGTAACAAACACTTAAAAAACTGGCAAAATAAGCAAAAAGAGTAAAGAAGCGGCGGTCGTCTAGCCTGGTCTAGGACGCCGGCCTCCCAAGCCGGAGATCCCGGGTTCAAATCCCGGCCGCCGCATAAACAATTGAGACCCTTTCTATTCTAAGTATTTCAACCTGATAATAGTTCACACTATTTTGCAGTAGTGAACTCTTAGGTGAACTCATGATTGAGTTAAAAGTTGATAGATCTTAGTTTGAGAGGATAAATGTTAAGGTTCTTGGTGATGAGGTTAGGAGGAAGATTCTTGATAAGGTTAAGGAGAAGCTTGGTTATGACAAGACCGCCGAGGTTTTGGATGTTTCTAAAGGTGCTTTGCACAACTATTTACAACTGAAAGCCTCGCCTTTTAAGGCGGGGATGATAAAAGTTTATAAATTCTCTTTGTTTAACTGATCTTGGTGATGAGCGTTAAACTCTTTAAGCTATTGGCGATGATAAACAGTCTATCCATAGCCCCGAGTCCCATCTAGGATAGGGGTAATGGGCCGGAGACCCGGCCCGGGATTGAACCTCCGAAGGGGGATGTAATCCCAAACCTCCTCGCTCTAGGGGAACCCTCGCACTTCAGGGCGGGGAGGAGGTCAGATAGTGTTAGGAGAGTTCCTGATGAAGTTGTTCAGAAAGTTCCTCAATATCTAGATGAGTCTGAGTTTCGTGAAATTGTTCAAGGTGTTGATCTCTTAAAGGCTATAGGTATTGTTAAAGAGAGTGGAGCTATAGACTATAGCGTTTCCCCGCTTTCAATATTTGTGAATAGCTGTAGATAGTTTTAAACGGGTTTGCGGGGCTGGGCCTCGATGTGGGTTCACCAGCATCACCCACACCCCATGGGCCCCGGTTGAGCCCAACGCCACGGGGCTCCCATCTAAATCTCTCTATGTCACCGCAGTGCGGATCATCCAAGAAACTATAGTAGTTATAGAGCTATTTAAACATTACTCTCTATTGACAAGTATTTACAGATATTCACAGATATTTAAACTTATCTTCAGCTCTGTAACAGCCTAGTTTTGATAAGGTTTGGAGGCTAACGGGTGGAAACCCTGACATGCTTCGAAGGCTTTATTTAAGCGGATGGAGGTTAATGCAGTAATTGAGAAGCTTATTGATCTGAAGAAGCTTGACATTTTCGTCTCGTCTCTAAGTAGCGATGAGAGGAAGTGGCTTGCAGAGGCTGTTGAGGATCCAGATACCCTCTACACTAGGGAAAGGATACTACTGCTCCACAAACTTGTAGAGCTTAACCTAATAGTTGATGAGATTCCTCGCAGAGACCCCGTGTCCTGGGTTGATGAGCC
>JAPWTX010000069.1 GCA_028275825.1 Ignisphaera sp. | reverse complement strand
CTGCCGATATATAGAACTACAAAGATTTATTAGGTTTCACCAGTATTAATGTAGCGCATCTAGGGGGTTTGAACATTGTGTAGTACTTTTATTGATGAGGCTAAAAAGGCTTTGAGCTTAGCTTTTAAAGAGGTTGAGGAGTTTAGAAGAGATAGAGAGTTTCTTAGACTTAGAGATGCGTGTGAAAAAGGTTGGTTAGCAGTAGTCCTAGTTACAGATGCTCTCCTAACAGAATTTGGTTTTAAGAAACCTGAAAGCTATACAGAGAGAAGAACTTTTTTGAAAGAGCTCGAGAAGAAGTTTCCTAGAGCTGCAGAACTTGATTTAAGGGATAGGTTTGGAGCTAGAGGTTACTACCTCCACATACTTGGATATCATGAAGGAACACTTTCTGAGGAAGAAGTTGTAGAGGAGCTTGAGAAAGCTAAGAAGTATGTGGAAGACATTGAAGCTATACTTAAGGATCTGACCTCCTCCCCGCCCTGAATGGCGAGGGCTCTCTTTGGGCGATTCATTGGTTCTCCGCATCTATTCGAGTTTACATCTGTCATCTGCAGAGCAGTTGGGGTGGTCAGATATCCCCCCATATAATGTATCTCTTTAGTGGTTACCAATCCCGCATCCATGTGCTTAGGGCGACAACCACCAGCAAACCAGTAGAGAAGTTTCCTTACAATCTTTTCTCTTCATCTCAGCCTTGAAAAGCGAGGCTTTTAGTTGTAATAGGGTATTGTTTTGAGGTTAATTAGAGTAGAAGTCCTGTTCCAAGAACCTTAACGCCTTCCTTAGGGTCTAGAACAATGCCATACCTATCCATTGTACCAGCACCAATTACTGCGTCAGGCATCCTGATACCTCTACCCTCAATCACAATCTCCTCAACAAATTCGTCTAAGATTAGGACTGTTTCTAGTGGTGAAAGCTCTACATCATCTATAACTATTGTTATAACGGCATATTTATCAGCAGTAACAAACTTTCCATTGACTAGATAGAGCCTGACAGGCTTTGGCAACTGAGTCCATGTAGCTCCAAACGCTTTCTCAAAGAAGCCTCTTCTAATAATAGTGTAGTTAGAGCCTTTCGTAGCTGTTTCTAGTTTCACACAGGTTTATAAGGTTTGACACTACTAAACATTTTCATGAGATTCCCTGTGAGGGGTGAAGAGCCCGCAGAGGGCTCTCCCCAAGGGCAGCAGCCCAAGATGTGGGGTCCCTGGGGTGGCTCTGAAAGCCCCCAAGGCATATGCAGACCCAAGGAGCGGTGCAGGGGAATAGAGATGATGCGATGAAAAACATCAAACCACATGAACTTATATGAGAGCTGAACCCCAGTATCAAATAATGCTGTAACAGTAGCCTCCCTACCCATAAACCTAATCCCAACCTCCTTAACAACCCTTAAAACATAACACACCTCCCTCTATAGTTCTTCTTCAAGCCTCCTAATAATATACTTGGCTTACGAGAGATGTAAACCTTTTCACAATACATTAAGCTCCATTACCTTAGCATTTAAAAATCTGAGGTCATGACCTAGTTTATGGCATGTAATCTGCACTCATATCACTAGTTATTATAGTGGTGGTAACAGCAATCTTACTTAACGAACTGTGTATTTAAGAGAGTGTGATTCATAGAGCTATTGGTGTTAAATTAATGATGTGCTTTGATGTGTATTGGAAGATGTGTGGTGCGATGCTGAGGTTATGTTGATGAAGTGGGCTCATAGTGTTTCTAATTTATTGCATGCACTCCTCAATTTCTATGCAAAATTTGAAATGCATCCATGTTAATTTGGAGGCTTCTCAATAAACTTAGTGTTAGACGTATTAGGGTTATTTTAGTTACAACTGAAAGCCTTGTCCTTTAGGGTGGAGATGAATGAAAAGGATTATAATTTTTCTTTGTTTTGATTAACCTTGGTGATGAGCGCTAAATTCTCTGAGTTATTGGCAATGATAAGCAGTTTATATCCATAGCCCCGAGTCTCGAGAGGGGTAGTGGGCTGGAGACCTGGCCCGGGGTTGAACAGTCGAGAAGAGGAGATGTAGCCCCAAACCTCCCCACCTTAGCAGGAATCCTCGCTCTTCAGAGCTGGGAGGAGGTCGGAGTGGAGCAACTAGTGTTAGTATCTGATCTTGTAGAGAAGATAGAGTTATGGTCTTTGGAGATATTTTGTTGTAGCTTTAAATATTTAAGTTTCTTTGTTCTGTGGATATGTTGGTGGTTTAGGTATGGTTTTCGATGTTGTGTCTCTTGGTGAGATACTTGTAGAGTTTGTTAGGAAGGAGAAGGATGTTATGCATACTGTTCCAGGGGATTATGTAGGTCCTTTTCCTAGTGGTGCACCTGCTATTACTATCGATACTTGTGCTAGGCTTGGTTTGAGAACAGGTTTTATTGGTGTTGTTGGTGCTGATGATTTTGGTGAGATGCTTGTTAAGAGGCTTAGGTCTGATGGTGTTGATGTTTCTAGGATTAGAGTTGATAGAGAATCTGCGACAGCTATGGCTTTCGTTGCTTATAGATCTGATGGTAGCAGAAGGTTTGTATTCACATTGAAGTTCTCTGCATCTGCAAAACTATCTCCTAACGATATAGACCCTAATTATGTGGCTAGAGCAAGCGTTCTCCACGTCTCTGGATCAACAATGTATATAAGTAAACTTGCTAGAGATGCTTGTGTAAAAGCTGTTGAGGTAGCTAAGAGTAGTGGTAAGGTTGTTTCTCTAGACCCTAATATAAGGTTAGAGTTGGAGTCTATTGAGAGGATTAGGGAGATACTGGGGAGCGTAATCAAGTATACTGATATAGTTCTATCAGGTGAAGACGAGCTGTTAATGGTTACAGCTACAAACGATATCTATACAGCTATACGTAGAGCATTTGAATGGGGTCCAGATGTAGAGATTGTCGTTGTTAAAAGAGGTAAGAAGGGGTCATTAGCAGTTACAAGAAGTGGCGATGCTATTGAAGCACCTGCTCTACTCGTTAAAGAGGTTGATCCCACAGGTGCTGGAGATGTTTTCAACGCAGCTTTTATCTATGGCTATATAAAGAGCTGGAAACTAGATAGAGCTCTCCTCTTCGCAAATGCTGCTGGAGCTATTAAGGTTGGGAGAGTAGGTCCTATGGAGGGACCTAAATCCTATAACGAAGTAGTTGAGCTAGCTCATGAAAAAGGCTATGAATTTTAAGAGGTTAAGGCTATGATTGGTGTGAGATCTACTCTAGATAAAGCGTGTAAACTACCTGGAAAAGCAACACTTCTATGCTTATCACCTATATCTAGGCACGTGGTTCAAGCCTATATAAAGATTGCTAAAGAGCTCAATACACCTATATGTTTTGCAACATCTTTAAACCAAGTTGATAGAGGTGGGGGCTACACAGGTTGGACTCCTATAGACTTCAAGAATTATGTTATGGATATGGCTAGAGAATACAGCATATCTACACCTATAATTCTTCAGCTTGACCATGGAGGTCCATGGCTAAAGGATGAGCATATAGCTAAGAAGTACTCATACGAAGAAGCTCTCAATGACTTCCTAAAATCGCTTGAACTATTCATTAAGGCAGGTTTCGATGTTATACATATAGATACAACTATTGATCTAGAGAGTAGGGATGGGTATGCAGATGTAGAAGTAGCTTCTAAGAGAACTGCAGATCTTATAATGTATTCAGAAGAGATAGCGTCTAGATATGGTGTAAAGCTTGAGTATGAGATTGGTAGCGATAGATGGGGGTATAAGCCTCTGGAAATTGTTGAAAACTTTGTATCGAAAGCTATATCTATGCTCAGAGACAGGGGTTTCGATATTAATCGTTTAGTGTTTGGGGTAGCTGATGTAGGGACAAAGGTTTGTCCAGGGAACAGAGTAGACCCAGTAATCGTTAGAGAGTTCTCATCGCTTATGAGAAGACATGGTCTCTACCTAAAGATACACTCAGGCGACTATTTAGAGAACCCAGGTGAACTACCTAAGAACTCTGTAGGAGGAGTTAATATAGGTCCAATGCTTGCACACATAATGTATTCAACATTTAAAGAGATTCTCTACGAGAAACTCGACAAGGATAGAGCTTTAGAGCTTCTAGAAGAGTTAAACAACTTTATAGCTAGTAGCGATAAGCTCGCTAAGTATGTTGGTAAAGGCCTAGGCGAAGCTGAAGAGTATAAACTTGGTTTAGCCTCGAGATACATATGGTCTACAACTAAAGCTAAGGAATTCATAGACAGAATCTCCAAGATTATAGGCATAGATATAGAGAAACTGTTTATAGAGAAGCTCGCACAAACTGTGAAAAGATATGTTATAGAGTTGAACATATACAAACTATACGTAGACCAATAAAAAGCATGCAACGTTGAAGCAATATTGAAAGCCACCTCTAATGCTCTAG
>JAPWTX010000068.1 GCA_028275825.1 Ignisphaera sp. | reverse complement strand
GGGGTCCTGCTGGTGTTACTACTGTTACTCAGTATATTCCAACACCAACTCTCAGTATTGTTACTGTTACAGCTCCTGGAGCTCCTGGTGCTACAGTTACTGTAACAGCACCACCAACAACAGTTACACAAACAGTTACAGCATCTGGAGCACCAGGAGCAACAGTAACACAAACAGTTACACAAACAGTAATGCAGACAGTGATGCAAACAGTAACCATAGGAGGAACAGCAACACCTACGCCTAAGAAGATATCAATATTCTTCTTCGATCCCGCTCCTGCCAATCCCTGGTGGGATATACTAGCTAAGGGTGTTGAGGAAGCTGTTAATGAGCTGAAGTTGCTTGGTGTAAATGTAGATTATAGAAGATTTGACTCAACAAGTCTTGATCAACAGATTTCTCAGATTCAGCAGGCAATTTCGTTGAGACCTGACATAGCTATTGTGGGGCCTGTTTCTGATGCTGTACAAGATGTTACTAAGCAGCTTAGACAAGCTGGTGCTAAGGTGATTATGGTTGATAGGGACTTCCCAGATCAGACTGCAAGAGATCTATATCTAGGCACAGATAACAGATGGGCTGCGCGTGTAGAGGCTGAGGCCTTCTTAAGTTGGTTAGGAGCTAAGGGTGTTCCAAAACCATGGAAGATAATCATATTTAGAGGGTTGCCAGGTATACCAACATCTTACCTGAGATATGAAGGATTTATGGATGCATTAAAGCCGTATATAGATCGCGGAGATGCGCAAGTTCTTGAAGAGGTTCAGGTAGACCCTGACCAGCTACCTGAATGCTATGCTAAGGCAAGTGCCATTGTTCCAAAATATGGTAAAACAGTGACTGCATACTTCGCTACAAACCTTCTTCAGGCAATGGCTATAGTAAGGGCATTGCTTGACAACAAAATAACACCTGGTGTAGATCTCTATGTACTTGGATTTGATGCGCAAGTTCCTGAATGGGTCGATATGATAGCAAAGGGCCAGGTAGCGTTATCCATTCAGCAACATCCTCATACAATGGGTTACTGGGCTGTGTGGGCAGGTTACTACCTAGTCACTGGCATAATGAAGCTACCAGAAAAAGCTGTAATCAATACACCTACATACAAAGTTGTCCCATGCAACGCTACATACTCACTAATGCTGGACTGGTTCAAGATACCGCCAACAGAGCTTTTGGCATTAGCACAGCAACTCTCGCCATCTAGTCCACAGCTCCATGCACCTGGTTACTATAGCTATGCATGCTCTTAGCTAAAAACATAGTCATAGAACAATACATTTTCTTTTTTTAATACCACTACTACACAGTTTTAAACCCGGGCAAACGCTTAACACATTCTTAGACTGTGTTAATGGGTGTGTCGATGTGAGGCTCTATATAGATAGTATAGTAAAGAATGAAATTGTTGAAGCTATGGGAAGCGGATTTGTGTATGGGGTTACATCAAACCCATTCCTATTTAACAGTAATTCGAAGGTTCATCTGAAAAACCTTGTTGAGGAGCTTATTCCGTATGTGGGTAACGAGTTTCATGTTCAAGTACCTGGCAGGGATTCTGATGAGTATGTAAAGAACGCTCTCACAATTTTCAATATAGATCCTAAGAAAGTGGTGATCAAGATACCTATGCATAGTGAGGGTGTGAAAGCTATGAAGGTGTTGAAGGATGTTGGGGTGAGGGTGACAGCTACAGCGGTAACAAATGTTGTGCAGGGTGTGGTAGCAGCTCTGCTTGGTGTTGACTATGTTGCGCCATTTGTTTCAAGAGTAGATGAAGCTGGTTACAATGGTGTAGAGGTTGTTAGGCAACTAGCTGAAGTGTATAGGGTGCACAGGGTTAAGACTATGATAATAGCTGCTAGCATTAGAACACCTACACAGCTAGTCAACGCTTTTAGAGCTGGTGCTGATTGTGCTACAGTTAAATACTCGCTATTTAAAAGTGTTGTAGAGTCAGCTACATCAAACAAGATAATATCTCAGATGAATGAAATTTGGAGAGGAGTTAGCGTTGAGTAGCTATGGGTAGGTATATCCTCGTACACGATATTGGTACGACAGGAGATAAAGCAGTGATATTTGATGTAGATAGACATAATATTGTGGCTTCTGCTGTAGTTGAATACCCAACACACTATCCACATACTCTATGGGCTGAGCAGAAGCCAGAAGATTGGTGGAGCGCCTTCGTGGAGTCTACAAAGATGTTGTTGAAGGTGGTGAACCCCAGTGAGATTGAGGCCATAAGCTTTAGCGGTCAGATGATGGCTTGCCTACCTGTTGATAGAGATGGGAATGCTCTACGGAACGCTATTATATGGATGGATCAGAGAAGCATTAATGAGGTAGAGTTTATTAGAACTACTTTTACTGATTATGAGTTCTATAGCGTGACAGGCAATAGGCTGAGCCCAACATATCCTATTGCAAAGATCTTGTGGCTAAAGAGAAATGATCCAAATACATATAATAGAACATACTTGTTTCTACAGCCAAAGGACTATATAGTTGCTAGACTCACGGGCACATTTCAAACAGATTTCTCTGATGCATCCCTCACAGCTATGCTCGATATATTTAAAAGGACTTGGGCACTAAACATTTTGAACGAGATTGGCATTGATTCTGATAAACTTCCGCCAATAAAACCTTCGACAGCTATTGTGGGTGAGATGAATAGCGATGTTGCTCACAGCCTTGGGTTTCCCCATAGACCCCCCATAGTTTTAGGATGTGGGGATGGTGTGTGCACAGCTGTTGGTGCATGTGTTACAGATGTCTATGATAGCTATACATATCTAGGAGCCTCTGCATGGCTTTCACTAATCTCCAACAACCCACTTATAGATAAGTCTATGAGGTTGTTTAACATGGTTTATATAGATCCATATCTCTACACACCTGTTGGAACTATGCAAACAGCTGGAGCTGCTCTCAGATGGTTTCGCGACAATGTGTTTCTCTTAGAGAAATTCGCATCAAGTGTTGTAGATATATCACCATATGAGTTAATTGATAGAGAGGCTGAGAAATCATCTGCAGGAGCAAATGGGCTGATCTTTCTACCATATCTAATGGGTGAGCGAGCTCCGTGGTGGTCTTCATATGCACGCGGTGTTTTGCTGGGTCTCACACTCAGCCATAGCCATAGCGATGTGGCTAGAGCTGTTTTAGAGGGCATAGCCCTCAACCTAGGGCTAATTATGGTGAGTTTTCTAGAAAATGATGTAGACGTTAAAGAGCCTGTAGCCCTAGTTGGAGGAGGTGCTAAAAGTAGTTTATGGCCCAAGATAATCTCCAATGTATATAATAGAAGAGTAGCAGTGCTGAGATACAGAGAGGAGGTGGCAGCACTAGGAGCAGGCATAACAGCTGCATACGCATTAAAGATATATAGCAGCTTAAGAGAGGCTAAAAATGTTAACAAGCCGCTGCAAATATATTCGCCAACAGAAAGCGAAGTCACTATATATAAAAAACTGCTAGAAATATTCAAAAGAAGTTACCTTGCATTGGAAGAGGTATTTAGAGAAATAGACACACTGTATAAATCCACCTCACCCTAGCAATCTAAACACAAAAGCAAATTTTGTCATGAAGCACAGTAGTGTAGATGCCAAAGCTTCGAACATGCTTCTCCTAGACATGGTATCAACCTCTCTCCATCCATATACTAAGCCAAGTCTCTACATAGGAGGTTAAAGGCTTTGTTATTCCCTGTTCTCTAATATATGCTTATCAAGCATTTCTTTTAGGAGGGGTATCCCCTCAATCTTTTCCCTGTCTAGGTGCTGCCACAATAGTTCTGGTGGTCTCTTCTTCTCCCCCTCACGCTTTATGCTTTTTGTTGGTGTGAATATGTGGTCTGCTGTGAGGTTCCATGGCTCTAGATTTATGTGGAGGTTAACCGCCTGTGTGTTGTGAACTGTTGTGGTTGTTGGTGTCTCTTCGGAGACTTTGTTGAATTCCCTAAGTATTGGGTACCCTGGCTCTGAGTACCCCTCTCCCTTGCCAAGCCTCTCACCATAGATGCTAACAGCTAGTGACCCAGCCACCTAGGCATTGGCATAACTAGCATCTTACCCCTCCTAAGAACAGCCTCTCTAACAGGTTTCTGAGGAGAGTCGGGATTGACCTTAACTACCTGGGCACATCTAAAAAAGTCTGTGTTTATAAGCCTCTCAGCGGCTTCCTCAGCACCAACAAAATTTGGTATCCTTCTGTACACTGGCCTCGGGAATTTGGCAATACTTTTCTCCTCCATCTCCCTCCAGATCCTCTGCCTAAGGCTCTCCCTAAACTCCCTAGCATTGCTAGCCATCTACTCACCAGCAACAGAAACGCTGTTCAGTAGGGCTGCTGGCACAATATAGTTTGACGATGCTTCAAACTCCTTGGAAAGTGCAGCTAAGTCTCCGCCTAGGAGCTTATATACATCACCAGATATTACAACGCCTTTCACAGCCTGCTTAATCT
>JAPWTX010000067.1 GCA_028275825.1 Ignisphaera sp. | reverse complement strand
CTCAGAGACGTGTTTTCAAAACCATGGACACCTGTAAGGATATGGATATATGATGGGAGTTATAAAAATGAGGAATCTGGGTTATTTGGCTGGTTTGGTGGCATACCTTTAAAAGGTTTTGAAGTAAGGAAGCTAAGAATATATGTTTCAGAAGATGTAAAGCTTGATATTTCTGAATACAGCTTACTAGGTAACGTAATAGAGGAAGAGGTTAGCTTAAGAAATGGCTGGAACACCGTAGATATGAACGCTTTTTACGATATAGTTGCATTTAGGCTTAAGAATAATGTACAAAAAGTATTGGCTGAAGTAGTTTTAGAGCCTTAAAAATGATAAAAAGAGTTTTCTTTAGAATGTTTATATCTGGGTAGTATGAGGAGATAATTTTTGGAGATGTATAAAGAAAGAGATGTTCTCCTGATAGGTAGTAGCTTCAAGTTTTTGTTGGGTGTGAATTACTGGCCTAGGAAGCTTAATATTAGGATGTGGAGGGATTGGGATGAGAAGGCTATTGAGGAGGATGTAAGGCTTATGAAGAGTCTTGGTATTAGGGCTGTAAGGTTCTTTATTAAGGATGAGGATTTTGCTGATGAGAGTGCTGATGTCTATCCGTATGCTTTAGAGAGGCTTAGAAAGTTTTTAGATATGCTGAATGAAAATGGTATTGCGGGGTTTGTTTCGTTAATTGTTGGTCATATGAGTGGTAAGAATTGGAGGATACCTTGGACAAGGTTTGAGGATTTGTATAGATCTGATTCTATTGAGAAAACTATGAGGTTTGTTGAGAGAGTTGTTAGAGAGTTTAAGGATCATTCAGCTATTGCTGGGTGGATTCTTAGTAATGAGATAAGCTTGGTTAAAAAGGCTGTGAGTAGGGAAGAGGCTTTAGCGTTACTGAGAGCATTCTCTAGAACTGTTAAAAGTATTGATAGAGATCATGTTGTGTCTTCTGGTGATATACCTGATAGCTATCTGCAGGAAACACCTAGTGTAAGAGATTATGTAGATTATGTAGGTCCTCATCTATATCTATATGATACTGATTCTATAAGGCATGGCTATACATATGGTGCTATGCTAGAGCTATTCTCAAACGATGGTGATATACCTGTGATCCTAGAGGAGTTCGGGTTTAGCACGTATCAGTATTCAGAAGAGAATCATGCTAAATTTGTAAACGAAGTACTCTACACAGCTCTAGCTCACAATGCTTCGGGTGCATTTATATGGTGCTTCTCTGACTTTATGCATGAGAGTGATCCTCCCTATGAATGGAGACCTCTAGAACTAGGTTTTGGAATTGTTAGAAAAGATGGTTCTCTAAAACCAGTTGCCGAGGTTGTTAAAAGATTTGCTAAAGAGGTTGAGGATATTGAGAAACTTGGGATTCATAGAGATTTTAGAAGAGTTCCAGAAACATCGATTATAATACCTTTCTACATATTTAAAGACTATGAATTTGTACGATATAGAGATGTCTTAGGGTTCTGGAGATCGATACAACCACTGCTTACAGCAAGCATACTTCTATCTTCAGCTGGAATAGATAACACCATGATATATGAGATCGATGTAGAGAAAACATTTAAAACTAGGAAACTCCTTGTATCGCCATCAACAATAGTCGCACTTTCATCAACATGGAGAAAACTACTAAACTACGTAGAGAGTGGGGGGAATATATATACATCCCTTGTAAAAGGGTTAGGAGAATTCAAAGCTCTACATGAAGCATCTACACATCTATGGACTGAGTTAATGGGCTTGGAAAACACTCTTGAAGCTGGGTCTATGGGGGTAAAGTACTGTGGCAGAGTTGGGGTGAGGTTTGTGAGAGATTTTGGTATCATTAGGAATGGCGAGGAGATAGAGATTAATACACCTATACCAATCTATACATATAGAGCAAGGTCTGTGGATGCAGAAGTACTAGCTGTTGATAGCAATGGAAATCCTGTGCTATTTAGAGCTAGGAGGGGAGGAGGCTGTGTTTATACAATGCTATTACCAGTAGAACTTATTCAAGCAGTAGCAGAGTACATGGACTGGGGTGGTGGGGTGCAGAAGATATTCAGATCTCTAGCTCTAGAAACCGGTATAGATATACGCTACAATGCTTCGTCAGCTGAGGTAGAGGTAAAGGCATTCTATGGGCAACAAGCAGACATCGTCATAGCTGTGAATCATGGTGAGGATAAGAGGGTGATTATAAGCTGTTCTAAGCCGTTGAAAAATGTTATGAAGATTGGTGGGGATGCATCAATAGCTACGTGGTCCAGCACTCAGGTAACTGCAGACATGCCTAAGAAATCAGGGTTGGTGTTTTATGTAAAACACTAACTCTTTTTACTAAATCTTCTGCTTATCTCAAGCCAATCCTCCTTTGCAAGTCTCCAACCCATGGCACCAGCGTTCTCCTTAACATGTTCAACGCTACCAGCCTTTGGTATTGGAACAACATTATCTATGCAAACAAGCCAGTTGAGAGCTACTTGAGCAGCTGTTTTCCCATATCTACCACCTATATCAGCTAAGAGCCTGCTTCTCGCTAGCTCACCTCTTTCAAGAGGTGTGTATGCAATGTATATAAGCCCTTCTCTTTGTGCATAAGGTATCACACTATCTTCATCATCTCTATGAAGCAAGCTGTAGTGATTCTCTATAGCCACAACATCATATTTCTTAGAGCAGCTCCTAGCCTCCTCAATACCTCTTACACCAAAGTTTGAAAGCCCATAAAACCTTATGATGCCCTCATCCACCAATTTCTCAAAAGCTTTTACAGTTTCACATATGGGAGCAACATCGCTTGGCCAGTGCAAGAGGTAGAGGTCTATATATGTCCCAATCCTCTTAACACTAGCATAAGCAGATTTCAAAACATTATCATAGGAAGCATTTGTAGGCCAAACCTTCGATACAATAAACACCTCATCTCTACTAAAACCCTTTATAGCCATGCCGACAAGCTCTTCACTATGACCCCCACCATACATTTCAGCTGTATCTATAAATGTTATTCCAAGAGATACCCCAGTCTTCAAAACCTCAACCCACTCCACATCCTTACTATAGTCAGGAACCCAATAACCTCCACCAATACCCCACGTACCCATGCCAATAGCAGACACACAACCTACTTTACTAAAGCACTTCACATCCCTGACCAAAACCCTCACCACAAACTACAATTCATTGCTCCACCTAAAAACCATTTCTAACCCACTTAATAAAACATGCTTTACAACTGAAAACCCCGCCATAAAAGGACGATGATGAATAAAAATTTTTATAAACTTTCTCTATTTTGATTGCTCTTGGTGATGAGCATTAAATTCTCTGAGCTATTAGCAATGATAAACAGCTTATCCACAGCCCCGAGTACAATGGATAGGGGTAGTGGGCCAGAGACCCGGCCTGGAATTGAACCCTGAAGGGGGATGTAATCCCAAACCTCTTCACACTAGGGGAACCCTCGCCATTCATGGTGGGGAGGAGGTCAGTGCTTACATAACTGATTTTTCATAATTATGTCGCTAGCTGCAAAAACTACAAGGGCTTGCACAATTTGTTGCTGGCCTCTCCCACTCTAAGTAGCGAGGTTTCAGCTTTAAAGTACTCTATAGATGGAGTTGGGGTGAGTTTGAGAGTTTTTTGACGTTGTTAGGAGCGGTAAGTAAGTAAAGGTAATCGAGCTAGCTGCATTAATGTTCACCCTAATGCTCTTTCTAATGCTTCTCATAGCTAGTATTATATAGTAAGTGCGGTGTTCTATGGTGTTAGGTTAAAAGCGTATCTATAGCAAGCCTCTGCTAAATAAGCTATGTTTTTAAGTGGTGTTGGTGGGTACACCTCTATGTGTAGTGCTAGACCTCCTTTCTCGCTATTCAATATCTTTACTATGTTTTCTATGTGTTTAAATATGTTTTCTCTGGATCCAAATGGTATTACATGCTGTCTATCAACATCAATGTCTATGCACACCCTTCCCCTAAGCTTCTTAGCTATGTTATCAACTCCATTAACTACATCCTGTATGTTAAATATGTGTGCACCTGAATCTAGCAACACATCTGCAAGTGGCATCACATTTCCATCACTATGAAAGTATAGTAGAGAGCCCAATTCATTTACTTCTGTAGATAACTTTTTATAATACGGTAGAAAATATTTCCTTAAATGCTCAGGTCTTATTAGTGGCGACCTCTGATCCCCCAAATCCTCTAGAACTACCACAACATCTATTCCCCCATACCTTTTAGCCACTTTAAGCAAACCAAACTGGTATTCAGCCACTTTCTCCAAAGCAATTACAAACCTCTCATCACCTCTATGAATAGCATACAGAAGTTTGCCCAGAGGTATCAAATCCATAAGTTTTTGAAACAGGAAATGATGCAAACTAAATGCAACTAAACCACCCTGCTCCCTAACCCTATCAAATAACTCAAAAAGCTCTTCCCACAACATCATAGGCTTTGGATCAGCATAACCAATGGGATAGCCAGCTTCAGGATCAGGCAAAGACCACTCCCTAACCCTATCCAAATCAGCTAGCGGATACACATAAGGTTCTGGCCCCAAGCCTTT
>JAPWTX010000066.1 GCA_028275825.1 Ignisphaera sp. | reverse complement strand
AGTTTGAGTGTTTATTCCACTATGTATGTTTTTTCTATTGATTTGAATAGTCTTGACCAGATAAGCTTGTTTATGGTTGCTATGAGGAGTGCCCAGAGGATAACAGTCCATACAATGTGTGTAAAGTCACCTTGATTCACGTATTTGTTTAGTAGCGCTCCGATGCCTCCTAAGTCAATGGTGTTATCTCCGAGGCCAAAGTATTCTGCAACTATTGTAGCATTCCATGCACCGCCCCAAGCACTTAGCGCGCCAGCCATAATTGATGGGAGTAGTGAGGGTATGAATATGTATTTGAAGTAGTTAAGTCCTTTGATTCCATAGATTGATGCGAGTTCTAAAAGTTCTTTTCTAATTTTTGGTACTCCGAAGAGCATTACATTAAAGAATTCGTACCAGAGGGATCCCTGGATGAAGATTATTAGCGAGACCAGCCATGGCATAGATGTTATGATTGGGGATAGCAGGGGCCACCAGATAATGGCTGGTATAGAGGCAAGTATTTCTCCTGCAAGTATTATAACGGAGCTTTGGCCCTTTACTATTGAGAGGTAAGCCATGAGGATGGCGATGAAGAACTCGAGCAGGATTACGGCACACACTCTTGTAAGTGATAGGAGGAAGTTCCATGAAAATGTTGTAATGAAACTCAGCTGCTCAGTGACCAGGTTAATTGAGGCTGAGAGAAGCGCTATGGTTGCTGGCACTGCAATAAACAGTGGTGCTATACTTGCCTTTGCTACGCCACTTCTTTTAGACTCTGCTTTTATCCCAAGCCACATTAAAGTGCTCCAAATTGTTGAAACAGCTTTGTGAAGTGGGTAATACGCCTTGGTAATCGAAGCTATTTTCACTCCTTGAACAACGATATTTGTTGCTGGGTTGAATATGAGGATATATGAAAGCATTATTATAGTGCAGAGGAGTGCAACAGCTATGTAGAGATCCAGTGCATCACCTTTGCTATAAAGATCCATTATAAGACTGCCCAAGCCAAGTAGCTTATATTCTTCAGAACCTGACGCAATAACCTCTGCAGAGGTTAGGAAAAACCAGCCGCCTGCCCATGAAATTATGCTGTTTGCCGCTATAGCACCCCTAGCAGCAGGGATATATATGAAGAAAAGTCTAGCAAAGGTTCCAAGCCTGTACACCCCAGCCATTTGAAATATTTCAGGGTCTAGCGACTTTATTGCTGAATATACGCCGAATATCATGTTCCAAAGAAGGCTTGTAATCAGCAGAAACACTGCGGAAAGCTCTAGACCTATGCCCTTGGGTAGAAAGGACAGGAAGATTACTATGACTATAGGAAAGAAGCCTAGTATGGGAATTGACTGCAAAACGTCTAAAATAGGCATTAGTATCTCTTCAACATATCTCCTCCTAGCCATGGCAATACCAAGTGATAGAGCTACTAGAAGAGAGATAATGTAGGCTACAAGCATTCTCCCAAAACTAGCTAACGTAGCTAGCAATAGAATTACATAGTTCAATTATATCACCTTTCGCAAAGCACACTACTATACTCTTTCATTTACTTGAAGTACATAGATTTAAAAAGCTTTTTACGAAAACATAACTTTAGGTGAACAACGAAAGTGTCTCAAAAAAGCGATAGCAGCTCACTCATGCCACGCGATATTTTGCCTGACCATGTCATTGGCTTTATAGAAGCTCTCCACAGCCTAGGCGGGCAGGCTGACCCCATGCATATTGGAGATATAGTAGAAGAATCTATAGAGCTTCTTCCGAAAGTTATAGATATGGCAGAGCTTCTGGGTTTCGTTAAGTATGAAAATGGATACCTTAGGATAACTAATGCAGGGAAAATGATTGCAGAAGCAAACCCAAAAAAGTTGAGGACATTGCTTAGAGAAATTGTGTTGAAAAATAGGATAGAACCTCTTCACGAAATATATGAGGCTTTGAAGAGAAGAAAATCAATACCTATAGACGAATTCATACAAATAGTTGAAAAACACTACAAACGAATAAACAATGATATAATTAGAAATGTTTTGATTTGGGGCACATATCTAAGACTTTTCAAGCTAAGCGAAGACGACACCCAAGTTATATTAATTTCTTGAAAAGAACCCAGAAATAACTACCCTATACACAAAAATATTGTTTGCCCATGAATTGCCATCACATTATTTCAATTTCCCAGCCAGAAACCCTGAAACCGTAGATTCATGTGCGTCTCTAGAGCCCAACATCATGTGGCTTCCACACGATTCCTTAAGATCATCATAAAACGAATCACCCAAAGTTATATAGGGGAGGGTAAAGTTCATTGGCTTTTAGAGCTGTTTATTGCTGGGCATGGGTAATGAGTGAAGGGTTGTTAAACTCTGGACTGTTTTGAAATTTATGGCTGGGAGTGGGGTAGAGAGGAGGTTAGAGTGCTAGGTATTATCATAGCTTTTAAATCCCTTGCTTAAAGTATTCTAATTAGTAACTCCTATGTTTGGGGTGACTCAAAATGGTTGTTGTAAAGGTGTGCTGTAGGTTATGGCAGTGCTTGTGAGCCTTAGAGATATTATTAAGAGCTTTGGTGGGGGTCTCAAGGTTTTGAGGGTTTTGGATGGTATATCTCTTGATATTGCAGAAGAGTTTGTCGCTCTTCTAGGTCCTTCTGGCTGTGGCAAATCAACTTTGCTCAGAATTATGGCAGGAGTTGAGAGGGCTGATAGTGGCTCTATAGTTACCGCTCCTAATGTTTCCTTTGGATTTGTTTTTCAGAGTCCTACTCTCCTGCCCTGGCTTACTGTGCTAGATAATGTTGCGCTGCCTCTCATTGCCAAGGGTGTGGATAAGCATCTTGCAAGAGAGAAGGCAAGTAAGTATCTATCTCTTGTAGGTCTCCAGGGTTTTGAAGATTTTTACCCTACTGAATTATCAGGGGGAATGAGGCAGAGGGTTAATGTAGCAAGAGCCCTTGTCGTGGAGCCTACGATGCTGCTAATGGACGAGCCATTCTCCCAGCTAGATCCCCTCACAGCAGAAGCACTTAGAGCAGAGATTTTAGATCTATGGCTTTCAGGAGTCACAACAGTTAAAGGCATAGTCATGGTGACTCACAATGTTGAAGAAGCGGTATTGATGGCAGATAAGATAGTTATCTTAACGCGTAGACCTGCAAAGGTATTAAAGATAGTAGAGGTGAAGCTACCTAGACCTAGAGATAGGAGGCATAAAGACTTCCAAGATGTTGTTGACATGGTTTACGAGTATGTAAGCGCCTAACCCTTTACATCTATCCACTCTTTGATGAATGTATGAAAAGTTATTTAAGTTATGTACTAAAAACCATTCTTAGCAATGGGCTTTCTCAAGGCATTTGAATGTGGAGGTAGAGACATGAAAAAGGTTGGTGTAGATCTCTGCCCATCTTCAACAACTCTGATGATGATATATATGGATGTGGATGAATATTGAAGAGGTGATGAACTATTCAGTAAACTTGTATTTCAAGGTGGGGAGAAAGGTCGGGGGCATTGGGCCCTGTTCATATAAGTTTATATTTATTCCCATAACCTGTTATTTTTAGGTGTGAATTAGATGAGGATTCAAAATCTGGAGCTATTAGATAAATTTACAGGGTTTTTGGAGGGTAAGAGCGTTGATGAGTTCCTTGATGTCTTTGATATAAAGTTTGGTAGTGGTACTTGGGCTGCTGGAGGTTTTAGCGATAGGTTTATGGCTCAAGGCTATTTCCCTAACCTTCCTTCTGATGTCAAGTCTAAGATTGAGAGAATTTGGAGAGCAGGGATAAGGGGCTTTACGCCGATAAATGTCGAGTTTCTGGATGCAAAGCTTAATGTTAATTGGCAGCTTGTTGACGATGTTTTAAACATGGCTAGATCTAGGGGTATGGAGGTAGCGGGTCTGGCAACAGATCTTTCAGGAATACCCTTACTTAAGCTTGGAAGCCTCACAAATCCTGATCCCAGCCTAAGGAAAAAGTCTATGGAGATACTTGTTGAGTCTATGGATATAGCAAAAAGGCTTGGCGTCGATGTGGTCTCTTTCTGGCCTGGGCAAGATGGCTGGGACTATAGTTTTGAGGCTAACTACACCAAGAAACTCGAGCTCTTTGTAAACGGGGTTAAGGAGCTGGCAAATGAAGCAAGCAAGAGGGGTTTGAAATTATCGTTAGAAGCAAAGCTTAAAGAGCCTAAAGAAGGTAACATGATATTGCCAACAACATATGCTACAATAGCAGTTGCAAGGAAAGTAAATGAAGAGCTTGGTAAAAACATTGTGGGGGTAACCATAGACTTTGGCCACGAACTCATGTACGCAGTAGAACCAGCATTTGCTGTACACTTCGCAAAGTTCATGGACGTACCACTACTAGCAATACACATAAACACAGCAAAAACACATAGCAATGATGAAGACAGAGTTGTGGGAACAGGCGACATATGGCAACTAGTAGACTTCCTACTCGCAACAATAGAAACAAACTACAGCAGCTGGTTTGTCCTAGACCAGTTCACATACAGAATGGATCCCATAGAGGGGCTCAGACTATCAAAAGAACTCTTTGCAAATGCCATGAAGAAAGCGCTGTTCATATATAGGCAGAGAAGTGAGCTTGAGAAAGCCAGAGAAGTAGGAGACCAGTCAAAGGTATT
>JAPWTX010000065.1 GCA_028275825.1 Ignisphaera sp. | reverse complement strand
GCAGCAATGGGAATAAGAATTATGTTAAAGTGGATGGAGGAAAAGAAGAGGTGAAGAATGTGAGTAAACAGCCAATAGATGAATGGATTGAAAGGCATGAGAAAGAACCTGATGTAGTGGCTAAGGAGAAGGCTGATAGATTTCTAAAGGTTATAGAGCTTAAGACTCCTGATAGAATTCCTGTAGCAGGTGTTGCAGGAGACTTCCTCTGTAGCTATACTGGTATTACATGGTATGACTTGTCCTATGAGCTTGACAAAATCCCTTCAGCAGTGCTCAAGTTTTTGCATGACTTCCCAAGTGACTGGGGCATAGTGTTCGCACCTATGATGCTAGAGGGCTTCATACTTGCACTAGCATTTGCTGACTTCCCAGACTTCTCAAATGTCATAAGATTCTTAACAGGGCCCGTGCACGACATTTTGAAGGATAGGTGGAGTCAATGGGCTGGTAGAGAAATTCCTCCCACTTATCACCCACAGTTTAGAGGAGGGGAGTTTATGAGGCCTGAGGAGTACAAGAAGCTCATAGAGAACCCTGTGGAATTTATCCATAGCACAATACTGCCTAGGGCATGCCCAGGGCTGGGTAAGCCAGGTACTGCTCAGTGGAATGGTGCTTGGATAAGAATTGGCATGACAATGCAAAAGATATCTACATTCCAGGCACAGCTCTTCACAGAGGTTATGAAGAGAGGCAACCCATTATTCCCCATGACTAATGCGTACACACCTGCAGATGTCATTGGAGACTTCCTCAGGCACCCAACAGGTGCTATGCTCGATATTAGGAGATATCCAGACGACTTCAAAATGGCATGTGAAGTGCTTGTAGAGCACATCCTCAAGGTGGCTACAGCAATACCACCAACACCACCACTCACACAATTCTTCATACCGCTTCATCTAAATGAGATGCTGCCACCAAAGTTTTACAACGAGTTCTACTGGCCCTACTTGAAGAAGATAATTGAGACTCTGGTTGCAAAAGGCTACAAGGGGTTCATATTCTTTGAGGGGGATCACCTGCCACATGTAGAGACAATACTTGAGCTACCAAAGGGCTGGGGCATAGCCTGGTTTGAGAGGCCCAGGGACTTCATAAAGGTTTGGGAAGCTCTAAAAGGTCACACAACGGTTATGGGAGGAGTACCAGTATCACTTATAGCAGGTGGAACCCCAGAGAAAATAGATGAGTATATAAAGAATCTCTTAAACAAGATAAAGCCTGAAGGAGGGTTTATGCTATCACCTGGAGTAAACGAGCTGCCTGCTGGGACTTCTGTTGCTAATGTGAGAGCGTATATTAATGCAGTTCTCAAATACGGTGTATACTAGGCTCAAAAACACTTTTTATAAACAATAATATTTTAATATTTTTACTGTTGCTCAAAAAACTTAAAAATACTTTATATATTACTTAGAGTACTTGAAGGTAAGGGTATATGGCTCAAAAAGTTCCTGAACAAAAATACTCTTTAGTGCCGGTAGTGCTTCTAGCTCTCTCAGCCCTGTTGGCGGGAGCAGGTTTTGGAATCTATGGGCCAACTATAGTGCTACATGCTCTAGAACTAGGGCTGTTTCGGTCTTCATAATCATTTGTAACACTTATTTTCATTGATGTTTAAGACTTAGAGTTAGGTTTATAAGTTGCTGATGTTTATAAGCTTGGTTAGTGCCTTCGATGGTGCGTAGGCTTGGGGGAAGTGTACGCAACTGAAAGTCTCGCTTTCTAGTGCTGGGAGGAGGTTAGTGAGGTGTCTTTATGTCAGAATCTGATGTGCTTAATGAAGAGTTGAGGAGTTGGCGTGGGTGGGGGGCTGGTACTCACAAAGAAGATGTTGTTTCTTCTCATGAGTGTAATGCGGTAGGTGATAGAAGAAGGATTTTTCTAGTGGTTTCTGTTGCTATTCTGACTAACTTCATGACGGGTTATAATGCGAGGCTTGCTGTTGTTGGTTTACCTAGTATTGCACATGATATTGGTGCTGATATCTGGAGTATGATGTGGATTATTCAGGGCTATATGCTTGGCTCTACATTTGTACAGCTTGTTGTAGGGAGGTTGGCAGATCTCTTTGGAAGGGTGAAGCTATTTAACTTAGGTATTCTGGTGTTTACAGTAGGTGCGCTGACTTCTGGCTTTAGTGCGCATCCATATGTCCTTGCGTTAACCAGGCTTTTGCAGGGGCTTGGAGGCGCTTTTCTAATGAATCTCTCTGTCACTATACTAGCGGACAACATTCCTTTGAATATGTTGGGGAGGTGGCTGGGATTTACGCAAGTGGCGTGGAGAGCTGGGGCTGTGATAGGGCTTACACTCAGTGGTTTTATAATTGATTTCCTTGGCTGGAGATGGATCTTCTTATCACAGATTCCAATAGGGTTGCTGACATGGTTTTGGAGTTCAAAGACTTTGAAAGAGGTTTATAGATCTATTGAAAGGCCTAGAATAGATTTTGCCGGTTTTGGACTCTTCACAACATCAATAACGATTCTGTTGATTTCCCTAACACTCATAGGCTATGGGTATGGCTCTACTTCAAGAGGGTTGCTAGTAACATCAATAGTGTTGCTTGGGATATTCGTACTCTGGGAGTTAAAAACATCTTCACCAGCTCTCGATCTCAAGATTTTTAAGATATGGCAGTTCACTGGAGGTATAGTGGCGCAACTCTTTTACTCAATAGGCTTCGGGGCTTCGCTAACATTGCTCTCAATATATCTTCAAACTGTTGAAGGTTTTAGCTCTTCGCTAACAGGACTACTTCTAATACCATTCGAGTTAGCATATCTAGTCTCAGGTGTTGTAGGTGGGTGGCTCTCAGATCTTGTAGGCTTCGTTCCGATAACCATAGCTGGGCTAGCAATTGCATCAACAGGGCTCTACACCTTCACCAAGCTACCATCCATAACAACACTACTCATAGGTGAAGCACTATTTGGTGCAGGTGCAGGGCTATTCGTATCACCAAACACAAGCTCCATAATGTCCTCAGTTCCTCCACAAAGAAGAGGTGTAGCCTCATCAATAAGAACACTGAGCTTCAATCTAGGCTTCATACTAAGCCTCAACTTCTCAATACTCACAATGACACATTATATGCCATATGAAGTAGCATCACAGCTAATTGCATTAGGCGAATCCATGAATACGCAACAGCCCCCAGCCATCGAAGTAAGGGAACTAGATGCTGCCATTAAGCACTCATTCCTCATACAAGCAGTTATAATGGCTCTAGGAATACCCTTCAGCATTGCAAGATTCAAAAAACCCCACAAAACTAATCCCCTTTCCAGCTATAAGTAGAGGTCTTTCAATTACAAATAGAATCCTGAAAACAATATAACACTATATCAAATTAATTAACAAAACAAGGCAGAGCAATTCAGAAGATCATAGACTCAATAAAAATCACTTTACTGCAACAAAACATAACATGAAAAAGAAATGCAGCAAACAGAAATGAGAATGCTAAACACAAAAGAAATTGATTAAAAACAATAAAATCTAAGAATATTTGAGAACATATATTGCTCAACATGCGCAGGTAGGGAGGTACCAGCAGTTATTGGCATTTCAACAGCGTTTCGCATACCATATAAAGTTGTGAAACAGTTTTAATTCATCGTTTCGCATCCATCCTATGGCAGGTGTAGTCAAATAGATATGGAGAGCCTTGAGCTCTTGAAGAAAGTCCTTCGCCCTTCAGAATAGGGAGGAGAATGACTTATCCAAGTAGCTGGTTAAATATCTTATTTATGTTGCTACCGCTTTTCTTCACCACCTCCATAAGCTCTCTGCTATTCTCTATAACTGTTTTTAGTCTAGAAATTTGCTCAAAATCCTTCCTCCTCATTGGTGTTGCTTGCATGTATGCATAGTCACTGCAGTACTCCTTTATTGCTGAGAGTTCGTAGTACTCGAATTCAGTCCATGAGTCTGTGCGAAATATTGCTATGGGTGTGTAGAACCTAAGTGTTCTTGGTATAACCACGCCACTTCTCTTAAATACTCTGATAAGCATGTTGTTAAAGATGAACCTTCTGTTACTGCACTTAGCTATAAATAATATGTAGAGTCCTTCCCCCAGCCTTAGGAGTAGTAGATCATGTCCCTTTCTCTCGGCAACTATTGTAAAAGCTAGTGCAGTTTCTGAACTAGGTAGAAGTGCTATAGAGTTGTTTAAAGCTATGCCTCTAAACCTTTTCTCACAATAGAAATCAAACTTTTTAAAGGTGCTCGTCATGAGCACAACTAGAACTCTGTATCTATTCAAGAGATTTGATATCTTTTCAGCTTTGTCAATGCTCATAATTTTCCAGCTCGCGAATTATCACTTCACATTTTTACCATTTGCTCTAGTCATTCTGAAAGCGACTAACAAACTCTATAGTTATCATGAACTTGAAGTCGTTGTTAGCTACAAGCTTCTAGACCTCTTAAATCTTTTTAAATTTATGGGCTTGACACACGGTATCAGTTCAAGACAGCTACTGCTTAGTTGGTGTTCTGAGCTATGGTTGTTATTTGCGTTGGTAGTTTAAATCCAACTAAGTTAGAGGGGGTTAGAAGAGCCTTTAACGCATTTTTCAGTAGTGCTGAGGTTAGAGGCTGCATTGTGGAGACAGGCTTACCGTTACAGCCAATAGGACTTGAAGTAACAATGCTGGGTGCTAGAGTTAGAGGGGAGAAGGCTCTACAGCGTTACAATGATTGCGAATTTGGTGTAGGGGTAGAAGCAGGGTTCATACCGATAGGCAAAGA
>JAPWTX010000002.1 GCA_028275825.1 Ignisphaera sp. | reverse complement strand
GCTCATAGCCTGCTAAGCTCGCCTACACCCAACACCGAAAATAGATGCTGTAGCAAAAGATTTATAAGCTTTTTGCTCAATTATTACTTTGGTGGTGTTATGGGTTTAGTAGCTGTCTTCAGAGCTAGGTTGTCGAGTCATGGTGGTGGTAGGCTGATAATATACATACCTAGATCCATGCAGTCGAGACTTAGAGAGTACTACGAGAAGGGGGTGGAGTTCATTGTCCACCTCTATACAGAGGGTTGAGGAGGACTTCAGGGTGCTAACGCTTCAGTACCCCTTATCAGAGGATGTCAAGTTTATTGAGGAGTACGGGGTACTAGCATCACACTTCTACTGGTGTAAGAGACTCGGATTAGAGCCTGCTAAAGAAGTTGTTGAGAAGCTTTGGGAGAGGGTTCCAAGCTATTGGAGGTGGCACTTGGTAGACTCCAAAGACCCCATGTACCTATTTAAAGGGGTTGAGAAAACCCCTGTACCTTACAGAACCATTCTTAGACTTCCACTTGTAGACGCTCTTCACGAGAAGAAGGGAGCATATATAAAGGGTAACAAGCTTATCCTGAGGCTCAATAGGAGGGTAGAGCTCGAAATTCCTGAGAGAGCTTTGAAATGGCTTGAGAATAGATTTGCAGAGAAACCTGATAAGAAGTATGTTAGGGTATTTGAGAGAGACAATAGGTTGGTTGTCCAAATAGTTTTGCACAAAATCAATAGGGTTGAGATGCCTAGAGATCCATTACTTGTTGTTGTAGATGTAAACAGCTCATATGGAATTGTTGCACACTTCTGGAACAAGAAGCTGATTAAGACTATGAAGTTTAGACCACCGAATAGGGGAAATAGGTGGAGGCATGTAAGGGAGCTGATGTTTCATAGAGATCTGCTCTACAACCAGGGTTGCCTAACACAAAAACAAATCAAGGTATATAGCTCTCTGATTAGACTAACACTAAAAAGCTCTGTGAAGAGATGGGTACAGCAAGCAGTTGCAAAGATTGTTAAAAGGGTTAGGAGAATGGCTAGAAGACATGGGAAAGAACCGCTAGTCTTAATCGATAAGCCAGACTACAGCTTGTTGCACGGGACGCCCCTCCAGAGAACGCTATACAGCTTTATAAAGTACCTGGAGAACGTACTCTCGTGGTACGGCATTTACTGGGAGGAGAAGAGGCTCTACAGCACCATATGCCCAGTCTGCGGAGGCAAACTAGTACTTGATGAGAAGACTAGGAGAGCTAGAATCATGAAGTGCACAAACTGTGGCTTCAAAGAAGATAGGGATAACATCCCACTGTACTGGGCAATAAAGCACCTCCCCGCCTTAAAAGACGAGGCTTCCATTTGTGATGGAGGTGATGGTGTGTAGCATGGCTAAGAGACCTTTTTACGTCTCTATCTCTGGAAAAGGTGGTGCTGGTAAGACTACTCTTGCTGCTCTTTTACTCAAGGTTTTGCTAGAAAGCTCCCATGACGACGATATTTTAGTTGTGGATGCCGATCCTGCAACAAATTTGCCACAAGTTTTAGGGCTAGCTATAAGCAAAACCATTGGTGATGTATCTGAGGAGTTTAGAAAAGGGTTTTACAGGCTTGATAATATTGGTTTTGAAAAAACTGCTCTTCTAGAGTACTACATTATGAGAGACTGCATAGTTGAAGCAGAGGGATTTGATTTCATAGCTATGGGTAGAGGTGAAGGCGAGGGATGCTACTGCTACGTTAATGCAGTACTCTCGGGAATTCTAGGTAAACTAGTCCAGCATTACAGCGTTGTTTTAATGGATATGGAAGCAGGTTTAGAACACCTAAACAGAAGACTAGACAGACATGTAAACACCTTCATTATAGTAGTTGACAACTCCCTCATGAGCCTAAAAACAGCTGAAAAGATGAAGGAAGTGATTAAGGAGGTAGAGCTGAAAGCCGATGAGATATATGTTGTGGGGAATAGACTCTCAAGAAGAAGAGAGGAAGCAGTAATTAAATGGGCTTCTCAAAATGGAATAAAGTATGTAGGTACAATTCCTAATGATGAGAACGTGGCTGAATTTGCTGCCAACGGAATTCCACTACTAAACTTACCAAAAACTTCTGAAGCTTTAAAAGCAGCTTACCAAATTGCGAAAAACATTAATCTCATCTAAATTGAATTACAGATATAGCCCAAAATAGATGCAAGGAAATTGTGAACACCCTAAAGAAAGCCCTCCACTTCTTATAGTAGAGAGAAGGCCAGATTCCATTTGCAGCGTTTCCCCACTAACGCTACTCGATGTTATCTGTGAATTGCGATTCCGTTAGTGGGGCTGCACCTCTGTGTAGGTTCACCCACTTCACCCACACACCATGGGTGTCTGTAGAGCCAAACGCCACGAGGCCCCCACCTGAATCTCTATATCAACTCAGTGCAGATAATCCGAGAAACTATAAAGTGGAGAGTTATTTAAACATTGCTCTAAGAGCCAAGCATTTACAGCTATTCACAAAATAGCTTCAAACCTGTAACAGCCTAAACACTCATTCTCTCGAACAGAAATGCGAAGGAAAATATGCGGTTTTTCTTCTGCAGCCCTTCCTTAATCAATAAGCATCGCGTTTTGCTAACCATGGCTAATAATCGATAAATCCGTAGCAATCCAAATAAAATAAGGTTAATGGGTTGGAGATTCAATCTGTAGAAAAACCTTTAAAGGGGGATGTAATCGCGAATTCCCATAGCATTGTGGGTTTTCACCATTCTACCATTTATAGCATAGAGAGATCAGACTATAAATATATAAAGCTTTTTGTTGTAGTATTGTTGTAGTATAAAGGAGGTTTATAACTATGTCTTTTTGGGAGCGTTACTCATGGGAAAAGGTACGTAGCAAGATAGCGTCTTTGCCTGGAAGACTGGGTTTTGAGGAGGGGGATAAGCTAAAGTTCTTTGGACTTGCATTAGATCTCAAAACTGGAGCTATATATGATGATATCTTGGATAGATATTTAACACCAAAAGAAGCTATTGGAACATACTTCATTCTCTCACTCTATGCTGAAACAAAGATGGATGTAGGAGAGAGTGGAGAGCTAATCTCATTATCAAGACAGATGTGCCCCTTTGTTCATTGCCCTAATCTTAGAAGGAATATTAGTGCTGTTGAGAAGATTTTTGGAAGAGATCCACAGATGCTATATACAGTTGCAAAACCATTCGACTTTAAGCCAGTAGATATAGGAGATGCTGCCATAAAGGTGTATACATTACCCCGAGTCCCAATAGTCTTAGCCATATGGGCTGGGGAAGAGGGTTTACCCCCATCCTCTGAAATACTATTTGATAAATCAGCCCCATACTATTTATCAGAAGAGACCTCCGCAGCATGTGAAGCTGCACTTGGATTAGCACGCGCTTTAACAGCCAGACTCATACTAAAGCTTGCCAAGGATATGAAAATGGACATCTCCTCAGTAGAGTTTGGAGGTAGTGGCTATGTATGTGCAGACTAAGTATTTCTGATTTATCCCTAGATGCCCATTCTCATCAATTCACGTTTGTTCGCTAAATCCATGAGCTTTCCCACCCACCCCCCATTGGTAGTATTACTACCTCTAGAGAGAATTCAATAGGCATTGAAGTTAATTGCATGAGTCCCTTAGGAGAGTTGAGCTAACGATTTATCAGGGCACAGCTCTTCATCAGCATAAATGCATAAAACCATAAGCTTACAAACCCAACCTCCAATCAACAACTCTGAAACAGCCCCACTAACAGTATTTAATGGTATCTGTGACTTATAGCTCTATTTGCGGGATTATATATCTCTGCATAGGTTCGCTAGCTTTTGCCTATACTCCATGGTGGTTATAGAGCCCAACACCATAGGGCTCCTATCTGAGTCTTTCTCTATATTACTGCAGTGAAGTCATCTAGAGGTGTGTAGTGGGTCTAGAAATTTAACTTCTATCAGAAAAAGAAGTCAGGTATTTACATATATTCATAGCTTAACTACAAAATACTTTAATCATTGAAATTTCTTTGTTCTTCGATGTTGATATCAATTGTTTTATCTATTCATGCTTATTAAGATTTAAAATGAGTTGAAAAATAAGATGATTTTAGATAAACTCTTTTTTATTGTTGCACTAGTTCTCTCCACTTAATCTCTTTTTCAATGGTTTCAAGGATGTCAGTCTCCTTTACTTTTAGTGAACTGGGTGTTACTATAGATTGCACTTCCTTAAGCTTTTCAACCGTGGTATAGGTATCGTAGGGTACTAGAAGTATTGGTGTGCCAACTTCACGCGCCTTGATTAAAACACCTATATCTGGATATAGACCTCCGGTGAGTATCACAACACTTGGTCTTGTTTCTAGTGCTGTCATTATTAAATCCGTTCTGTCCCCTCCGGTAACTATAGCTGCATTAACAGCTCTTCTAAACCATCTTAAAGCTGCTGCAGGAGCCATTGCACCGACAACTATGTCTTCTACAATGTTGTTAAGCTTGTCTTTATTTTCTAATACTTCTGCATTCAGGGCTTCAACTACATCATTGACTGTGGGTGCTAGTAGTCTCACTCTTTCCCTAATAACGCCATATACTTTAAGTCCTAGTTTCTCTATTTCTGGCACTATGATATCCTCTACTCTCTCACTATAGTAAATAGGTACATTGTTTACTATTACACCATCTATTTTAGCTCCATAATGCTCAAAGTAGCAGTTATGTAATATAATTCTGTCTATCATTTCATCAATAACATCTCTATCTTTAGCATTCAATATAAATACCGTCTTAGCATTGAACATCTTAGCTAGCTGAGGTGCTGGCAGACCTATAGATGTCATTACCTCTAGATTTGGGTAACTCTCAACTAAAACAATATCTCTCCCACTAGCTATTCTATTGTAAGCCTCCTCAACCTGCTTCTTCAACAAATCCACACTATTCTTGAACTCTAAAATGTTCCTAGTGATTGTAATGGGATTCATATCCTCAAGTTTATCCTCTAAATTTAGAGCCTGCTTTATAGCAAGAACATCTGGATCTACGTAAACCATTGAGGGAAGTCTATATCTAGCTTTTGAAATAGGTTTGAAGTAACCTACCTTCATTCCTTCATTTAAGAACTTCTTTAGCAATCCATAAATTAAAACTGTTTTTCCTTTCTCACCAACTATAAATATTGTTTTTACCATTTTCATACACCTACCCATTTATTCAACAACTATTTTGACATCAACTGCTGCGGCTCCTACACCCTCTTCGTATACAAATAGCGGATTTATATCCATTTCTGCTATCTGTGGAATATCTGTAACTAACTTGCTTACCCTCAAAAGAACATTGATTATGGAATTTATGTCTGCAGGAGGCTCCCCTCTGAATCCTCTTAGTAACATGTAGGCCTTTGTCTCAGCCACCATTTCTCTTGCTTCATATAGTGTAAGAGGTGTAAGTCTGAATGAAACATCCTTAAATAGCTCTGTATAAATTCCTCCAAGCCCAAACATTATTATATGCCCAAACGTCGTATCCTTAGTTGCACCAACTATCACCTCTCTTCCCTTAGGAACCATTTTCTGGACAACAATGCCATAAACTGAAGCTGTTGGAGCATATCTCCTTACGTTTGATATTATTGTTCTAAATGCTTCAGCTACTTCCTCATCAGATTTCAGATTCATAATTACTCCCCCAACATCAGATTTATGGGTTATATCTGGAGAAGCTATTTTAAGCACAACTGGGTATCCAAACCTCCTCGCAATTTCTATAGCCTCATCTTCGTTTATGGCTAGTTTTGTTGGTGCTACTGAAATTCCATAGCTCTTCACAACTTCCTTAGCCTCATGTTCTAACAATACCTTTCTACCTTGCTTTCTAGCTTCCTCAATAATCTCCAAAACTCTTTCTTTATCCACATCAAAAATCTCCATGTGCTCCGCAACTTTTGTTACATATTCTCTAAACTCTCTGTAGCTGGCAAGTCCAAGCATAGCAACAACAGCTCTTTCAGGCATTTCATATACTGGTATGTTGTTTTCTATCAACATTTTTGTGGCTTTCTCCACCTTCTCTCCCCCTATAAATATAGCTAGAAGAGGTTTTGATGAATACTCCCTGCTCAGCTGTATTATGACCTTAGCTGTTTCTTCAGGTTCTGTCACAGCTTGTGGTGTTAATATGACTAAAAGTCCATCAACGTTTTGATCTCTGAGCAGTGCTTCAATAGCTGTTCTATACCTATCAGCTTTTGCATCACCTATAACATCAACAGGATTATATATGCTTGCTACAGGAGGTAGAGCACTCCTAAGGTAATCTATTGTGTGCTTCGATAGCTCTGCAAGCCTAAGCCCTTTTGATACAAGCAGATCTGATGCTATAACCCCTCCACCACCAGCATTAGTTACTACACCAATTCTATTTCCCATGGGTATAGGCTGCGAATTAAATGCTATGGCCATGTCAAACAACTCTGAAAGTGTTGTCACCTGAATAATCCCAGCCTTTCTTAATGCTGCTTTGAGTGCCGTAACCCCTCCAGCCATAGCACCTGTGTGACTCAGAGCTGCCTTAGCCCCAGCCTCTGTAACACCACCTTTAAGCAGTATTACAGGCTTCTTTCTCGTTACAGTAGAGCCTATCTCCACAAATCTTCTTCCATCAACTATGGATTCTAGATATAACAATATCACTTTTGTCTCAGGGTCTTCTCCCAGATGCGCCAAGAAATCTACTTCATTGAGATCTGCTTTGTTACCTAAGCTAACAATTTTTGAAAACCCTATCCCTACCTTAGGAGCCCAGTCCAGAATTGCTGAAAGAAGTGCTCCACTTTGTGAAACAAATGCTATACCCCCTCTAGTTCTCGGCATTAAGGCAAAGGTAGCATTTAACGGTGTATGCAAATCCATTATACCCAAACAGTTTGGACCCACAACTCTAATTCCATACTTTTTCGCAATTTCAATAAGCTTCTTCTCTCTTTCAATACCCTCGCCACCAACCTCCTTAAATCCAGCACTTATTACAACAGCATACTTAACACCCTTCTTTCCACACTCCTCCATGACATCCAAAACAGCTTGCGCTGGAACAACCACTATAGCAAGGTCTATGTCTTCAGGAACATCTGAAACAGTTTTATATACACTAAGCCCCAGTATCTTATCAGCATTTGGATTTATTGGATACACCTTACCCTTATAACCACCCTCAACAATATTCTTCAGTATGGCGTGACCCACTTTCCCAGGCTCTCTAGATGCTCCTATGACTGCAACACTTCTTGGCTTAAACAAATACTTCATATTGTCTTCCTTTATCTGCATAACATCTCCTATACAAAGACATGAGCTAGATAATTAAAATCCTTAACGGTATAAATAAGTGTATTGTAAGCTATATTCCTAGTTTTAAGTTAGAAATAACATTATTAAATGCTTTACAAACTTTTTCATACCTAACACTAGCTGGATAAAAATATGAAGATTAGCAATAAAAGCAAGCATAAATTGCCTAGCTCTGAGTTTACCTTGAGTAACAATTGATAGTAATACAATATAGTTGAAATAGTATTTTACTCAATAGGCAAAATAATGTTGATGTATTCGCTGTGAATAATTATCATTAGTGAAGGTAGTATTAACTTATCTATACATAGCAATTATTCTTCATAACACTTTTAATGCCTGCCTAAAAACATTTATTGTGGTAAATAGCTATGAAGCTAGTTTTCATAGGACCTCCGGGTATCGGAAAGGGTACGTATGCTAAAATGCTGAACCAGAGATATGGAATTCCACATATTTCAACAGGCGATATATTTCGTGAGGAGATAGCTAAGGGCACAGAACTTGGGTTAAAAGTTAAGCAGTACGTTGAGAAAGGACTTCTGGTACCAGATGAGGTTGTTATTGAGGTTGTGAAGAAAGTTTTGCAGAGCCCTATGTGTAGCAAGGGGTTTATACTAGATGGCTTTCCAAGAACATTGAGACAAGCAGAGGAATTGGATAAAATAGTTAAGATAGATGTAGCATTTCTCTTTGAGGCTCCTGTTGAGGTAATTGTAGAGAGGGTATCCGGAAGACTAGTGTGCCCTAAGTGTGGTGCCATATATAACATTTCATGGAAACCTCCAAAAACCCCTGGAATATGTGATGTGTGTGGCACGCCTTTGATTAGGAGAAAGGATGATGAGCCTGAGGTTGTTAGGGAGAGGTATAAGATATATAAGCAAACTTTTGCTCCTGTAATAGAGTATTATAGGGGAAAGGGGGTTCTCATAGAAATTGATGCCGCACGCGATGCTACACTAGTTGTTGCTGACGTGGAGCGTATACTAATTGAAAAAGGTCTTATTGTAAAGACATAGTTATAATATTACTATAAGTTTTTAAATTTTACTCTAACACTAGCTACTCCTGGCGAACATCATGAAAGTTTTGCATGAGTTTGTTCCTACAAGAAAGTTCTTGAAAATGGCTGAGGAAACCAAGGACCTTGTTGATGGCTGGAATATAACTGATAGTGCAGCTGGAGTTCCTGCACCAAGTGGTACTGCAGTTGGCTGTGTCCTGAAGACGAGGTATCCTGATAAGATAGTAATACCGATATTTATATTGAATTACAAGGGCCCTGTAGAAGTAGGGGCTTTAGCGCTAGCAGCTGATGCTGTGGGTCTGGATGGCATAGTTATGACTATGGGTGATGAGCCAGTATATGGAGAGCCCTTGGGACCGAAATACTGGGGCAAAACAGAGAGTGCTAGGGATTTCCTGAGAGAGAAGGTTAAGATAAAGGCTTTGAAACTTGGATGTCTCTTATCACCAAGGCCCGTAAGGGAGAGGTATGGTGAAAAAACAAAAGCAGGGTTTACTGCGCAAGATATGATTGAAAGGGTGAAGAGCGGATGGGACTTTGCATTCTTTGCAAGGCTTACACCAGAAACATTGCCAGTACTTGAAGAGGTGTCTAAGGAGATAAAAAAGGTGGGTAAGCCGCTATACACATACTTCCTTATTGAGACACCCCGCAATAAGGAGATACTGAAGAAGATTGGTTGGAGCCCTACAACAACAATTGATAAAGCTGTTGAATTTGCTGAAAAGCTTGAGAATCTTGTTGATGGAATTATAGCAACATGTGCTGGAGATTATCAAGGAGATTTAGAACTCTTAAAAGCATTGCAGAGGATCAGGAAAAAGTAGGGCGGGAGTAGTGTCTGAACAGAGATTTAAACCTGTATTCATATTCATTGACACTGATAAACATGCTAGCCCATTTGATATCCTTATGACAATAGACCTTGTACCTGATGTCATGGTACTCAAATATGAGAATGTAACTCCTGAAGATGTTGAGAAAATAGTTTACGATGCTCTCTTTCCCAGAGGTCCAAAGGGAGTAAAATTTACTAAGATTTTTGTTAACGGAAGTAATTTAGAGGTTGTAAACGCTGTTGTTGAAAAAATAAAGAAATGCATGTTTCCTCCATTTGAACTTGCAGTAATAGTTGATCCAAGGGGCTCTTACACAACTGCTAGCGCAGCTGTAGTAAAAACATTAGAGGTGACGCAGAAACTGGGTTTAGGTGTTATTGAGGGCAAAAATGTTACAGTACTAGCTGGCACAGGTCCTGTAGGGATTGCAGCTACGTGGCTTTATGCTGCTGAGAAAGCAGCGAAAGTTGTTGTAACATCAAGAGATTTTGCCAAGGCTCAGAAAATAGCCTCTAAAATAAATGATGAGCTGAAGACAGATGTTGTAAAGCCTTTTCAGGCCAGAGCCTCAGAGGAAGTAGGTAAGGCTATAGAGGATGCAGATATAGTGCTTGCAACAGGTGCTCCAGGAGTGCAGCTCCTCCCATTAAACACCTTAAAAACATATGGAAAAAGAGTGAAGGTAGTTGCAGACTGTAATGCGGTTCCACCCTATGGCATAGAGGGGCTTGATCCGAAGTTGGATGGAAAGGAGGTTGTGCCTGGAGTATATGGCGTTGGTGCACTAGCTATAGGTACGCTTAAAAATAAAATAGAGGCTGAGTTAATTAAGAAGGCATTACAAGAGCGGAAGGGAATATTTGATTTTAGAGCTGCTTATGAAATAGGTAAAGCAATGCTTTCTACAACTAAATAACAAAAATTTTTACACAACATTTTTGGATCATTTCTTGCTCTTTAAGCAAGATTTGTTCTGAATCATGACGAGATATACATATTCTGTATCCACTCATTGGGATGTGTTAACAGCAACATTTATAAGTAAGGATTTCATTAAGCAGAGGCTTGGTGAAGTACATGGTTAGTGATATACAGAAACGTTGGAGAAAAGTTATTGTTACTGGTGGTGCAGGGTTTATTGGAAGTCATGTTGTTGACCACATTGTTGCACTATCCCTAGCTAGTGAAGTCGTGGTTATAGATAATTTTAGTAGCGGTTCTATTAAAAATATCGAGCATCATATTGGTAAAAGCTACTTCAGGCTGGTTAAGGCTGATTTAAAGCATTTTGATTTATCATGGGTTGAGCTATTTAAGGATGCAGACGTGGTATTACATTTTGCAGCAAACCCTGAGGTTAGAATTTCTTCTGTAGAACCAAGAATCCATTTTGATGAAAATGTTGTTGCAACGTTTAATGTATTGGAGGCTTCGAGGAAAGGTGATGTGAAGCTACATTTCTTTGCCAGCTCCTCTACAGTTTATGGTGATGCAGAAAAGATACCTACTCCCGAAGACCACCCCTTAAAGCCTATATCAGTTTATGGAGCTTCTAAGGCAGCTTGTGAACTCCTCTACTATACTTATTCAAAGCTCTACGGATTTAATACAGCTGTTGGTAGATATGCAAATATAATTGGATATAGATCTGGTCATGGAGTTATAATTGATTTTATAAATAAGCTCAAACTTAGCCCGCAAGTACTTGAAATTCTTGGTGACGGAATGCAGAGAAAGAGCTACTTACATGTTTCAGACGCTGTAGAAGCTACCATAGCTACTCTACGCTATGTTGAAAAGGTGAGGAACTTTCACGTGTTTAACATTGGTAATGAGGATTGGGTGACTGTGAAAGAAATTGCTGATATTGTTGTAGAGGAAATGGGTTTAAAGAATGTGCAATACAGGTATGTAATGACTATGCCTGATGGGCGTGGATGGCCTGGTGATGTAAAGCTTATGCTTCTTGACATATCCAAAATTAAAAGCGTTATAGGATGGAAACCAAAACTCTCCTCTAGAGAAGCTGTTAGGAAAGCTTCTAGAGAGGCGCTGGGAAAAGAGGTTTTTAGCTGGGTAAAAGCATAGCTTTTAGCATTGCTAGATAGACCTTGGCTACAGCCTCTACTTCACTCATCAAAACATACTCGTTAACTATATGAGCATTTTCATCGGGTCCAGGGCCGTAAGCTATTGCCTCTACACCTTGTTCCCTATAGTAGTGGAGATCAAGCCCCCCTAAACACACTACGAGCCTTGGTTCAAAGCCCAAAACCTCTCTTACAGCTTTGCTAAGAATCTTCACTACTGTTGAGTCTGGGCTTGTGAGTGCTGGTGGCGATCTGCTTGTTATGGATAGCCTCACCTTGACCTCAGGGTAATTTAAGGAAACTTTGTTTACAAGCATTTCAATCTCCTTCTCAACATCATCAATCTTCTCCTCTGGTATAACCCTTCTATCAAATGAGAAGGCGTAGTAACCTGGAACTATATTAGTCTTTGTAGAGCCTCTAACCTCACCCCCAACATTTATTGTTGGTCTAACCCCCTCTACATCTCCATAGTCATAACTACTCTTTCTGTTGCTCAGCACCCTTCTATACTCATTAACAAATTCTAATGCTATTTTCGCCATGTACTCAAAAGCATTTACACCTCTCCAAGGTGTTGAGCCATGTGCTTGCTTTCCAAACACCTCTACAAATCCCCAAACAGCTCCCTTATGCCCAATCCACATCGACTTTAAACCACTGGGCTCTGCAATTATTGCGTAATCAGGTTTTGATATGTGCTTTACGAGGTAGCCAGTACCACTCTCCCCACCTATCTCTTCATCTGGTACGAGTGCTATTTCCACTGTTCCCCCAAACTCTCTGTATTTGGATAGAAATGACTTTACAGCAATCATTGACGCTGCTATGCCTCCCTTCATATCAACAGATCCCCTTCCATATAATCTATCCCCTGAAACCCTGGGTAAAAATGGGTCTGAGGACCAACCACTACCAGGGGGTACAACATCATAGTGTCCATTAAACTGTACAACAGGTTTGCCTGAGCCGGCTCTACCTAAGATTATGTATCTTGGATGCTGTGCACATTCCCTACACACAGCCTCAACAATACTTCTTGGCACCTCTACAACCTCTACTTCCATACCAATATCCTTTAACACGCTAGCTACATATCTTGAGAATTTATCAAAGTTTTCGCCGGGCGGATTAACTGTGGGTATAGAGATCATGTTTGAAAGCGCTTCTAGACCCCACTCCAAATCACTTCTAGGTATTCCCATCCCAAAACACCAATCAAAACTGTTTGAAATAACGAGATAAAAATGCTTATGAGTCAGCGGGATTCGTACCAATCATCAATCATAAAAGGATGCGCTTCTTCATCCCAATAGCTTAAATCTGTATACATCTAATCACTAAAGTTAAAATAATTTATTGCGGTGCAGAATCTTGAGAGCTCATTATGGACGAAAGATGTGGGGGGTAATTGCACTCATTATAGCTTCTGTGATCTGGGGATCTACTTTTCCCATTATAAAAGTTGTTATGAACTATGTAAATAGCTTTAGATATGTGTGGGTTAGGAACCTTTTAGCTGTTTTGTCCATGTTGCCATACATTGTTTACAGGATCCGAAGAGGATTATTATCTAGGCACTCAGCTATTGGAGGAATACTAATAGGCTCTACATATACCCTTGCTCTTTGGCTCCAAGGACTTGGCACTTTTTACACTACTGCCTCTAATTCAGCATTTATAACAAATCTCTACTTCATATATCTACATGTTTACGAAGCATTAAAAGGTAAGAAGTATGATTATAGGCTTGTTGCATCGGTTTTAATGGCTTTAACAGGACTCTACATAATGACGAAAGCAAGAGGATTTGGATTTGGAGAAACCCTCATTCTAATAGGCTCTTTTCTATGGGCTTTGCAAGTGCTTCTAGTTGATAAATACTCTAATACAAACCCTCTTGACACAACATTCTTCATGCTTCTACCCTCACTCACATTATCAATACCAGACATGTTTTTCCTTGAATCTTTCTCCATAAGCAAAATAACCTTAGTTTTGCCCCACCTACTCTACTTATCGCTTGTAGCATCAGTTATTGCTTATGCCCTTCAGCTATACGGACAAAGATACGTAGTTGCATCTACAGCTTCAACCATATGCTTAATAGAGCCAACCTCCGCCCCCATCTTCGCCATGTTTTTAATCAATGAGAAGATAGATTTTGCTCAAATAACTGGATTTATACTAATCATATTAGCTCTGTACCTCTCCATAACCTCTAAATATAGCTACAAACAATCCCAAATATAAGACACACAATAGAGAATTTCATTAATTATATACCAACCACCTATAGCTAAAAATCTACAGAATTGAACATATTAACCATATTTCTGTTTGATACTCATTCAAATCACTTCACATTTATTCATAGTTACATCAAGGATTTTACCTGCAGGGCTTTAATATCCTAGTAATGCCATGAACTGTTATTAATAGCTTTTGGCTGCTGTTTTATGTTTTTACGGTTTCTGTTCTTTTAACTCTCTAAATAGAGATATAGAGCTACTCACCAGTATAAGGCCTATGGCTAGCGAGGCTAATGCCTGAATATATCTGTCTGCATAGAGAGCGTAAAGGGCTGTGAAAAGAAAAGCTAGTCCTGATACTAGTAAAACAATTACATATATTGTGCTGAAGCTTTTCAAATTCGTGCACACCATGTACATTAACAGGCTTTATAGTTAAGGTTTTTATTTTTATGCAAATCTCAGATTTCAAATAACGTTATAAATCCTTGAGAAAGACTGCAACCAGCACTATTATGTAAGGAGTCAACTCTATAGATATTTTCAGAGATGCTGTGACTCTTTTTCTTATAAATAACGCTAATATCCATATTAAGAATGCTAATATTCCATATAGACTAAGAATATTTATTGTAAGTAAAATGGATATCAATCCTATGATGTGGCCCATGACAAGCATAATTTTTGCTAATGCTTCAGGTTTTATAAACATCCATTTGCTGAGAGTCTCTATAGCAAGCGAAGGTTCTATAATAGATGATAGTAAGAGAAGAAATATCGTTGTAAATAATAGTTCTGAAACCCATTTACTCATCCCGATGAAGAGCACTCTAGAGCTTACTACCACAATGACTAGAGGTGTTAGCAAAGCTAGCACAATTGGCGCTAAATCAAATAGTAAATGATATGCTATACTCCTACCTGTCTTCATCATCTTTATTATGTCTAGAACTCTAGATAAGGGTATAGCCAGCAACGCCATTGCTAGGCCTATAACGTTTTGCAGAACAATGGAGATTATGGCCACAGCTAAAGACGCTATGGGTACAGTTTCACTTCTAGTTATGTAGTCAAAGATTATGGATATTGAGATTACTATAGCGAAAGCAATAGTAATAAGATTAAACACTCTTGTTCACCTCAAAGCCTTCTTCAGAAAACTCTATGCCTATCAATGATCCTCCCAACACCTCTTCAACACTGTTCAAGAGTTTTGAAATACTTTCCTTGCTCAAATACTCTTCATATCTAAACATAGGCATTGCTATTAGCAATTTCTCAAATACTTCTCCAAGTGTAGCAACATCATCTGGGTTTTCGAGAGCTAGTATGAGAGGGTTTGTAATAAGCACGACTAAGTCGTAGCTTAACACACTTCTTCCAATATAGTTAATCACATTGGTGAAAATACTTGCTGTAGATTGACAGCCACTGCCAGCATCCAAAACAGAGAATATCCTATATAGGGCAGTTTCATGTCCTTTCCCTTGATAAGGCACAACCTTTGGCATGAGTTCGCTACATATAGCTACATCTACGACTAAGCCACTTCTAAGCATAGTGGTTAATAATGATGCTGCAAATCTCAACTGTACATGTGCTAATGTGTTTGGTATAGAGCCTATGGCCCAAGCCCAGGGTCTGATATCTATAAGTAGCAGCACTCTTGCTCTAGACTCTCCATAATCATCTCTAACCATGAGTCTTCCTGTTTTTGCATAAGCACTCCACACAATCTTCTTAATACTATCTCCAGGCTGATACTCCCTTATCTCAGCAATATCGTATAGCCCACCAACAGCTTTTCCCATTGTGTTCATACCTATAATCTTTTGCAGTGTCTTAACACCAATACTTGTTCTTGATACTAGGGGGAGTGCTACAATATATCCTCTAGCAGTATAATAAAGCTCTTCAGTGAAGTACCCAAGAAAGTCACTTGCAACTATAATTACTCTATCAAATTGATGCACACCAGGAGCTTCTACAATAGCTTTGTAATCTATGGTCACAGAGGTTTGATTAGGTATGGAGATTATGGTCAGGGGTTTAACTCTTGCCTTTACATATTTTGGCAGTATATCCATTACAAGAGCCCTGGGCACAGCATCCAATCCCCTATTATCAATGGTTATAGAGACTCCTATATCCTCTAATTCGCTTACCACATTCCTCTCAATCTTCCTCTCAATAGAGATTTTTTCAACGGCTTTTCTTACTCTACCAAAGGACTTGTACTCCTTGTAAAAAATCAGTAGAAGGGCTAAACCAAGTGAATAGAGAAGTAGATTTTCCATGGCGAATCCATAGATAATTGCAATTATTGATAGGGCAAAGCTTATTATTCCGTGGAGTGTTATCTTCAAGGAGGTTCAACCTTCTCTAAAATGTCGTTAATTACATCATATGGTGTTATGTTTGAAACCTTTGCCTCTCCTTTCATAATGATTCTATGAGAAAGCGCTGCATATGTCACATATTTTACATCATCTGGTGTTACATAGTCCCTTCCTCTAATGAGTGCTATAGCCTTTGAAAGGAGGTAGAGCGCTATAGCCCCCCTTGGAGAGGCGCCGAACCTCACATAACGATGGCTTCTCGTAGCCTCAACTATAGCTGCTATGTACTTCAAAATATTTTGCTCTACATACACACTCTTTGTGAGCATTATCATGCTTAACACATCTTCTCTTGTTAAAACAGGTTTCATATCATCTAATGTAGAGATCTTTTCATAGCTGCTTATGATATCGACAGTTTCGCTCAGCGTTGGATACCCTATTTCAACCTTAGCTAAGAATCTATCTACTTGGGCTTCAGAGAGTGGAAAAGTGCCCTCAATTTCAATAGGATTCATGGTAGCTATTACAAGGAATGGTTTTGGCAATGGGTTAGAAATTCCCTCTATAGTGACTTGTCTCTCTTGCATAGCCTCTAAGAGAGCTGCTTGCGTTTTTGGAGGGGCTCTGTTGATCTCATCAACAAAAAGTATGTTTGTAAATATAGGCCCCTTCTTAAAGATAAACCTAGATTCCTTTGCATCGAATATCATAAACCCTATTATATCTGATGGAAGCATATCTGGAGTTGCCTGAATTCTTTTGAAGTCTAAACCAAGCGATATTGCAATGCTCTTTGCTATAAGTGTCTTAGCTACTCCTGGCACCCCCTCGAGAAGCACATGACCTTCTGAAAACAGTGTTGCAAGTATTAACTCAAGCTCCTTCCTCTTACCAATTACCTTTCTCTGAACATTCTCAATAACTTTCTCAATTATTGTGCTATAGAACTTTATATTTGTTTCTCCTTCTCCACCCCATTTTTTAACTTCCCCCATGTGCTTACACCTATTAAAATCCTTCTCCGAACATCTTCAGCAACATTTTTAGTGATACGTTGTTGTTCTAAATATCTTTTTGGATTTTCCTGAATACCGAACTTTATAAGCATGTACACCATTAAGACAACCACCACCCCCAAAGCAAATTCGAGAGAACTTATAGCACCCCTTTCAATAATTATCCACCGAAGAATCTGGGTCAGGCCATTTAGGAGTTCATCGATAAACTGTGCAATTGCTTGAGCATAGACAGGTGTGTATATTCTTGACCCTTCATATATCAGCAAACCCCTATTACCAATTACAAGTTCTGCAAGTTCCGTATTGTTTTTAGCAAAGGTGGGTTGCGATAAAATTTCGTTTATAACTATGCTAGAATCCCCCACAACAATAGCGTAACCTCTACCCAAGCTCACATTATATGCTATAGGCTTTGACATGCAGAAGCATAGAGGTTTTGCTTTACTATTTACTGCCATAAGCTCTTTTGCAACATCTATGATTATGTCAATAGTTTTATTACCCAGAAAACACCTTGCAAGAAACACCCCATGAAAATCGTTACCATATTCTATTCCTAGCCTCTTAAGTATGTCGGTACTGAAATTCAATTCATCACCAATCAATGCTACACCCCCTCTATCAATCCACTCAATCAAGTAATCAACATCTTTAACAATGCTATCTGGACCCAGTAGCATGAGTATATAGTCTTGTGGATCAAAGTTTCTTAGCTCTTGCAAGCTATATACTATGCTTACTCTTCTCTTACCAAGTTCACTATAATAAAATATTGTTATTCCTCCTGAACCATAGTTGAATACCGATGGGGGATCTCGTTCTACAACATATGCTATTGGCGCTCTTGTCTGTGAGAATATCAATATGATGAGGAGGAGAAGTGAAATTATCAACAACTTATTCTTCAGCTTTTCTCACCTCCTGCAAAGCTTCATCTACATCCAATCTCTGCTTATCCCCATAAACAACATCTTCGTAAACCTCTGCAAATTTTCTAAATAAACCAAGTTTAAGTGAAATTTCTCTAGGTGTGCATGTGGAGCACCCAAATCTTTTTCTCAACATAGTAAAGTATTTTCTCAAAACACTCTTCACACCCCTGTAAACATAGTTAACGCGAGGAAAATTCTCATGAAACTCCCTTCTTCCCAACACTATAGAGGTAGTTCCATGCACTCCATAACCACTTTTAAAATATAGAAGCACTATGATTGCAATGAGTAGAAGTGTTAATGTTATGAGGAGCACCTCAATCAATTCGCTTGATATCTGATGATAGTCCATGGATGGTGAAATATAGTTTGCAGCCCTTTGCAATTCTATAGAAATATTAGTAACAGCTGATACGTTTTGTTGCAACCCCGAAAGATTTCTGAAAAGAGTAGGAGGAATTGGAACATACCTTATACTCATACCACTCACTGAAAACCATATTTTAGCTTCTAACAGGAACCTATCTACAGAGACACAGCTATGGTTTGCCTAACTTAAATACTGTGATGAGTGATATCCGGGTCTGAACTTATGATGAACGGTGCAAACGCTGAGCTTATGAACTTTAGTGCATCCCTGGAAGGGTTTCCCCGAGGCAATTACTTGTAATTAGCTGTAGTTAGTTGTGAATCTTGCCCGGGGGTTCCCGGGCTCTGTTCGGCTCTTCATAGCATCACTGCCCGGGCTATCAGGGCTTCACATAACCCAAGAGCCCCTCATCTGCTTCAGCCCCTTGCCCACACCTTGGGGGCAGCACTTTGAGTTTGCCGAACCCTCATCAATGCGGGTTCACAGGGGTTTTGAAAGCACTAGGTGTTTAACACTGTTATAAGCTTTAGAGGTTTGTGAAAATGTTGCAGGGCTAGGCCAATGCATTTACAGCTATTCACAGATATGTACAGCTGATGCAGACCCAGCCACGGCTGACGGCTCCTCGCTATAAATGGCGAGGTTCTGCACACATGGGATCTCCCTCATCTATCAGAAGCCCACACAGATGCGGCATCACTGTTTCAGACCCTGCCGCTAGCCCCGGGGAGGTGCAGGCTCATAGCCTGCTAAACTCGTCTACACCCAACATCAATATTTTTACCTGTAGGCAAAAGTCCATAAGCCTTTTGCGGCTGTTTTGGTTTTCATATAGTTATAAGGGTTGTTGATCCCTCCACTATTGGGGAGATGCCTCGAGATGCGGGTATATCGCGAAGATCCAAGAGAGGTGGGTTTGAGGAGGAGCCAGGATGCAGGGGTTACCCCACAGCAGTGACCCGGAGAAAAGGGGGCTGTGGGTAGGGGTCGCCCCGAGTTGTGGAGCCCAGTGATATGGATCCTGATGAAGAGGGGTTCTGAGGGCTGTGAAGCCAAGGGGAGAGGGCTTGATACCAAACAACATCAAGCCCGATGAAACCAGAACCCCTTCCTACTCGCTGATATTCTTGATAAAAACCTCTTCATCCTGAAGGGCGAAGCCTCAAACAAAGAGGTGAAATCTGTTTTCTCATTCGAGGGTTTAACCTTTAATTCGTATAGTAAGCGGTATAGCAATTCATATACTATAGGAGATATCTTATTGTTGATGAAAACTTTTATGTGAGAGAAGAAAAAGTTTTTGCAGATTTGTTGTACTTAATACACAACATTATATATGGTGGTGATTGGAAAGTGTTTGGTATTGGTGAGGATAATTTAGAGATGCTTTTAAAGGGTTTTGATGAGGGTTCTATGGTTCTCATCTTAGGGCATCCTGGTGCTGGCAAGACAACCTTTGCTGCTAAGATTCTCTATAGAAACTGTAGGAGTGGTGGGGTAAAGTGTGTCTATGTGAGTCTAGCTGAAGATAGAGACAAGTTTCTTAGGTATATGGGTAGGTTTGGAATAGATCTAGACACTCTTGAGAGGAAAGGGATATTTGAATTCATTCACATGCCGACATTTGCTGGAAAAGATCTTGTAGAGTCTGTTACAAGTGTTCTTAGTGCAAAGATTGTTTCAGAAGGTTTTAGAGTTGCTGTAGTTGACTCTGTAACTCCCTTGCTCAATGCCTTAACAACTGATGAGGCGAGATCCTATCTTCATGCCACTCTCTATAATCTTGTCCGTAGCTCCCAAGGACTTTTAATTTTAGTTGCTGATCTGCCCTACGGTAAGGAGACTGTGGATCTAAGGGGTTTAGAGTTCATAGCTGATGCTGTATTTGTATTTAAGACAAGAGTTGAAAGAGGTTTGATAACAAGGTTCATGGAGGTGAGGAAGTTTAGAGGTAGGAGAATCCCAATAGTTGAAATACCGTTCACCATAGCTGAGGATGAGGGGGTAAGAATTATTTTATCCCCGCCACTCGAAGAAATACCTGTACTTACTGAAAAGCCTGCCATGGAATCCCCATGTTCAGAACTTCTGTGGGGTCCTATGCCACGTGGCACATATATAGGTGTTGTAGGGAAGGATGCTCCAGTATTCTATACGACATTCAAAGTGCTTTTGGATCTCGCACTCAAAAGCAATGCTTATCTTGCCTTACTAAGCTTTAGAATGCCTAGTTCAGAAATGAAAAGGCTTGTACATCACATTGCCCAGAGCCTTGGTCAAGACATTAAGAGCGTTGAAGAACTTATAAAATTTGAGCAGGGTGTCAATCCCTCTATATACTCTTGTTACGAGGTTATGGGAATCCTTAGACAGGTTATAGACAGAGACCCTGACATTCTACTGCTTCACGGTACTGAAATGCTTTACCTATATCATCCATCGAGATATATTGATAGAGGACTTAGAGACTTGGCGCTTTATGCAAGGCGAAAAGGGGCTTCGATAGTAGAATTTGTTTCGGGTCTCTTTTCAAAAAAGCAACTAGCTAGGTATAGTATGATCCACCTCATTAACTTGGATGAGCATAGCAAAGTAGTTCATACAGTATACAGGCACGTTCCTATAATTGTAAATGGTAAGATTGTAGGTGCAGAGCCTAGGAGAATTTATGAGGAAGAGCTGCTTAAATGCATTAAGCAAATGTGAGCCGCTTTCTAGCCAAAGAGCATGATCTTTAACTGCAAATTCATGAATATCCTAAGCAACACTGTGTTAATAGACGAGGAATTATTCAATAAGTGCTGTGGAAGGGTTTTTATCATCAAAAACGCTATATATATTCATGAGTAATGGTAACATTTCTAAACATATTGATATAAATATGATTCAAGAACTTTAAAATCTATGAATTTTGTGCCCAAAGTTAAGCTTTTATTGCAGAGACTGCAATGCTGTGCAATATGATTACTCTAGATGCATTTATAGTGTTAGCATCTCTCACCATTTTAATAGCTCTTCTTATCTGGAATAAGATAGAGAGGCATTGGATTGGGTTAGCTATAGCAGTTGTTTTAGTGGTTACAGGTGTTGTATCGCCTTCTGAGGCAATAAAATATGTTAATTGGGATGTTCTGGGACTTATACTAGGCGTAGGCATATTCACGGTATATCTAGAGAGAAGTGGTCTTGCAACACTTGCAGCTAGGTACATATTGAAGCATTCTAAAGGCTCTCCTTACACAACAGTGTTCCTGCTATCGTTACTAGCAGGCTTAGTGAGCATTTTTATGGAGAATGTGTCGGTAGTGCTATTATTTTACCCTGTTGTCTTCACTATTTCTAGATCCATTGAGATAGATCCTAGAACACCAATGATTCTCATGGCGCTTTCAGCTAATATCGCTGGGTCTGCAACAATGATTGGAGATCCACCAGCATTAATTACAGCTGGTGCTTTCAATCTTTCATTTACTGATTTCATATTTTATAAGGGTGAGCCATCAATGTTTTTCTTCACTCTTGCATCAATGATTGTCGCTATAGCTTTATCAGCATACCTGTCAGTTAAAAGAAATGCGAGAATCATGAGCTCTAGAGGTGTAGACCGTGCTGTGCTTGGATATGATTCTCAAGGGTCATTGGATGAGATGTTTGTGTGGGAAGCTGCATTCTTTCTATCTATAAAGATCATTCTTTTAAGCCTTAGAAATATTTTAAGTATACCACTAAGTTTCTCAGCATTCATAGCTGTTTCCGGAATAACAATTGCCAGGCTTATCCATAGAGATAGGGGTAGCGTTAAGGAGGCATTTAGACATGGATTTGAATGGAGGCTTCTAATCTTCTTAGCATCATTATTTATACTATCTGGCGCTTTTGAAAAACATGGCATTGCAAAAATACTTGCAGAATACCTTGTGAAAGAATTCAGCTACAATATATTCGGCTTAACATCAGTTATAATGTGGTTGTGCGTCGCCTTATCTTCTGTAATAGACAATGTGCCAATAACTCTAACAATGATACCAATAGTCAAAACAATGTCATCTATAACATCTCATGATCCTGTCATCCTTATGTGGGCAGCATTGATAGGCATAACACTAGGTGGGAACTTCACATATATAGGTGCATCAGCAAACGTAACGGCTGTTAGAATGCTAGAGAAGAATGGTTATAAAATTGGGTTCTTGGACTTCATGAAAGTAAGTATCATATACAATGCAACATCTGTTTTACTAGCATGGCTCCTGTACTCATTAATCTATATAGTTGCATAGATAATGGCTCTACGCATAGGTTTCTAGCTTAAATAGTGTGTTTCACAATTACCTTTAATACTTTATTCTGATAATGTTTTTGTTACTCTCTCCTCCCACCCTTGAGGAGCGAAGACTCTTCTAACATTGTTAATAGGTTTTCTGCATCTATTTGGATTTGCATATGTTATCTGAGGAGTAGTGGATATAATGACTTGACTTGATATGAATAGCTGCTAACAGGAAGTATAATACCTCATTATGTTCTGCAGAGGGTTAGCAATGGAAAAAGGTTTACTTCTTGAGTAAAGCTATTATAGCTCCTACTATAAATCCTATAGATACTGGTCCTACTGTCATTAGGCCTAGCACTATTGCAAGTCCTTTAGCAGCATCTATAGCTATTCCAACGTTTTTCAAAACATCTTGTGGTGTTGTCCCAAGGGACCATATGGATAGAAATGTTCCTAGAGCAAGTATGGCTATGAATGCTAATATATATTTCAATGCCTTTACAGATATGTAACCCAGCGCCAAACCAAGTAGAAACTGTAGCACCATTATAGCATAGCTTTGGGGATTGGCTAACACAGCCTCTACTACACCCAAAGAGATGCACCAAACTAGTAAATGCCTCTAGCGAGATTTATAACTTTTCGCTAATTTAAGATCTTATGCTACCTAAATACTAAAGTTGTGATATTATGGAGCATGTGGTTCACGGTTTTGGAGGCTTCAAATTTAGAGTCCTTTTCTATAGACATGGCTATGCCATTCATTATGCTGAGCATGTGGTGGATCCGAGGGATGGAAGAGAGAAGCTTGTTATGGCAGATCCCCATAATAGGTTTAGTGTAGTAATATATGATGTTATTAAGGGCGTTGTGGAAGAAGAGTTAACTGTACCAGGCAAAACAATTCCAAATCCCCATACAGCTCATTTGCTGTTAGATAACATACCTGCCATAGGCGGTAAAGCTGGTGATATTCTATGTACTGATAGGGAGAGTAGATGGGTTTTAATAGATAGGGATGAAAAGAGGGTGAAATGGAGTCTTAGTTTAGAAGATGCCGAGTGGCCTCAAGATATTGTTCCTGTTGAAGAGGGTTTTATCATATCTGATTATGGTTCTGGTGGTAGTGGGGGATTTGTACGTAAAGTGAGCTTCGATGGGGCAATTAAGTGGAGTTTACCTATAGGTAATGCTGCAAAAATTTCTAAAATCTTTGGTGCTACGGCTAGCGGTATTCATAGCAATTCTTTTGGAGGTGATTATATAATTGCACAGAACTCTGATATTGGAAGTGTGTATGAAATTGATGAGAATGGCAGAGTTGTGTGGAGATGCCCAAAGGGTTATGGTGAGGCCAATTCAATATGGCTCTACAAACCACATAGTGCATTTAGATTGGGGCTTGCTGAAGCTGGTGGAAATCTCACTGTAGTTGGTTTAGAGGCTGGTGGTGGTGTTATAGCCATAGACTATAATTGTAGGCCTAGATGGGGAATAGCCTCAACATATTCCCACATACCAACACTCCACTACAGACCATCAACATATGGCCTTTTTGAAACTACTCATGTGTTTCCAACACTGTGGGGAACTATAGGAGCTGTTGATTGGAGAGGTTACGCTGGCTCAGCTGTGATAGAGGTTTTAGAATTTCCTAGAAAACCACTTACATGGATACTAGCGCTGGGCATAGATCCCGGAAATGGTATGTGGCTAGATCCGCCTCTTGAAATTCTTGATAGGGAGTCTGTAGCCATGGACATAGTAAATGACGGTGAAACGCAAGTGAGGTGGGGTCTCTATGTAACAAGACAGCCTGCATTAATAGAATTGAAACATAGGGTTAGGTGGCAACTCTATAGCTCTGGTATATCAGATCCGGGCTCCGTACAATCCATAGAACTAGATAACAGGAGAAGGATGTTCACTTTTGCTAGGCTACGTGCAGAAAAAGTTGGTAGTGGGAGATCCTCTATAACAATATTTGTGGTATGGCTCTAATAATTTCCACAATCCGTTTTGACCTTTTTGAGTGTGTGTAGAAAAGTTCTTCAAATAGTGGATAACCACAATTATAGCAATTGCTGTAAATATTGAAATCTCTATATCTATCCTGTTTTTATTGATACAAAAACATAAGATGATTACAAATCCCACAAATTTTTATTCTATCTAAGTATCTCTTGATGCTACTCAACGTTTTGTCAGGTTTCTTAGATATGTTGCTAATCCCAGTACTATTAGTGCTGAACTCCATAGCGCTAGCATTGCAAGATCTGTATAGTCTATGTATGTGTAGTAGTTAAAGCACCATCTGTAGATGTCTGCTGCTAGGGAGATAGGTGAAACACTCACTATTTGTGGTATTGGCTGTGGAAACCTTAGCATCAATACCTGCCTTGGGTAGTACACATTGGAGAAAAAGAATAGGAGGTAGTATGTAATAGCTCTGAACGTTGCCTGAATATTGAAATCCCTGCTTATAGATGAAACCGCTATCGCAAGGCTTGACATAGATGATGTTAGTAGTATTGATGTCATAAACAAAATTGGTAACTGTTCTAGCTTTGGTGAAGAAAGTATGATGGATGCTAGTACTAAGAATGTGAGTTGATATAAGAGTCCTCTCAACATCCCTCCAAGCAGTCTTCCAATAACCAAAGCCAGTCTACTCATAGGCAGTACTAGTAAATAGTCTACAATATCTCTCCTAACCTCCATACCAACTTCTCTACCTATGGAGAATGCAGCTACAAATGTTGCTAGAGACGCTATACCTGGTGTCACATATTTGAAGTAATCTGGTACAAGATCCTTTCTTACAATTCCTCCAAATATAAGTGCAAAGATAAATACATCTGCAAGGTTCATGGCTATTTGCCCTGCTAACCACTGCTTTGATTGCCAAAATCTATAGAGATCCCTTTCAGCAACTAGGAACACGCTTTTAATGCTATTCATCTCCATCCACCTCCCTCAAGCTTTGATTCAATTATATGCATTGTCATTACTGAGACACCTACAGCAAGACCTATGATATAGCAAGCCATAGCTAAAGGGTTTGTTATAACAAAGAATTTAAAATCTTCGAATGAGTAGAAAATTCTCAACAAATCTGCCAAGTGAGAAACTGGGTTTACTAAAGCTGCGTAATAGTATGGCGCTATGTTTCTCAACACTATAGATGGGTAGAAAATTGTAGAAAGCCTAACAAGTATTGCATCAAGAGCTCCCATCAATATGTCAGTAGCATCGCCAGATTTTATACTAAGAGTTATGGATATTACCATTCCCGCTATACCTACTGAAAATAGGAGTGATGCTGAAAGCGACAGAAGTATTGATGTGAGCGAGAATTCGTTTGCCAGCACCACTACTGTGAAAAACATGGGCAATGTGAAGATTGTTGACGCTATTCCCCCACCAATTGCTCTTCCAATAGCTAAAACCTTTCTATTTATTGGTAAAGATAGCTGGTACTCTATTATTCCCTCCTCAAATTCCTCAGCAATGTCATAAGCTCTTGAGGCTGTTATTGAAAAGAGTATTGATGTATAAATGCCAAGTAGATAGAACTTATAGTATTGCTGTGGATCTAACCCAACGTTTCTCGTGCTAATCATGTAGGATAGCGCTATTCCAAATAAGGTGACTTGTACAGCAAACCATGTTGCTCTCATTACGACAAATATTACTCTTCTAACAATTTTTGTTAGATCCCATTGTATCAACAGTAACATTTGATTTAGGCTACGTGATGTGAAAACCATTTTCCCCACACTATTTCTACTTCTACTCTTTGAGTTTTGCTTTAGTGATGTAGAAGAATACGTCATCAAGTGTAGGTTCTTTTACCATAATTCTTGTTACTCTAATCCCCACCTTCTCCAGTGCATCAATTATTTCAATAGCTTTTTCCTCCCCTCTGTTCAAATATACCATAAACTGAAGCCCATTAGCGCCTACCTTTCCAAAGCCACTCAGTATCTTCACAGCTCTTTCGGCATCTTCCTGCTTAGCTATGGAAACCTCAACTATATCTCCATATGGAACCAGATCCTTTAACTCTTTCACAGCCCCCAAAGCCCTAAGTCTACCTCTATATATTATTGCAATTCTCTCACACATCCTTTCAGCCTCAAACATATCATTTGTTGCAAGTATTATTGTTGAGCCACTATTCCTGAGCTCCCTAATGGCGTCCCACATAGCGTGCTTTGAAGTAACATCCACTTGTGCTGTTGGCTCATCAAATATTGCTACCTTTGGTCTCTGTATAAGTATTTTAGCTATCTCCACTTTCTTCCTAGTTCCTCCACTAAGCTGATAAAAATACTTATTTCTATACTCCCAAAGCCCTAAAGATTCCATAACCCCCTTAACAACCTTTTTTGCATCATTAAATGAATACCCCACTACTCTTGCATGCCAGAGCAGCAAGTCATAAGGTTTATCTATGCCAAGCGCCTTAGGATCTTGAAACGCAATTCCAATAAGCTTCCTAACCTTATCACCATAATTTACAACACTATATCCATAAACCCTTACATCCCCTGAAGTAGGCTTATATACTGTAGCTATCGTAAGAAGTGTCGTAGTTTTGCCACTACCATTAGGTCCTAGAAAACCAAATATCTCCCCTTCATATATATCTAGGGAAAGATTATCCACCGCAATAGTATCTCCAAATCTCTTAACCAAATTAACGATTTCAATAGCCTTTCTCATTAGGCATCTCGAAACCATGTTTCAAATTAGCTTTGAAATAAAAGCTTTATTAATAAAACGCATATGACCTTTTTCAATGAGAGATTGAAATACTGGGTGTCCTTAAAAGGTTGATTGCTGGTATTGTTATCTGCTATCTCTATTCTTTGTTTTATACGAGTATTCGATGTGAAAGCATATGCTCTAGATTTTTCTTCACAGTCTCTATGAACTCTTCTGTTGTTACAACAGCGTTTATGGGGGGTTCGCTAATCTTTGCTATATCTTGTGTTACTACCCTATCCACTTCTATAGTCTTTTTAACTGCTTCTTCAAGGTTTTTAGCATATAATATGAGATCCTCATTTTTATCCAGCTCACCCCTCCTCCTAAGCCCCTTGCTCCATGCCAAGATTATCGCAGTTGGATTTGTTGAAGTCTTTTCACCCCTCAAATACCTGTAATAATGCCTTTGCACAGTTCCATGGGCAGCTTCTGCCATGTATACACCATCTGGCGACAAAAGCTCTGAAGTCATCATTGCTAAGCTTCCTGAAAAAGCTGATGCCATCAAGTCTGAGAGAACATCCCCATCATAGTTTTTGGCAGCCCATACAAAACCCCCTTCTGACCTAATTGCCCGCGAGTATGCATCATCTATCAGGTAGTACTCGTATGTCAGCCCTCTCCCAGAAAATTCCTCTTTAAACTCTCTCTCATAAACTTCCTGAAAAATCTCCTTAAATCTCGCGTCATAAACCTTAGATATAGTGTCTTTTGCAGCAAACCATACATTCAAGTTAGACATTAGAGCATAGCGAAATACTGACCTTGCAAATGAATATATAGATTTTTCTGCAACATGGTATGCTTGTATAATCCCTGCCCCACCAAGGGTGCCCACCTTCACATCAATACTCCTCCCATCAACACCTTTAAAAATTATGTGAACCTCCCCAGGTCCCTCAACCCTAACTCCTGCACCAGAGTATATGTCTCCAACAGCATGCCTTGCAATAACAATGGGCTTTTTCCAGAACCTCACTGCAGGCTGGATATTCGATACAATTATTGGCGCCCTAAATATTGTTCCATCAAGCAGCTCCCTAATTGTAGCATTTGGTGATCTCCATTCCCTCTTCAAGTTATACTCCTTAACACGCTCAACATTTGGAGTAATAGTAGCACACTTAACACCTACACCAACCCTCTTGAGGGCTTCTACCGCATCTAATGTAATTCTATCCTCAGTCTCATCCCTAACCTTTATATGAAGATCATAATACTCTACCTTAAGCTCAACATATGGCTCTATAAGCTCCTCTCTAACTAAGTGCCACATAACCCTGGCCATTTCATCCCCATCTATTTCAACAATAGGCTTCTCCATAGCAATCTTTCTCAAGTATGAAACACCATAAGATTTTACATTACCTTAGATTAAAAACTTATAACTAAAAGCATTACCATTCAGATTAAGGGAATAGGACTGTCTCACAACAATTACTACAATTTTCCTCAATAATTACCATCCCTCTGCCCTTTACAAGAACATTGATTAAATATACATTCTCAAAGCTTAGAACCTCAATAGCATTGATTTGTAATAAAGCTATTTGAAAACAAAATAGTGACCATGGAGCTAGATAATTAAGATTGCTTTGTAGTTATTCACAGAGCTTGCAATCAATTATGATACACCATGACTGCAGTGTTTTACTTACAATTATGAAGCTTTTCCTCAACAAATTCCTTCATTCTATTTATGCCTTCTACTATCAGCTTTTCATCTAGTGCAAAGCTAAGTCTAATGTAGTTTTTTCCCATTTCACTTTCTGAGAAAACCGTCCCTGGTAATATGACTACATGTTTTTCATTAAGTAGTTTTTCTGCTAGAGTCTCTACGTTCATGTTGAGCTTCTCTAAGAGGTTCTTTATATTTGGATAGAGATAGAATGCCCCTCTACTCTTCCACACTTCAATACCTTTAATCTTCCTAAGCTCTTTAAACATGGTATCTCTTCTCCTCTTATAAAGCTCTATCATCTCTTTGACTGGCTCCCAAGAGCCCTTCAACGCTACTACGCCTGCTTTTTGAGCGAATGATGGGGCGCAAGTCCATATATTTACAGCTAGCTTTGTTAATTTGGATGCCACTTCTCTTCTAACCACTAAGTATCCCAGTCTCCAACCAGTCATTGAAAATGTTTTTGAAAAACCGTTTGCATAAACTATGTAATCTCTCCACTCAGAAATGCTCATGAATGATTTGAATCCCCCTTCATAAACAAAGTTATCGTAAATCTCATCAACAATCACAACAAGATTTCTCTCCTTTGCCACTTCAAACACCTTCTCAATTTCTCTATAAGAGAAAACAGCTCCCGTTGGGTTGTGGGGATTATTCACCACTATAGCTCTAGTCTTCTCAGATACAGCATTTTCTAAAGCCCTTGCATCTAGCTCAAAACCCTCTTCATCACCACGCCACTTAAGCGGTACATACACAGGTTTTCCGCCAAGAAACTTCGTTACCTCGGGATACATATAGTACGAGGGGTCAGGGATTATAACCTCATCACCAGGTCTTATATAGGCAGCAAAAGCTAGGAAAAGGGCTGCCTTAGCACCGGGGGTGACTATAACCTCCTCTGACCTTACATCAGACCCATAACGCTCATTCAAGTACTCTGCTACTGCCTGCCTAAGCTCTGGAATACCAGCAACTTCTGTATAGCCAGTGAGCCCTGCGTCAAGAGCCTTCTTAGCCTCTTCAACTATGTGCCTCGGTGTAGGTAAATCTGGCTGCCCAACACCAAAGTTTACTACTTTAAACCCCTTTTTAGCGAGCTCTCTAGCCCTTGCTGTGTATATAAAGCCTGTCTCTCCTCTAAGTACATCAATTATTTCCCTAATCCCACTAACTGGTGTTTGAGGCAATGAATCTCCACCAAAAGCTATTAAATTGCTGAGCTAGGCTATAAAAATGTGAAAGTACTTTACTTGGGGCAGCATTATGGAGATCGCTGTGATAGGTTTTGGAAGAATGGGAAAAGCAATTGCATTGGGTCTTTCAAGAGCGAACATAGATAAAGAGTCTATAATTGTTTACGATATGCTTCCTGAGGTCTTGGAAGAGGCTTCAAAACTCGGTTTCAAAACGAGTGAAAGCGCCTCTTCGGCTGCAAGACAAGCTGATGTAGTTATAGTTGCTGTTAAACCTGGTGATGTGGAGAAGGCTTTGAAAAGCTTTGCTGATGAAGTGAGCGGAAAGGTAGTGGTATCCATAGCAGCACTCATAAAGCTAAAGGTTCTCGAAAGCATTGTGCCTAAGTCCATGGTCTACAGGGCTATGCCAAATATAGCTGTAGAGATAAACAAAGGCTTTACAGCTCTAACACCTGCGGAAAGAAAGAATGATGTTGTCGAAAAGGTTTTTAGAGTTTTGGGAGAGGTTATGTGGGTAAATGAAAAGGTTTTGGACATGCTCACATTCTTCTCAGCTTCAACGCCAGCCATAGTAGCTGAACTCTACGACGCATTCCTGCTCTCAGCTCTAAAAGCAGGCGTACCTTATCATGTAGCTAGAAAAGCAATTGCCACTGTTTTTCAAGGTGTGGGAGCATTGACGGCGCTTAAGGAGGTAAGTAGTATAAGGGATAGCGTGATAACACCTGGAGGAGTCACAATAAGAATTATTGAAAAGTTCTATACCTATGGAGCTAAGCAGAAACTCATAGAGGTGCTTAGAGACGCTTATGAAGAGTATGAACACATGCTAAACAATTAATTTGCGTAAGCCTCTAAGGCACGTACTAAAATCTCCTTCTCTAAACAAGTTTTTCTAAACCTACCTGCTTCAACTCTCAACACAGTAGCAACACCATCCCCAGAAACATCATCTCCATACCTAACATCAGGTAGATAATTCCTGAGCCACCCCTCGTCAATCTTCCTAACTATGTATACAACATTGAAACAGTTGCCATCAAGAACACTGTCTATAAGTTTTTTAAGGAATTCAATATCTCTGCACACATAATAACCTTTACCAAGTACTAAAAGCGTAGGTGGATGTAACCCAACTAAAGCTATTCTAAGCTTCTTATCTGCAGCACCAGCTCTACTATACATTCGCGACAGCGTCTCTACCTCAATACACTTAACCACGTTTTACACACCATATGGTAAATATCTCCATAATGCTTTTATCCTATACTAAGTGTTACCAACATAGTTTATAAATATTTCGCTATATAAACCAACAAAGAAAGTCTTGGTAAACCGAAATCGCAAAAGACGAACATTACCTAAACCCTAGACACAATAAACAGTTATTAAATACTAAACGAAATCTCGACACACTGTTTTTGAGTTTCATACTGATTTGTATGATTTGGCATTATTTATCTGCTATAATCATTACATGAACTCTTTTACCATATAACGGCCTTACCTCCTCCAGTACTTTGCCAATAGTTATAGAATAGCTACTCCACCTCTGAATTTAATCTCAGTATACAGAGCTTGACCATGGCAAATACCTAATAAAAGTCTAAACTCTGCATCTCGAGAGTTATCGATGAAGGTGGTTGCATAATGATATAATTATCTTCTTTTCTGAAAGCTTAGCCAAATTGCCTTTCGTAGCTGTTTCTAGTTTCATACAGGTTTATAAGGTTTGACACTATTAAACATCTTGATGAGATTCCCTGTGAGGGGCGAAGAGCCGTAGAGGGCTCTCCCCAAGGGCAGCAACCCAAGATGTGGGGTTCCCGGGGTGGTTCTGAACGCCCCCAAGGCATATGCAAACCCTAGAAACAGTGCAGGGGAATGGAGATGAGGCTATGACCATAAAGCAATATGAATCTATATAAGAGCTGAACCCCTTCGCTTATCACCATATTTGCTGACTTTCTTTACACATTGATGATATGTGCAGTATGGTATGAACTTCTTTAGAAGAAACATGTAGAGAAAGCTGATTAAAATTAATTAAGAGGTTAGTTTTGTGAAAGCATAAGGTGTACATAATTTTGTTGGTTTATGATTTGTGGCAGATAGTTAGCTTTATTGTTTTTGCGGCCCTCGCAGATTCTATAGATCCTTGTATATTTGCATTATACACATCTCTCCTACTTTCAGCCTCTATTGGGGGTTTGAAGAGGGTTTCTAGAGTTGCTACAGCATTTATTTCTAGTGTTTACATTGGGTATCTCATTTTTGGAGCAATTCTGAAGCTGCTTTTCAATCTCACTAATCCTCCACGCTGGGTTTTATCAGCTATTCTCCTTTGCTATGGTGTTGCAATGCTTATATACACGCTTTTAGCTAGTGATGAGGGGTTTGATATAGCTGTTTGTAGAGAGGATAGAGCTGTTTGTAGATTGGCAAAGAAGCTGAGGCTTGATGCCATTGATCCGAATAGATATGGTGTTGTTGGAATTGTGCTACTAGGCTTCATAGCCTCATTCACGCTAATGCCGTGTAGTGCAGGGCTATACGTAACGTTCAACATTATAACAAAGGATGTGGGATTCGCAGCTTGGTTGCCTCTAGCATGTCTCTACACAGCATTCTTTGTTTTACCACTGATTATAATAGCTGTTGCAGTAATTGGATTGACAAAGATAAGCACCTTATACAAATATGCGCTGTCTAAGCAAAGGTTTATAAAGATTGCAGCATCAATCATTATGATGGCGATAGCTCTCTACATACTATTTACGGCTAAGGGTTCTATACCTTAGGTTGGGAGATGCATTTGCTTGTTCATTGAAAAGGGATTAAATTGCTCAAAATATTTCTACTCTATCAAGACTTTAATCAAATTGTGTTCATCTCCACATTTCTCGGCAACTTCCTGACAGTATAATCCTTTAACAGTTTTTCTACAAGTCTTAGAATACCATTAATAGCTTTCTCACTATCAAGAGTTTCGTCCATGAGTATCAAGAGTTTGTCATGAGATGTTATCAACATCTTTATGCTCTTCTTGAGATATGGATTCTGAGCTAGCATCTCATTGAGTTCTTTCCTTAGTACATGCACTAGTATTCCTGGGTTTCTGCTCTCAATCTCTATAGACATAGCGTTTCCGTTAAGAAGATACAGCAATTAGCTAATATTTTACAGCTATGTAGAGCCTATAGCCTGTAGTTCCTCAGTTTAGTAACACATTAATGTTACTTGTAAATAGCCTAGGAATCCACGTCTCTAAAGCATGAAGGAGGTCAGCTAGAGTCTGCAGTTTCAGAACAACATTTTAATTCAGACAATCACAATTTTTATGGTGTGTTTTATGACTCTAGCTTTTGTTAATGGCAACATCTATGCATCTTTCAAGCCTTTGAAGATTGTAGAGGCTTTCGTCGTTGAAAGTTTTAGTGGTAAGGTAATTTATATAGGTGATTCTGCAGGGGCTAGAAGAGTTGTAGACTCTCTAGGTGGCGAGGTTGTTGATCTTCGTGGAAAAACTGTGTTGCCAGGTTTTGTAGATTCCCATGCCCATCTAGATCAGCTTGGCATGGATTTAAACATGCTTGATTTTCATGGTGTAGGAAGTATTGAGGAGCTTAAACAAAGGCTCTTAGAGTATAGTAAAAGAGCTGAAACTCTGTGGATCATGGGGTTTGGCTGGGATCAGGAGCTGTTCAAGGAGAAGAGATTTCCTACGAGGTGGGATCTCGATGAAGTTGTGAGCAAGAGACCTGTGATGCTTGTTAGAGTATGTATGCATGTAGCTGTTCTGAATTCCAGAGCCATTGAGATAACTGGTGTAGGGAACTTGGATTCGCCAAATGTGTTAAGAGATGTCAGGGGAGTTGCAACGGGTGTTGTTAGAGAGGAGATTTTGGAATATGTAAGGAGAAAAATTGCAGAGTCTCTATCGGTAGAAGATTACAAGAAGTATATCATGGATGCAACAAGACATATGGCTTCACAAGGTGTGACTACAGTAGGTTTCGTGGGATGCAGCATCAATGCATTAAAAGCTTTAACCGAGTTGTGGGCTGAAAAGAGGCTTCCAATAAGAGTAAGGGTGTATATAGATGGAGCTGCTTCATGGGATGCTATAGATGCTTTGGAGAATGCAGGGCTTAAAGCTGGGTTTGGAGATGATTTTCTGAAAATAATGGGGATAAGGGTACATGCAGATGGCTCTCTAGGAGCCAGAACAGCATGGCTGTCAAAACCATATGCAGATGACCCATTGACTAGTGGCAGACCCGATGTAGATTTCAGGGATTTGAAAACACTTGTGAAAAAGGTGCATAGTGCTGGGCTTCAAATGTCTATTCACGGTATTGGCGATAGAGCTATAGACATGATACTTGATGCATATAAAGAGATTGGAGGTGTAGACAAAGCTAGGCACAGAATTGAACATGCATCTGTTGTTAGAGAGGATCAAGTTAAAGAAATGGCTAAGCTAGGAGTTGCTATATCAGCTCACCCACAATTCATAATCTCAGATTGGTGGGCTAAACAAAGACTTGGAGGCGATAGAATAAGATGGCTCTATCCAATAAAAACGATAGCAGAAAGCGGTGTTGCTATTGGTTTTGGTTCTGATAGCCCAGTGGAATCTTCAAACCCCTGGTCTTCCTTATACTCTGCTGTAACAAGGGGGATACATGATGGCGTCCCTCATGCAAGAGATACGGAAAACGAGAGCATCTCAATCTTGGAGGCACTACATATACATACCTATGGCTCAGCATATATAATGCATGAAGAGATGAATTTAGGATCACTTGAGGTTGGTAAGTTAGCAGACTTTATTGTTGTTGACAGAGACCCTCTTTCAGTAGATCCAAGGGAGTTGAGAAGCATAAGGGTTTTAGAGACTTATGTCAGTGGAAAGAGGGTTTGGCCCTAGTGGGCTGAGAACAATCCCTGTATTCTATTTTTGTTTTTAACTAGGTTTTCATTTCTTTAATAACCTCTGCACACATCTATGGAGACATTTAATAGGCTATAGACTCTTCTCTGTTCATCCATAATACCTACTAACTCCATCCATTTCCCTCTTGAAATAGCTGCAACAGTGTACATAGCATTTTTAGGAATTTCTGAACAGTTCTCAGCTTCGATGATAGTAGTATCACCACTTACAACGTTGAATCTGTTGTCATCTATGAGGTATCCAGAGCTCTTAAGAATGTTGATGGCTCTTGAAATCTTCTTCAATGGTACAATGTATGTAGACCACCATAACCATACCTTAACACTTGTGAATAGTGTTATGGGTGGTAATGCCACGGCTAGTAGCTTTAAAGAGTACTCATAGAAATTTTCAACAAATAGCGTGCCTATTACTAGTAGAGGTAGTATCATTATTGCTGGTGGGAGAATAGTGAACATCACCAAGAATTTTATAGCGTTGTGCAAAGCTATATCAATTACGCTCATAAAATACACGCTACAACACAGTACTGTAGCTTGCACACAATTTTAATCTTCATGATCTTCTAAATTAAGGGAGAGCAACTCCTATACAGGATTAGAGTGTAATAAGGTTTGGGAGATGGGTTTCATAAAAGCATTTATTTTGTGAGGCTACTGAAACCTTATGACAGTTAAATGTGAAGCTTATTTAGTTGAAGAGGCTTTGCAATCCATAAAAAATGCCTTACTAAATTACCTGCAGGCTTCCTGTAAACGTATGCTCGCCATGGTTAGGCTTACTGGGCAAAGGAGGGTGAGGATCGATTTCTATGGGCTTTACAATTATTATGAGAGTACAGAGAGTTTTCCAAGGTTTATAGATGCATATAGCTATGCTGTGCAGTGCACAAGTTTAGACACGGTATCCCAGGTGCTTGGAGGTGTTGTTTCTGAGGGGGGTGAATCAGGCTATCAGCTCGTGCTAAGCGTTGAGAGATTTGAAGATGTGTGTAGAGAGGTTTCAATACAGAGTGAAGAACAATCATAAAGTTTTATATAGCTGTGAATAGCAGTAGCATTCCTATGAATTTGAATATCGCTTTGCGCGATGTTTTAATAGCAATACCCCTCTTCATATATGTACTCATAATAGTTTCTGTTGTAACAAAGCACTTATATAGGGTTATGATTGAGAAGGGCATTCCAAGAAATGTTGCTATATATTACAATAGGAAGATAATACACATTACAACTGGAGGAGTTGTGGCACTCATATTACCAGTCCTATTCAAAGAGCCCTTTACACCATTTGCATTTGCTTTAACACTGGGTTTTATAACACTCTATCCCCACATAAGCAATAAAGAACTTGAATGGTTTCAAGTAAAGGATAATGCCTATGAGGTTAACTTCTGCATTGCATGGGGAACAACAATACTCATTCTATGGCTTGCTTTAGGAAACCCTTGGAAAGCTATCATCCCCGCTCTTTTCATATCATTTGGAGATGCTGTAACTGGTGTAGTTAGGAATGCAATGTTTGGTAGGAGAACAAAACACTGGTTAGGAAACATAGCAATGGCATTCATTGTTATACCAATAGGCTATCTGCTAGCTGGGATACCAGGGGTAGTTGCAGGAAGCATAGCTACAGTTATTGAAAGACTAGAATTTGGGTTTATTGACGATAATATACTGATAGCGTTTTCAGCAACAGCAACACTACTTCTACTCCAGACACCTTAAGACCCCCTTACTTTTAAAGATGCTTGATGGTGCATTCTCAAAACTCTGTATAGGTGCACCATTGAATGCCTTTGTTTTGATTCAAGACATAGTCTCCTCCCCACCCTAAAGAGCAGGACTTTCAGTTGTTTAGCTCTGAAGAGTTGAGCAGAGAAGGGGTGTACAAGGATTTGAGTTATGAGCTTATAGAGAAACTTTCTATGGACCATGAGTTAGAATGAATAATTTGAGTCAACTCTTTCATTAAAATGGCACTGCGTGGAAAAAGTTTATGTAATAGTAATAGAAGAATTAAAACAAATTGTAAAACAGTACATTAAGGCTTGCATATCTAGCAGCTTCCTCTACCCTGTTATGTCTGTTATGAGCAGTGCTGCGCATATTGCTAAGAAGAGTAGCAGTACAATGATCTCTATCACTTCTCTAGTTAATCTATTTCTAATTCTGCGTTCGCAAAGTAGCACTATGCCTGCTGAGCTGTGTAGTGTTGCTAAAATTGTTGTGGCTATTCTAAGTACTTTATCTGTGTGTATTGCTGTTGGATTTGGAAATAGTCTTAGCTTATCAGGGTAAAGTGTTTGGTAACCTGTTAAAATGTATAGTGCTATGAGTAGGAGTAGGGGGGTGGCTGTTGCCTCAGCCATGACAAGTGCTATATATGCTTTAGTCAATTGCATGGACTAGCCCCTCTTACTCTCTATAAACCTTGCTATATCACTAAAAGATATTCTGTATGGTGTTTTTGGAACTCCAACTGGTACTATGTATAGCGGTACCTCATTTGGCTGAAGGCTTATAACGCTAGAAACTTGGTCATCATAAAACGCTCCTACAACAACTGTTCCTAGCTCAAGTGCTGTGGCCATTAGGTATATGTTTTGCCCTGCGTGACCCACCTCCATAGGCACATATCTAAGCCTACCCCTCTCACCATAGATTCTTGTAGTTCTCTCAAAAACAGCAGCTATAACTATGCTTACAGGTGCTTTACCGACCCACTCTTGACCTAGAGCAGCTTCCTGAAGCTCTTTCCTAACATCACCTAGCTTAACTGGTTTAAGGCTATGTGTATATGGATCGTATTTGTAGACCCCTGCCTCAAGATAGTGGGTCTCATTTAATGCTACACCTCTTTCACCAATAACAACATAAATCTCTAGGGGATATGTGGCACCAGCGCTGGGCGTTGTCTTAAACCCCCATCTAACATCATTGACTCCGTAGGCAGCCCATAAAAGCATTGACAATTGCACTACTGTGAGAGGTCTATCAGTATACTCCCTAATGCTTCTTCTCCAGAGCAAAGCCTCTTCAACACTGATATTAGTAATCCTTCCTGGCAAAGGAAGGTACACAGTTTTATTAACAACTCTCACAGTAAGAGGTGAAGGCATTACCACTTCTGAAACCCTTAGCAAATGCACAGCCACTACATAGCCTATGAGAAGAAGCGTTATTATGATTGAAGCTACCCAAGGAAAAGCCCTGCCAAACACCATACACCTAACCTCACTTATCTCTACATGGCTTACCAATGTTATAAAGTTTAGTCTAGCAGAATTTTATCTACAGTAGGTTCTTGTACAACAAAGCTGTTGAAAAGACTGCTACAAGTTTGTAGTGATTTGTGAACAGCTGTAAACATTTTTAAATACTTGGCAAATGATGAACGCTCTGTAATAATGAGATGTAGACTAGAAAAACTTGTGAAAGCTGTTATAGCTCTGCCATGAACTACGGCAACTCTAGCATCTGCCTTGCTCTTCCTCATGGTCTCAGGGTCTGTTCGAAGCTTTGGAGTAAGAGACTCTATAATTCTAAGCATGGCAACACTTAAATTAGCAAGAGTTACACATGATACTACGACATGTAAGTCAAGAAAGGCTTCAATAAAGTATGGTAAGACTGTTGCTGCCGAAGCCTCTGTAATGGATAAGCTGGGAGAGGTTGTATTAAGCTTGTGAAGGGAACAGTTAGATCTAGTCAAATCTGTTGATATCATAAGGATTGAGAATACCTTTGCTGTGAGTATAGGGCAGAATAGAGCTTAGCGTTGGAAGCAAGGGAAAGACAACTGTGCTTAAACGTGAAGAGGGCTGTCTCAGTCTTTATTCATTGTATAGAATCTATGCCCACTAATGCTTAAAAACCCTCAAGACCACTACACATAATCAGTGCCTCTGAGTTCCCAAGACCCACAGGGCTTTAAAACCCCTGGCAACAGAGACTGAAGCCTCTGCGGTGAGTGGACCCGGAGAGACCGTTGAGAAGTAGATAGCGGGGAGCTGAAACCAATGGATATGAGAGACTATGAATCACCATCTACCGAGAAATGGCCGAAAATTAGGATGTAAAGAAACATAAATAAAGAAGATGAAATAGATATAGGGTAAGGAAAGATTCTTTAAAAAGGCAATGATTCTTCCTTGTACAATGTTTCAAGACAGGCATATAATGCGATTATAAGGCTTGTTTAAATAGTGTGCATGTTAAAGAATCTTCTTAATCTAGTAATAATTAAATAGAGTGTGAAATGAATCTATATCCCTTTTTATACAAAGTCTTCTTCTGATATACCTTCTTAGAGATGGTAGACAATTCAATGTCTTTTTTCCTTGCATTAGTAATTTGAAAATGGTGCAAATCTTTGCAGTATTTATCATTGTATTCTTACTTAATTAAATCATTTAATTCCTATAACTTTCTTTGACACTAGTTCATCTGGGCTCACTTCTGTAGCCGTAGAGATCTAGCGTCACATATTTGTATCCCAATTTCTGTAATTCCTCTGCTAGCTTATCCATAATGTTTTCGTTGAAGAATCTTTTTCTCTCATCTTTGCCCACCTCTATCCTAGCGATGTATCCATGGTCCCTGACCCTAACCAGTCTTGCCCCAGTCAGTATTTTTACTACCTTTTCTGCTTCTGCAATTCTTTCCAGTTTCTCAATAGTTATACGCTCTCCATGCGGTATTCTAGTGGCGAGGCAGGACATTGGGGGTCTGTCCCAGTTCGGCAATTTTAGTGCTTTAGCAATTTCCCTCACCTCGTCTTTTGTAATCCCAGCATCTGCTAAAGGGCTTCTAACACCTGCCTCTGCAAAGGCTAGTAGACCTGGTCTATAGCTATTCAAATCCGATGCGTTGGTACCATCAACAATAGTTTTTGTACCAAACTCTCTCGCTACTTTGCTAAGCTCTTCAGCAAGATCCTTCTTACAGAAATAGCACCTGTTTGGAGGGTTAGAAATGAAATTGGTATCCTCCAGCTCGCGACTCTCAATAATTACATGCCTTACAGCAAGAATCTCAGCAATCCTCTTAGCCCACAACAAATCCTCTTCATGGTGTATAGGAGACGTAGCAGTAACAGCAATAACACTGTCTCTACCTAAAGCTAGCGAAGCAACAGCAAGCACAACAGAACTATCAACACCGCCAGAAAAAGCTACTAAAACAGGTCTCTCCACAGACTTAAACCAGTTAAACAAACCCAAAAACTTCTCTCTAACACCTCCATTCAACTCTCTTAAAACATCGACAAAATTCAAGATATAACCACCCATTTCAACGCAATTGATCAAACCACTTTTATCTAGAGGTAAAAAGTTTTAGGGTCTTTTAGGAATAATGGTTGTTGGATGAAATCTGCCTATTGTGCTCTACATAAGTAAAGCCAATGAAAGTCACAGGTGTTGCATATTTGTCGATAAGTTTAGATATCTGTGAATAGCTGTAAATACTGGGCTCTATACATAGACTTGAACATGGTAGAATGTTTAAATATCTACAGGTTATAGTTCTCTAGATAACTATGTATGTATACCTTGTTTTAAGGAATACCTCAGCTATTCTAGCTGTCTTAATCTTTGCATCGCTGAATCCTTGAATTTCTAGATAGTTTGCTCTAGCACTCGATAGAACCGCTTTAACGTGGTTTACATGGGTTTTTATCGCTTTGTATACTTCCTCTAAGCTGTTCACTATGCTCACTAGATTCTCTACATCGATTAGACCTGCTGTTGCTCTATCAACAGGTTTCTCTACCTCCCATCTATAAACGTTTATGTATATAGCTATAGGTATAAACATAACTTTTCTAATCTTCGATAGAACCTCGAAATCCTCAATATCGTGGGCATAGTCTGTCAAAACGATTAGCGATGCTCTTTTCCTTGCAATAGGTTTAACTATCTTTAGTGTACTGCTAAGCCTTGTATCCCCGCCAACGTTCCTCTCTTCGCATATAGTGTTCTCCAGGATCTTCACAGCATCTCTTCCTCTAAGACCTTGGATAACCTCTACCCCTCTACTAACTATAACTAGTGCTACCTTGTCTAACAGTCTATGTGAAAGCTCTAGGATTAGCGAAGCTGTGTAGAACATAGATGCAATCTTGTCTTCTATAAGCATAGAGTTTGTTAAATCTACTACAAGGATAACGTTCTTCATCTGCTCTACGTGGAAAACCTTTACGTAAAGCCTGTAGTCATTTGCTGAAGAGTCTAGAGATCTCGCTGTCATTCTCCAGTCTACATACCTAATATCGTCTCCCTCTTGATACTCCCTGAAATCAGCGTACTCAAGACCTATACCTAGGAATCTCGATCTACTCACCCCTAACTCCATAGACGTAGCTGCGCTCTGTCCAAATCTAGTAGCTGCTCTAGCGATATTACACAGATCTCTACTTAGATATGACAACATCCCCAACCTTCACAACATCACTAGAGGAAATATCTTCAAACTCTATAGCCCCAGGTTCAACCCCTACGAACTCCTGTAGAAGAACTACTACTTTATCCTTCTCCTTCAGATCTTTCAAAACCTCCTCAACATCTTTAGCAATAGATACATCTAGCTTACTGAATCTGTAAGGATCTCTAAACTCTACAAGTCTCTCATAAGCCTCTTTAAAACCGAGCCTCTTCACCTGGGCTGTAAATGCAATCCAGTTGACAACCTTCTTAAAACTTCTAACTCTGTAAACCCTGAAACCAATCTCACCAGCACCAATAACAACTTCTTTAGCAATCCCTAGAACACCTCTAGACATGCTCACAATAATCTTATTAAGCACCTGATCCACTCTGTAAACAGGTTTTGGACCCCGGGCTGGCAATCCTCTAAATATAGCTTCTCTCGGTGTTTTGAGGAGAATTACTTTAATGAGGGAATCGATGTTGTCCACAGAGGTTCTCTTGATATCTATTAGCTGGATCTCTGAAACAGGTACGAAGCCTTTTAACCATTTAACTTCTTTCTCAGCAACTTTATACGGTATATCGAGACCATCTCTTCTAGCGAGAGATACAAGTAGCTCTAGAGGTTCATCACCTCTAAGACTAGCTCTACTAGAGAGTATAGACTGCAGTTTCTCAACATCTACTACAGGTTCATTAACTCTAGAGGATATGTATACAGCTAATCCAACATCTTCTTCAAGAACTTGTAGATCCTTCACATAGCCGTAGATAAAACCCTCCGAATCTATGACCATGGCATCCCTAATCTCGTCTAAACTGAAAAACCTTCTCTGCATATCTATCCACGCCACCTCTATATAGATATTACAGGATAAAGGTTTAATACCTTGATGTTCTGGAGAACCTATGCGTAGAGGTGCCTCTTTGACTACTCCAAGAATCGATATAGACTCTATCAGGGGTGTTGTTCAGGAGATACATAAGCAACTTGATAGAGCTGTTGTTGGTTACGAAGTTGAGAAGAGAATAATCTTAGCATCTCTATTGGCAAATGGGCACATTCTGCTAGAGGGTGTTCCTGGGATAGCTAAGACAACTCTTGTAAAAGCTCTTGCTAGAACACTTGGTTTATCTGAGAAAAGTGTTGTTGAGATCAACGGTGTTCCATACAAAGGTTTCTCGAGAATACAGCTCACTCCAGACCTAATGCCATCCGATATCGTGGGCTCCCTAGTGTTCAACATGACTTCGAGAGAGTTTGAGGTTAGGTTTGGACCTGTCTTCGCGTATATAGTTCTTGCTGATGAGATTAACAGAGCTGTTCCAAGAACTCAGTCAGCTCTTCTCCAAGCTATGCAGGAGAGAGAGGTTACTATAGGTGGAACTACATATCCTCTGGAGGTTAGGGATAAGGGGAAGTTCTTCTTCGTTCTTGCTACTCAGAATCCTATTGAACAGGAAGGTACATATCCTCTTCCAGAAGCACAGCTAGATAGGTTCATGGTTAGGATTATCATGGGATATCCAAAGAGCTTGGAAGAGGAAAGGAGAATACTAGAGCTACACATGACTAGATTTACAGAACCTATTGAAGATATAGAGAAAGTTGTTGACCCAGTCTGGGTTGTAGTAACTCAGGAATACATAGCTAAAAACGTTAAAGTTGATAGCTATGTAATTAACTACATAGTCTCTCTGATCAGAGCTACAAGACCAGAGATCTTCGAATCTATATCTAGATACTTTGAGCTTGGTTCAAGCCCAAGAGCTTCAATAGCCCTTATGAGGCTAGCAAAAGCTTTAGCAGCTATAAGGGGATCTGAAGCTGTAGCTATTGAGGATATAGATACTGCTGTTTTCTATGTTCTTAACCACAGAGTTCTACCAAACCTAGAGACAGTTATGGAGCTCGGTGGAGGTTTTAAAGTTAGGATAGCAGTTATATCTGAAGGTCTTGAGATGGCTAAGAAGGTTGCTAGGGGTGGTAGGTAGTGACAATGGTAGAGTTTAGAGAGGTTAGCAAAAAGTTTGGGAAAGTAGAGGCTCTGAAGAACATCTCATTTACAATTCCTGAAAAAACTGTAACAGCTTTTCTAGGGCCTAACGGTGCTGGGAAGACAACCTCTATGAAGCTTGTAATGGGGTTCCTAAAGCCAACTAAGGGTGTAGTGTTTGTGTGGGGTGAGGAGCCATGGAGGAGTGAGGGTGTTAGGAGTAGGATTGGGTATCTACCAGAGAGACCTGTATATCCAATGGATATAGCTGTAGAGAATTTCTTGAACCACTTAGCAAAGCTTAAGAGACTTAGCAAAATAGATGTTAATAGAGTTATAAGGCTTGTTGGTCTTGAAAACCTTGCCGATAGAAAGATAGGCACCCTGTCTAGAGGCTACATACAGAGGGTTGGAATTGCGCAGAGCCTCCTAGGAGACCCAGAGCTATTGATCCTCGACGAACCAACAGCAAACCTAGATCCCTCAGCGAGGAGGGAGATCATAGAGCTTTTGAAGACTCTACACAAGGAGCTCAAGGTATCAATGATAATATCTTCTCACATAATCCCAGAGCTTCAGGAAATAGCAAACTATGCAGTGATTATAAATAGTGGTATTGCGCTTGAGTATGGCTATTTAAACGATTTGTGGAGAAAGTATGAGATAGAAGCCATATTCATAATCAAGACTGTAGATGTTGAAGCTGCTGCCAGGATACTTATAGATAAATCCTATGTTCACTACGTTAAGAAAGTTAGCAACAGTTTAGAGGTCTCTATAGATCCAGAGCACTACAAATCTTTTGAAAATTTGTTGACAGAGTTGAGTGGCTTGATAAAGAGCTACACATTCAAAACAGCTAGCCTTGGTGATCTATACGAGAAGGTGGTGAAGAGTGGATCTCAGGAAAGTGTTTGAGCATACAACTTATGCAGTGAATAGAAGGCTACTAGCGTATACGATAACCATCATTGTTATGAGCATCATAACATCGTTGATGCTTCTTTTCCCAGGCTATGGAACACCCATCGATGTATGGATATCTGGGCAGTTAACAATAGTTTCAATAATATTTAAAATCTTGATAGCGCTTCAAATCTCTAGAATTGCTAGAGAGATTACATCAGGAGAGATCCAACTATACCTAGCGCACACATTAACAAGGTCAGAGTATGTGTTAAGCATGTTGTTAGCGTCGTGGTTTACACCAACACTAATCCTAGTCTCCTCATACATAGTAACATTCACTATCGCAGCACCTAATCTGGTAATATCTGGTGAACTACTTAAACCCCTTATCCATCTAGTACCAGACCTACTATTCATAGCATCGATAACACTGTTCTTCGCTAGCAGAGGAAGAGAAGGAATAGCAACAACAATAGGTGCAGCGCTACCAATACTCCTACCACTCTCACTATCAATAGCGTTCTCAGGCTATATGAACACCTCACACCCTGTTTATACGCAGATTTTCTACGTATTCACTATAGTACTAGGCTTGATGACTCCTTATACCTACAACCTTCTCTATGTAAACTACCAAAACATTTCCTACCCTCTTCAAGGTAATTTATCTAAATTAGCAAACCCAACACTAAACACATTAGCATCACTAGCACTATCAATAGCAATTATAACGCTCACTTTTGTATTGTTTAAGAAGAAAGACCTCTAGCTCTAGGTGGTGAAAATGTTTCGAGCACTACTCATAACACTAACCATATCAGTGCTAATATTACTCGGGGTCCTTGTATACGGAGCTATGAAACCTATAGTAATATCGTCAGGTGATCGAGGGCAGAGTATTTCAATGCAGAACCCTGGCCCATTAGCAATAGCTTTAGTGAACAATAAGGTGTGCTTCCTCTATATCTACGATGTTAGCTTCAGTTCTATGCCTGGGGGATTACAGCAACCTTATCAATCGTTAAGCGATCTATACTATCAGGAGATTAGAGATAGAAGACTTACTTTCAATATATATGGTTCTGCTGTAGGGAATTTGACAAATAGTAGTGTTGCTATTCGTATCCTCGAGGTTAACACAGTTGCAGCATTAGAACTTCAGAGAATAATTAAGGAAGAGCTGGATAGATCGAATCTTTCGAAATACCACCCCATAGTAACCGATGAGGGGTTCACAAGGATAGTTGGATACGCTGAGCAAAAATCTCTTCATATCTACAACAAGTGTAATGTTATTGAGCTTCCATGGAGTAGAATGGTTGTTAAAATAAGTTTCCCTAACGGAACCACAAGGAATTTCATCTTCATAGAGCCTCTATTCATATGCAATGCTACGTCAATACCCCAGCAGGGAAATACCCATGTAGTTGAGCTATGTTTTGATAAAGATCTGAAGATTACACCTATTATCTCGGGGAATTTGACTTCGATTGGCGAAGTAGTTGAGAAGGCAATTAATGCTAGCCGTTTTAATGATTATAGTACACTTAAAACAGTTGATCTATACCTACGCAACCCCATAATGAATATCATATTGAGGTACAGCTACCTCTTGATGCTTAAACCTAGGTTAGAGCATATTTTAAGAGCCCTGGCTTTCCTAACAATATTTACTGGGTTTACAGTTATTCACTATAGGTTTAGACCCTATGAATACACTTTTATTGCAAGGTTTGCTAGAAGGTTACGCCAGAGAATCTATAGACGATAAATCTGTGTATAATGTATAGCATTAGTGTTGCTATGAGCATGTATCCTATAAGTGGTGTGTAGACCTCTACTCTTTTCATTATCTTTGCCTCTACCTCGACTTTTTGAATAGTTTGAGCAGCTCCTCTAAGAGCTTCGCCAAGAGCTACAGGTAGTTCGCGAGCTGTTTGAGCTACAAAACTTTTGCCCCCTGTCTTATTAGCTATCATCTTCATCTCCTCTATACCCTCATTCTCAAAGCCTATAAATACAGTGTATATTGGTATCCCTCTATCCTTGAACTCCTTGAGGAGCTCTCTATACTCCTTAATATCTGCTGGCAAACCATCAGAAATGAACACTATTGCTACAGAGATGTTCATCTCTCTATAAGGTGTTAACCAGTTGAGAGCTACTTTAAGTGGGTAGCTATACATCGTCCCTCCAAGGGCTTGAGCTTTCTCAACAGCTTCTACAACTTTTCCCCAGTCATCTGTAGGTGCAATAGCTTGTTTAACACTGTGGTCGAAATCTATGAACCCTATATCTATAGATACGTTTAGGTTCTCGATAAAGTCTTTGATAACTTTTTTAGCTGTCTCTATCTTCTCCCCAGCCATGCTACCAGATGTATCGAGGATTACAACCATAGCTGGTTTTGTTTCAAACCTCAGCTCTGAAAGTTGTTTAGACTCTACGTATACCACCTGCTCCGAAACTATGTAGGGCTGTGCAAATGCTAAGGCTATCAGAAACACTATAGCTAGCTTTAGGACTAGACTCAGCAACCTCCTACCCCTGCTACCACTCCCCTGAATCTTCTTTAGAGCAACAGACGCTAAGCTATGTCTAAATCTATACCACTTAGAGTAGAGCATTGGGTAGTAGATATGGAGAAAAATAACAACTGCTGCTAGAATCGGGAAAGTGATTATGAATGCTAGGGTATTTCTAAATGTCATCATATACCCTCAACCATAGATACTACTATTAGAGATACCATCGTTATTAACAGGTATAGTTGTATTGTGTAGTCTTTTACTGGGATAACAATGTTTAGATTTCCAGATACTTTAAGAGCCTCCAACTTAGTTTTTGCATAGAGTCTCACACTAACATATTTAACAGCTTCTTCATCTCCTAAATAACCAACCCTAAACACAGGTAACCCTCTGTCCCTGCACAACTTCTCGAGATCTAGAGACCTTGGATCATTACCAATAATAATGATAACTACTGCGATACCGCTGTTCGCAACTGTATCTACAGCATCTTCTACTGGAGAACCATAGTTTATAGCACCATCAGTTACAACAACAACTGCAATCGGTATTGCAGATGCTTTCGCTACTGAGTATCCAAACATTAGTGCATCTCCAATTGCTGAAAACCTCTCTAGATCAACACCTCTAAGCCTCTCTATACATTCTCTAGCGTAGCTCTCATTGTTTATACCTAGGCATAGAGGTTTCACTGTATCACTAAAGATGTGTATATCGACGATATCCTTTCTCTCTATAGCTAGACCCACGATATTCTCAACTATACCTAGAGCTGTAGAGAACCTTGTTGACGATAATTCGCTGTATCCCATACTACGAGAGATATCGAGTAGTATAGCTATCCTAGCACTTGTAGTATTAACATCGAGAACATTATCTATAGTTACATTCACTGTAGTATAGCTAACTATGTATGGTTGCGAAGCCGTTAAAGCTATGAGTATAGGTATCAAGATTTTTACAATAGCTGTGATAACTATGAATCTAGACCTGCTTATCGAGCCAAGTCTTAGCGAGAGGGTTTTAAATCTTTTACTGCTCTTCAAAAAGAGAACTGCCAGTATTGGCAGGGTCACAGGGATTAAGAGGAGCATATAGGGGTTGTCAAAACCTATGCTAATCATCTGATTCTGGAGGAGCGTAGCCAGCGCCACCACCCTGACCCTCACTATGCTGCCCCACCTGTCCCTGTCCACCATGCTGGCTACTGCATGGACAAGATTCTCTACCTCCTCCTTGTCCTTGCTGTTGTTGTATAGCTTTATTTATAAGAGTTATTAATGTGTTTTGGGTATTGCTGATATCTGGTGAGAGAGGTCCTATAGATTTTACGTTTTTAATTTCGTTTTCTAGTTGTTGAAGTGTTTGTATAGGTAGTGTTGTTGTGTTTGTGCATAGAGTTTCCATCTCATCTCTATACATCTCAGCTATCTTCATAAGTATGTAGGCGTTGAGCAGAGAGTTTAACGATGATTCAATTCTTCTCCTAGACATGTTAACAGCTGGTACATGGTTTTCCGCGATTAGGCTTGTGTTAATCTTCTGCAAGTTGTCTAGAGCTTGTGAAAGATTTTCTATAGCTTTAGTAACATCTTCTTCAACAACGCTAAACCTATTCAAAGCATCATCAACTCTACACATTGCTAGCAAGCTCAAAGCCTCTTTAAGCGTATCTACACTTCTGTTAGCAATTTGCAGAGCTTGTAGAGTATCTATAGATGCATCTGCAATTAGGAGGTAATTAGAGGCTACCTTAGCGAAGAAAGTTTCCTGCGATCCATAGATAGACGTTATATTCGCTAGATAAATCCTTATCCTATCCCTGTTAACATAGGTCTCCCCAATGCTTACACCAGGATCGGCAACAAAACCTGCAAGCCTTTTTGCAATAGCTGTAGAAGATTTGTTGAGGTGTGTAACAGCCTTAACATACTCTTCTAGAACATTGATACCTACAGAAACTGCTGGACGAGGCAAGAAGCTGAAGACTAGGTATAGGATAGAGGAAACGATAATAGCGATAGATGCAACTAACATCGGATCGCGTAGAAACTTACTAGGCATAGCGATACACAGGCTTAGATATAAAATTTCAAAGAATTTATATCTTTATACAGGAGACAGCAGGGATACACATACTTAACATTTTTCATCAGCAATGTATACTGCTGACTGTGCCTATGGATATCAACACATTAGCAAACCTATACCTATTCCCACTTCAGATAAAGAGCCGAGATAATGTTGCCAGCGTCAGAAGCTTAACAATTTACCTAGCCTCGTAGCTTCTGAACTCAAAGAGCCTTAGAACCTCAAAATAAGTGACCCTCTCAAAGGCTTCATGATCCTTGCTCCTAGCTTCAGAGCTGTAAGGCTCTAGATATCCTCCCCTATGTGATTTGTTGACTCCTTCCCAGTTTATACTCCCACCTACGAGCACCTACACAGACATATTCTGTAGAACTATACTTGTTAAACTATTCACATGCTCTTACCATGGCTTTATCGCTCAAGAAAGGCTTTAAACCTTCTAAGCATAAGGCTGCTTGGGAGTGGGTGAGGTTTGATGGATGCTGCTCTAAAGGCTCTAACTGTTGTAGTGGTAGTGCTAGTTGTTGCATCGCTAGTTGCATCAGCAACAATTGTTCAGAGCACGCCTATAGAGATGGTCAGGATAATCATAGGCTTGAAGGACTACAGAGACATTGAGAAGCTTAGAATGCAGTGTGTGAGCTGCAGCCTCGTCTCTGAGATTCCTGAGATAAGGGCTGTCGTTGTTGAGGTGCCTAAACAAGTTGTTGATAAGTTGAAGAACCTCCCATTCGTTGCATATGTTGAGGATGATGAGGAGGTTAAGGCGTTGCAAGAGGTTCAGTGGAACGTAGAGATGATTTATGCTCCAGATGTTTGGACAACATATAATGTTAGTTATGGTGATGCCGCCTACGGGTATCAGGTAACCATCAGGGTTGCTGTCCTTGATACAGGTATTGACTATAAGCACCCTGACCTTCAGGGAGCTGTATCCTACTGCATAGTCTCGTTAAACAATGGCAAGACATTCTATAGGGGTACAGACCTCAGCAAGTGCGATGATAGGAACGGTCATGGAACGCATGTTGCTGGAATAATAGCTGCTAGGCTCAATGGATTTGGTGTTGCTGGGGTAGCTCCGAAGGCTGTTCTCTACACAGTTAAGGTTCTTAGCGCTGGTGGAAATGGCTATGTAAGCGATGTTGCGAAGGGTATTATAGAAGCTACAAAGGGTCCTGACGGTAAGCCGGGGACAGATGACGATGCTGACGTCATCTCGATGTCCCTTGGCGGACCAGACTCCCAGACGCTACACAACGCTGTTGAGTATGCCTATAACTATAGTGTTACACTGGTTGCTGCAGCAGGTAACGAGGGTGCCTCATCACCTTCGTGCCCAGCCTGCTACCCAGAGGTAATAGCAGTTGGAGCAATTGATAGCAGTGGAAACGTGCCTAGCTGGAGCAATAAAAACCCAACTGTTGTCGCACCCGGTGTAAACATACTATCGACGTATCCAGGAGGTAAATATGCATACATGAGTGGGACTAGCATGGCATGCCCACACGTATCGGCTACGGCAGCCCTGATACAAGCTCTGAGGCTAGCGGCTCACTTGAGAAAGCTTACACCAAGCGAGGTGAAGGGGGTAATAGCATCAACAGCTATAGACCTTGGTCCACAGAGCTACGACCCGCTCTACGGCTACGGAATAGTAAACGCCCTTCGTAGCTGTTTCTAGTTTCATATAGGTTTATAAGGTTTGTTGATACTTCCCCTATTGGGGAGATGCCTCGAGATGCGGGTGTATCGCGAAGACCCAAGAGAGGTGGGTTTGAGGAGGAGCCAGGATGCGGGGGTTACCCTACAGCAGTGACCCGGAGAAAATGGTGGAGGGGGAGCTGTGGGCAGGGGTCACCCCGAGCGGGCGGAGCCCTGTGATATGAACCCCGATGAAAGGGGTTCTGAGGGCTGTGAAGCCAAGGGTAGAGGGCTTGACACCAAACAATGTCAAACCCTATGAAACCCGAACCCCTCTGCCGCTGTACAGAAAGCCCTTTCAATAACCTAGATCCAAAAACAGCTTCTTTTTATAATCGCATCCTTTACCTGACTTTCCAGCTCACCTCTCTGACTGCTCGATGAAGCACGAGCGTAGAGCACTACTTTCCTCAGCTTGATTATGCTAGCTAATCTCAATTTCCTCCTCACTAGATTTCCACCTACCACTCTCAAGAACAGCAAGCTTAATCCAACCCCTCCTAACACACTCCCTCATAGCTAATACCGAGTCTCTTACAAACCTCCTTAGGTTTCATCAATGCTCTTCTCCAACAAAACAACTACATATAAAGCTACATAAAACCTAAATATAGAGAAGTAAGGTTTATATATGACCTCTAAGCTTTTCTACCTAGGGATAACTGTGGTGGAGAAACCTACTGGGGCATTTGTTTTATCATTGATTGGAGGGGTCTTGGTTGTATTATTTGCTTTAGTAATTATTGCTATAGGAGCATTCGGTGGGGCTGTCTTGGGGATAGTGGGGTTTGGTTGGCTAGGGGGTTTGGTTATAGTTGTGGGTGTGGTTCACTTAATCTTTGGTGTATTGATGATAGTTGGTAGCATTCAGATGAATAGTGGGGTGCCTGGGAATGTGAAGACTTGGTCAATAATAGTGCTAGTTGTATCAGTTATAGGTCTTATAATGGGTGCAGGGCTCTTTATAGGAGCCATACTGGGGTTGGTAGGAGCTATACTAGGTTTAGTTTGGAAACCATCAACCTCACTAGCTACTCAACAACCACCAACATCAACACAAACTCAATAACCTAAAACTTTTTAATTTATCCTAAGCCACAATATTTCTAATAATAGTTACTTAACTCCATAGGCACATAACTTCCCTATAACTCTCATTGCAACACCTTTTGGTTTTATTACGCTATCTCTTATTACAGAGACACATTTTATCTGTAGAAGATTTGCAATTCCTTATAATACATTTGTAATTGCTTTTCTAGCTATGTTATGGTGTAGACATGCTTTTAGAGCTGATAATAGCAATGCGTCGTGGAGTATAACAACTATTGCCAGTATCGATGCTGAGTAGAAGCTGACGGCTCCCCGCCCTAAAGGGCGAGGGTTCTGCACCCACTAGGGCTCTCCCTCACCTATCAGGAGCCCCTCACGGGTGTGGCATCATTTTTTCAGGCCCCGCCGCCAGCTTCGGGGAGGTGCAGGCTCATAGCCTGCTAAGCTCGCCCGCGCCCAACACCAAAAACAAGTGTTGGGGCAAAAAAGTTTATAAATTTTTGTTCAGATATTTTATGGTGGCAATAAAGCACCTCCCCGCCTTAAAAGGCGAGGCTTCCATTTGTGAGCATATCTAGAGCGTCTTCGTAAACCCATTTATATATGACTATGTGAAAGAGGTCAAGGAGCTTTGTGAGGAGGTCTTAAGCAGCGTTTCCCCGCTAACGGTACTTGGCGGTATTTGTAAATATTTGTAATCCCGTTAGCGGGGTTGCACCTCTGTGTGGGTTCACTAGCATCACCCACACTCCATGGGTGCCTGTCGAGCCCAACGCCACTGGGCTCCCATCTGATTCTCCATGTCACCGCAGTGCGGGTCATCCGAGAAATTATAAAGTGGAGAGTTATTTAAGCATTACTCTAAGAGCCAAGTATTTACAGCTGTTTACAGATATTTAAACTTATCTTCAGCTCTGTAACAGCCTCATGACAATGTTTAGGGCTATATCAAAGCGCAGTGTGTTGCGTGTAAAAATGGTTATAAGCATTTTTAGGTCAAGCTTTTCTAGTGCATGGCCATGGTTTGCAAACCTCTTGTAGCAATGGCGTTGATGCTGATTATTGTATCTATAGCTAGCACTATCTTTTCATTATACACTGCTTTAGCAGAGCGCCTACCTACTATGCATGGTTTATTGGGTCCATATCTCTACTTCAGGGTTGATGCACCGAATGAGACTCTTGTGAATACATCTACAAACATTTTCTTAACTATTGCAGCTCTTGAAGATATTCATGTCAATTACATTGTTGCGGCTGTCTATGGGTGTGGCGTTAATGTTTCTGGCATACTCATAAACAATACTGTGCTTGGAGTTAATAGGAGTCTTTCTTACGTATTCTCAGTTACTCCTAGAGCTGAAGGATTCTTAAGAATTACTATAGCTGCTCTCTACAACTACTACAACCCTTCAACAGGTAGTTACATAGCTCAGTACACTCACATAGCATTTAATGTGACGGTTGTCAGGGTCTTGACCTATAGGAGCCTCTTAGAGAAGTACAAGAGTTTAGAGGAGGAGCTCAACGCCCTTAGAGATAGTTACAGAAAACTGCTTGACAACTTCAATAACTTAACAACAACCTACATAACTATTGCTAGAGAGGGTGAACAGCTCTATAGAGACTATAGAAATCTCACTACGATGTATACTAACGCTGTGGAGAGATTAAATAGATTAGAGCAGTTTCTCTTCAACCTAAACACCTCATATACCACAACGAGTAAGAGCCTTAGTGATGTGGAGAAGAGACTTGAAGAACTATCTCTACTCTACAACGCTTTAAGAAGAGGCTATGAAGTGATTAACATGACACTAACAAGCACATTAAATAGCATTGCTTCTCATCAGAAAGATATTGTGCTAAGCCTCAGCACAATCAATGAGAGTGTGTTAAACCTTGAGAAAATGTATAGAGATGTTGCAGGCAATCAGAGGAATTTGACAACAAGCTTTACAGACCTTCAACAAAATTATAGAGATTTAGAGCAGAAGTATACAGAGCTCAGCAATGCATATACAAAGGCACTTCAACACATCGATACACTGAGCCAAGACATATCAACAATTCGTACACTAGCACTAATCTTAACAATAGCTGTATCAATACTCATCACATTACTCACTATCGCACTACTGAGGAAAAGGCTATAGATAGGGGGTTCAGCTCTCATATAAGTTCATGTGGTTTGATGTTTTTCATCGCATCATCTCTATTCCCCCGCACCGCTCCTTGGATCTGCATATGCCTTGGGGGCGTTCAGAACCACCCCCGGGGACCCCACACCTTGGGTTGCTGCCCTTGGGGAGAGCCCTTGCAGGCTCTTCACCCCTCACAGGGAATCTCATGAAAATGTTTAGTAGTGTCAAACCTTACAAACCTTTATGAAACTAGAAACAGCTGCGAAAGGCTAGATACGAAGACTTGTTGAGCGAGACAGACAAGCACCATCCTAAATACCTAGAAAAGCTGAGACAAATTGCCCACTCCTACAACAATTCTATTTTTAATTCCCAAAGTTTAAGTATATTGAGATACCCATTGTATATCATGTATAGAATTTTACGAGTATGCAAGGAGGTAAAAATATAAGTAGTTTCATATTCAATAATCGTGTAGTGTAAATGTTGGTAGATGTAGCTTTACTTTTGAATATCTTAGCAGCTATAGGTGGTATTGGAGGTTTGGGGGTAGTTGTTGGTATAGTTCATTGGCTTGGTAAGAGGTTTGCAGAAGTAGATGGGAGGTTTCGTTTAATTGATGAAAAACTAGGGTTAGTAGATAAAAGAGTAGGTTTGTTGGAGGAGAGAGTTAGTTCGCTAGAAAATAGAGTTACTACTTTAGAAGTAGATGTTAAAAAACTAAGTGAGAAAATTGATGGTATGGATAGGAAGTTTTTGTCATTATTTACAGATCTTGTTCATAGTATTAAACATTCAACTGAGTTCTTAATTGAGGTTTTAAGTTATGAATCCATTGTCAGAAAGGAAGCTACAGAACTTATAAGAGCTGAGATAAGGAGGATATATGATTCCCTGGAGTTTAGGCATTCTTATAAAGTTAACCCATTTACAAAACAAGATTTAGAGAGGATGAAGTACCTTATAGAGAAAGAGGAGTTAATGTATGAAGAAGCTGAAGAACTTAGACAACTAGCAGAAAAAGCATGTAAAGAGTATTGCCATGAAATACCTGAGATATGGAAGATATACTGGTACGCAAGGAATAGCTTTAAGATTGCAGAAGGAGAGATCTGAAAAGAAATCAGCTTAACTTTGCTTTACACAAAGTTATCACTATATATCACTCTTTGAATTAGTGAAAATTGATTAGTATTATATGTTTATTTGTGAAATTACCTCAATAGAGATTCTGGAATAGTTTTTCTCTTTAGAGCTAAAAGTTTTTGTATTTAATGCTTCTCAAAACTTTATGATAATATCTGCATAGTTTTTAGTATTCTACGCGTATGAAAGATAATGGAAATACTTTATGGTCAATATTTAAATTGGAGATCACTAAAAATATCTAGGGAAATAAACTATTACAATTTTCGATAGGTTTAGATATCTGTGAATAGCTGTGAATGCTTAGCACTATAGAGCAGGATTTGAATAACTCTACATTCACTATAAGCTCTCGGATGACCCACGCTGTGGTGACCCAGAGATTCAGATGAGAGCTCCATGGCATTGGGCTTAACAGTCGCTTGTAGGTGAGGTGGAAGTCCCTAGATGAGGTCCTAAAACCCTGAAATGAAGAGAATGACCATCTAAGGACAAAGGGAAACGCTCTACCAACATCAATATCTGTGATTGATATTGCATCTCTTTTAATCCTATTATTATTAGGGCAGATTAAATTAGAATTACTAGGGCTAGAGTGGTTAATAATTTGCATCGCTGATTATTCAAATATTCTCTTTAGTGAAGGTTAAAGTTCTTCAATAGCTTTTCTAGTAATGGGATCTGCTATTATGTATTTATTATCTTTTTTCTCAACTATTGAGAGATCAATTAGGGTGTTTAGTAGTTCGTTAAGTGTTTTATCGTTTATTGTTCTACCTTCGATATCCTCGAGTTTTTTCTTTATTTCACTCCAACTTCTTTCAATAGTCAATGTTTTTAGCAATGCTTTGTATCTTTCACTTCTTCTACTTCTCAAGAAGTTCTCTACTTCGTTTTTAGCTATGTTGATAGCTATCTTTAGAACTTTATCTATCTGTTGTGAACATGGATCTGGGTTTGTGTAGCAATTATATCCAAAGAGTGTAAGCCAACCTATGACCCCTCCAAATGTTTTTGCTGCTTCTTCAATAATTTGTTTGTTTATAGAGATCCCTATTTCTTTAAAACCTTTCTCAAGAAAATCTACAGATTCTTCGAGTGTTAATCTTCTTGTCGATACGATATGGATGTATCTTCCGTAGAGTGGAGAATCTCCGCTATCTAGTCTTAGAAATTTGTAGAGAAGACCAACTTCAGATCCTGTTAACACTATTTTAACATAGTCTAGATTATCGTAGATATATGCAAAAAGTCTTACAAAATCGATCCATGTTATTTTCCGAAGCTCTTGAGCTTCATCAAAAGCTACAACAACACTCTTCTTAAGTTCAGATCCAATACTATTCAATGCTGTGAAAAGCTCTGGAAACTCTAGCTTATTATCACCCCTCCAAGAGATGTCGATAGAAGATAACGGTATAGATATCGATACACCTTTAACACTACTTAAAACCTCAACTATCTTCTCACGAAAAGATTTATACCTTCTCACAAAATCTTCTAAAGATTCTTTCACAATATATATAAAATCTCTGTAAGTTGGATTAACAGAAAATCTTGTATCTAGATATATATAAGGATTTCCAAGCTCATTTAAAGCAACTTTAAGAAGAGAGGTTTTACCAGTTCTCCTCATACCAATTACAATAGTTATAGGACTTCTCTCAACACCTTTCATAAGTTCTTCTAACTCTTTCTCAAAATCATATAATTCATCCCTTCTCTCTTTAGGCTTAATACTGAACAGCATAGCTTGGGCTACCCCAACTATACTTGGAGTACCCCAAGTTATAAACATTTATAACGATAACGAACTAAATATCCTCTAAACATAGAACAACAGGATAAGTATAAAACGCTACTAGATTAGAATAGAATAAATGTGACAACAATAAAACATATTCACAAGCTTAAAATCATATAATATCGAATTAAACAATATTTATAACATCCCTATTGATATAATGTGGAAAATTGCTGAATCACCCTAAGTCTAAGGAGACTCACACCTTTTAGTACAGGTAGGAAGTCAGTGTTTAATATTATTTTTGGTCATTAACCCTCACACTAAACATTAATTTTAAGCACTTACAACTGAAAGCCTCGCCTTTTAAGGCGGGGATGAATAGAAAAGCTCATAAGGTGTTTTTCTCTACTAGTTGGTTGGTGGTCGGTTGGTAAAGCTTAAATGCCCCAAGTGTGGGTATGTCTGGGACTACAAGGGGAGAAAGCAGTACTATGCCACATGCCCAAATTGCTTCAGAAAGGTCAACATAGCTAGGAACAGGGTTGAGTAGGTATGGCTCTGGGCTGTGAGGGTTTGCTAACCCTGACCATTAAGATGAGGGTTAGCCCTGAGCCCAGCTTGTTTAAAGAGCTAGTAAGCTTGATGAAGAGGTATAGAGAGGCACTTAACCACGCTATTAAGGTGGTTATCGAGAATAAAGCGTTAAGCCTTGGCAAAGCCCATAAGCTATTATACAGCGTTCTTAAGGAGAGGTATGGTCTTCCTTCTAAAGTTGCTCAGGATTGTTATAGAGAGGCTATTGCAATTGCCAAGTCTTGGCTTGGGAATCCTAATAGGGGTAGGGTGCCTAGGGCTAGAACACCTAGGATTTGGCTAACACATAGATACAGCTACAGGGTTAGAGATAGCTATGTTGAGATTCTTGGAGGCTTTAGGCTCAGGATTATTGGCTGGGACATGAGATATGACAATTATCCAAATGGAGATGCAATACTGTTATTTAAGGATGGCAAGTTCATTCTAGGGATATCTAAGCGTGTACTCAAGCCAGCTAAGTATATACCTAGAGGCATTCTAGCTGTTGATATTAACGAGAGGCAGATTGTTATCGGTAATGGTAAAATTGAATATAGGTTTGAAACAGCTGTTAGAAGAGCTCTGCATTATAAACAATTAGCTGAGAACCTCCAAAAGAGGTACTCCTCCCCCAAATACAACGCTTGGCTTAGGAGGAGAGGCATTGTAGAGAGGAGGAGATATTTCCACAGAAAGGCTAGGAACATTGTTGAAGACTGTGTTAAGAAGGTATCCCATACAATTGTGTCTCTAGCAAAGCAGTATCAATATGCAGTTGCTAGAGAGGACTTGACAAATTTGGTAGAGAGTCTTAGGAAGCTTCCAAAGGAACACAGAGTCTCTCTGTTAATACTAAGCTATAGAATGTTGGAGCATTGGATTGACTGGCAGTGCGAGAAAAATGGGGTGCCACTAATTGTTGTAGACCCAAAGAACACATCATCAACATGCCCAATGTGTAGCTCTAAGCTTATCGAGAACGGCTATAGAAGATTGAGGTGCTCTAGATGCGGTTTCGAAGCCAATAGAGATACTGTAGCAGTACTAAACATTGAGAAGAGGGCTTTAATCAAGATGTGGGGAGCTCTGACCCCCCTGAATGCCCCTCAAATGACAGATGTAGCCCCGAATAGATGAGGGGAACCTGTGAACCGCCCTCGCAGGAACCCTCGCCCTTTAGGGCGGGGAGGAGGTCAGCTATTTGCCCAGTACTTGAAGCACCATCACATGTAGCTACAATGATCAAATCTTTAGCGTGTGTAGCGCAATGTGGTAACAATTGATATCTACTTGATCTTGGGATGCTCATTTACAACACCTATATTCATGATTATGTATGTATATTTTGTGAAACTATTTTAAGTTTATTCGTTATAACAGCTATAATGAAGAGATAAGGCATAGGCACAAAATTGTTATTAGTGTTTAGTTCAGATATACATGTTTAGAGATCTAGGGTAGCATAAGTGACTATCTACGCCAAAACGATGGTGTTATCATTGAAGACGCTGTAAAATTAATATACCGATCGAGAGTAGCATAAATATTGAGGATACTTTCTACCTACCTATAAAATCTCCATCAGATCTTGCTATAAGTAAACTGTTCTTCGAAACGAATCCCGTAGGTGAGGCGATCAAGGCATTCAAGGAGTTTCTGAAGAAACCAAAAATCAAGATATATGTAGAAGTTGAGAAGCGCAAGAAGGATGATTATCGATTAATGGTAATTCCTAAGGAGATTGTTGAAGAGGATCTCACTATCTGCACAGCGTTAATTGATAAAGACAAGGATGTTATCAGGGCTAATGACGATAAGTACCTGCACATTAGGGATAAAAGCTCATTCGCTAAGATATGCATTCATAATTTATATGTTGCGTCGAGGAGTGTCGCCATCAACTATAGTAGCGATCGTGTGTCACAAGAACCTTAACATAAAATTCTCAAGCACTGTGAAAAAAGAAGTGGAGAAGGTTTTGGAGGGGATCTAGCATAAACAATTAAAAGGTCTTTTCTTGCTACAGGTTTAGTATTTGTTTTATTTTTCTCCGAATTTCCAAACTACTATGGATAGCAAATCCCTACCTCAAAGCACTAGACCTAAACATATCTGGAGGGTCATTCCTATGCCTCCACAGACCCCTCCTAAAGCTAACCACTTGTATCCCAAGTTCATCAATTGTTGCATCCGTTATTAAAGGCTCTGTAAGACCTTCATCAACAACTAGGTATGCGTAAGTGTAGGACAGGGTATTCCCTCTTTCATCTAGTAACTCAACCTTTACCTTATCTCTAGAGATAAGGCTCCTACTAATACCAGTTGCTAACTCAACTTCAATCACATCAAAATTCTCTAAAGATGTGCCAAGCTCTAACGCATCCTCAGGTCTTAAAACAATTACAGGTTCCTCACTCTCAGCACCACCATTAACAAGAACTGTTACAACCTTTGACCTACTCCCATGTGAGACTCTAACTTTTACCCGAACAGCCACTAACAACACCTGCAACAATATACCTCTTAACAATTCTGTACTTACCAAGCTTTATCCTTTTATCCAGTACCCTAACCCTACCCTCAACAATAGCCCTTAAAACACTCTCACTCACAGTAATGCGTTTACTCATAGAGAGCCCCAAGAATGTGTAACGCTCTAAAACAGTAAATAGCCTTTAACACTAAAAATCATTTGCAAGAGTTTGACCCTCTGGAGTCAGAAAGCCGTGGCTGGATCTGCATCAGCTGTATATACCTGTGAATAGCTGTAAATGCATTGGCTTAGCCGTGCAACATTTTCACAAACCTCTAAAACTTATAACAATGTTAAACACCTAGTGCTTTCAAAACCCCTGTGAACCAGCATTGATGAGGATTTGGCAACCCCCTGGCTGCCCCCAAGGTGTGGGCAAGGGGCTGAAGCAGATGAGGGGCTCTTGGGTTATGTGAAGCCCTGATAGCCCTGCAGATGAGGGGATGAAAACCCGACCCAATGCAGGGAACCCCGAGGCAAGATTCACAACTAATTACAAGTAATTGCCTCGGGGAAACCCTATCTACACAAGTTGTTAACTCTCCCGACTGTGAGACCTTAGCAAGTAGTTGTTGCTCTAGATTCGAATTCCTAAAGTGTTAATCAGTTTCTAGAAGGGTACTGACCTCCTCTCCGCCATAAAGGGCGAGGCTTTTGGTTGTAATTTCGAAGTTAATAGAGATACAGTAGCAGTACTAGGCATCGAGAAGAGAACTCTAGACCAGTTGTGGGGAGCTCTGACCACCCCGAATGCCCCTCAAATGACAGATGTAGCCCCAAATAGATGAGGGGAACTTGTGAGCCGCTCCAAGGGGGGCCCTCGCCCCTCAAGGGCGGGGAGGAGGTCAGCCTAAACATCTTGAGGGCTGCACTTGCCTATTCCTCTCACATTCTGAAGAACCGTGAGTGATATACTTCGTTAATTAATAGATTCAATGACTTTCACCATTGCATGTCCTATATTCATCACATGCAATATGAAATCAGTTTAACGATAAGAAATTGAAAATGAGTTTCATTAGCATTCAATTGTGTGGCGGGCCCGGGGGGATTCGAACCCCCGACCACCGGCTTAGGAGGCCGGCGCTCTATCCTGGCTGAGCTACGGGCCCTTTTAAAAATGGTTTTGTTGTGTTAGGTTTTTATGTTTTCATAGGTTTGTTTAAATAGTATTGCGTCTTCTTCTAGGTTTGGGGATTCGCTTATTACTACTCCTCTTACTTTGAATTCTTTTAGTGTTTTTGCTAGGTTTTGGTAGTTGAAGTCTGATTCCTTCAGATTTAGATGTTTTATCTCTCCCTTGTTTCCATATTCTATTCCACTTATGTGGATGTGCATGTTTTCTAGGGCTGTTTTTCCCAGTCTCTTCTCTATGAATTCTAGTACTTCTTTGAATTCTTCGTATGTGTTGTATTTGCCCACAGTTCTTGCATGTAGATGCGCAAAATCTATGCAGGGTAGAACGTTTTCTCCTATTTCTTCAGCGAGCTTGGTTACTTCTTCTAAGGATCCCACCTCCTTTACCCCACCCATGAGCTCTGGTCTAACCCACATATCTATCCCCTCATCCTTAAGGATCTTGACAACGCTCTTCACAGCCTGCTTAACCCTCCCATAAGCCTCCTCAGCACTGGACTCACCATAGTAACCACTGTGAAAAACAACACTCCATGCACCAGCTTTGAAACCTACCCTAGCACTCTCCAGAATCCTGTTCACACTTGCCTCAACCTTAGCCTCCTCAGCAGAGTTTAGGTTTATGTAGTAGGGAGCGTGAACAGTTAGCAACACCCCAAGCTGGCTAGCCAGCGCCTTCACTTCAGCAGCTGTTTCATCACTCATTTTCACCCCTCTAACAAACTCTATCTCCATAGCGTCAAGCCCTAGCTCAGCAACCATCTTAACACCATTTGGAGTGGTTTTCCTAGGCGTTGAATTTGGGATTCCAGCTGTGCCAAAGTGCAGCTTTGTTGGTTGCCAAGGCACCCACAACTCACCAAAAGCTCTACTTATGTTGAACACGCTCAAAAACTGCGTTGCTTAAGACTTGTATGCTTATGCCGCTTCAAGAAATGCATTGAGCTTCTTATCCAACTCCTTTGCTAAGATGTTTAGAGAAGCTATTGTTAGTGCTATTATTGCTATAGGTGTTGCAACAAGCCAGGGAGCAACAAATACATAGTCTTTGTACTCTGAGATCATGTTCCCCAGACTAGGTGTGGGAGGGTTTACCCCAAGACCAACAACACTCAGCGTTGCTTCAAGAGCTATAGCATCTGAAAGCATGTAAACAGCTGCAGGAATTACAACAGCCATGAGCTCCCTACCAACATAGTTCAGGGCTATTCTAAGAGTTGATGCTCCCAAAGCTTTAGCCACCTCTACATACTGCTTAACCAGGACACCTCTTGCAGCAGATCTGCTAAGCCTGAAAAATATGGGTGTTAGTGTAAGGGATATGGCTGCGGCTGTCCCCATAACTCCTGAACCTATTATGAGAAGAATTGCTATGGCTATGAAAAAACCTGGCATAGCATAAACCACATCAAAAATCCATGAAAGAACAGCATCTGTCACACTACCTAGAATTGCTGAGACCATGCCCAGAGCTGTGCCTATGAGCAGCGCTACAGCTAGCGATAGTATGGCTACAGCAAAGGATATTCTAAGTGCGTATACAAGCCTCGAAAACACGTCTCTACCTAGCGGATCTGTGCCAAGAATGTGTGTAGGTGATGGTGGTCTAAGCCTGTTTTCAAGATCTACCCTGTAATATGGGTAGGGAGCTATGAAGTTAGCTAGTAACGCTAGAAAAATCTCTGCAAAGATTATTCCCAGCGAGATCTTTGCAACTAAGCCCCTCACTTCTCTTCCCTAATCCTTGGATCTATATACATGTGCAAAAGGTCTCCAAATATGTTGAGCAGAGCTAGCGTTGATGAAATCATTGCTGACCACCCCAACAAGACAGGGTAGTCTCTAGATGAAAATGCATCCACAAGTAGCTTGCCCATGCCAGGATAGCTGAATAGGGTTTCTGTAGCTATCGCCCCAGCTACTATGAGCCCCAATCTATAGAGCACAGCAGTGACATATACTGGCATGGCGTAGTGTAGAGCTCTAATGAATAGCCTTGCCCTAGACATGCCAACAGCTCTGTACATCTCTATAAAGGGCTCTGAAAACGCCTTTTCTATAAGGTTCTTCAAAATAGTGTAAAAAATGCCAACACCAGCTATAGTTAGTGTTGCTAGAGGCATGACAATGGAGCCAAAGGGTATTGGCATCTTCAACAATGCCAAGACTAGCATGAGGACAATGCCCCATAGCACTGCTGGCATCGAGGTAGAGACTGTAGCAAGCTGTGTAAAGATCTTATCATAGCCCTTTACTGTAGAGAGGTAGACCAAGAGCACGCAAAGAGCTGTAGTGGTTATGGTGGTTGCTAGTGCTAGAGCAAGTGAGTTGATGTATCTACGAAGTATGAGGGTTAGTACAGGTTCTCCTGAAAATATTGAGACTCCCCAATCCCCTGTGAACAGCCTCTTCCAGTAGAGTAATAGCTGTGCATATATGGGCTTGTCAAGCCAAAGCCTGGCTTCAAGAAGCTTCCTAATATCTGGAGATGGGGTTGTCTCTCCATAGAGAACCGTTATAGGGTCTCCTGGAAAGAGCCTTGCCACAGAGTATAGAACAGCTGTAGTGGTTAGAACGACTAAAAGTACATAGAAAAGCTTTTTAAGTATATGTAACCACATACCCCTACCCAATATACATACTGTCTAGCACAAGCTTCTGAAATGGAAGTATCTGCAATCCCTTGACACTAGGTCTTGCTGCAACCACTACATCCTCGAAGTAAAGCCACATAGCTGGAGCATCCCTCCATATAACCTCCTGCACATCTCTATAGAGCTCCAGCCTCTTAGACTCATTCACTTCTCTAGCAATTCTATCTAAAAGCACATCTACCTCGGGATTGCTATACTGTGGACCGTTTAAAGAGGCATTAGTTCTCCAGTATGTTAGTGCATAGTATAATGAAGAAGGTGATGGTCCATATATTGCGAGGTCAAAGTCGTGATCTATAAACACCCTTTTCAGAAACGCTGTGTGCTCCATCTGCACTATTTCGACATCTACCCCCACAGCCTTTAAATATTGCTGAACTACTTGAGCTAGCTGCACATCCTTAGGGCTTCTCGTAGAAACTAAGAGCGTCAACTTCTTACCAGCAAACCCCGCTTCCTCAATTAGTTCGCGAGCCTTGGAAACATTGTAGTTGTAAGGCTCTAAAACAGCTGCATCAGGGAAAACAGGTGAGGCAATGCCCATAGCCACTTGTGCATAGCCATCCATAAGCTCCTTCACAATAGCACTTCTGTTTATAGCATAGTTCAATGCCTGCCTCACTCTAACATCTGGAATCCTCAAGCAGTTTATCGCAACTAGAACTAGCCTTACACCTGTGACTCTATATACCTCAATACCTTGTGCTCTGAGGGTGTTCACCATGTCTGGAGAGACCCCTGTAGCTATATCGACAGAGCCGCTGAGTATGGCTGAGATCCTAGCATTTGCATCTGGAAGTATTAGATACACAAGGTTTTGTATAGCTGGTTTCCTCCCCCAGTACCCATCAAACCTCTTTAGCACAGCTCTAGAGCCTTTCTCATACGACTCCAACATAAAGGGCCCTGTCCCTATAACATCCTGCGTAGAGTTTATAGGACCATTCCAGTACTTCAATGCTACATCCCTCGGCATTATGGCTGTTGATAAGTGTGCTAAGTGCTCTATCAATGGGGTGAAAGGCTCTCTCAACATAATGATGAAAGCTGTATCATTAATAATAACTATATCTGATATTATTGGCCTCCCCTTAGCATCTGTTAGCAACTGCTTACCTATACCAGAAAGCCTCATAGATCTCTCCAAGCTGGCTTTCACATCATAAGCTGTGAGTCTCTCTCCATTTTGAAACATTATTCCATTCCTTAACACAAATAGCCATGCAGTATCATTCAATTGCTTAAACTCTTTAACAAGCCACGGGATATAAGCGAGTTTACTACCATTATAAGTTATTCTGAAGAGGGATTCATAGACATTTCCAAGCACTTCAAAATCTGCAACACCAGTAGCATAGTGTATGTCTATAGTTGAGATATCTGTAGATAGAGCTATCCTCAGTGTAGCATTTTGCATAGGATTTGAAAGCAAATATACTGTTGTTGAGGTAGTAGGCACAGTAATTGTGATGGAAGCACCTCTTCTCGTCAAAAAGCTTTCACTAACATAACTAGCCAAAACCGCAATTATGATGAGTATGACTAGGTAAAGAAATTTCCTATTCATAATTCTCTCGCCAGTTAAAAAATTAATGTGTTTAAATTAATTAAACCTTATGTTATAATATATTTAAACTATTTAAACTATGATTTGAAGTGGCGAACAATATAACTACAATTAGGCATAACCAAGTTTAATGCTTTACCTCGAGTGGGTGGAGAGGTTCAGTGATGTGGGCTTCAATAAAAAGTATCTTAAGTTATGAGGCTAAGGGTAGAGAGCATAAGACTATACGAAGCTCTATAAAATCTAAACCCTTATTTGCAGGGACATGTACATAGATTTATTATCTCTATGTATTCTGCCAAGCTTTTCTCATTGAGTTTTTCAACAACTCTTTCCGTGGCGCTCAATGGAATTATATATACACCTCCTGCTAGGGCAACCCCTTTTACCTCTTCTACTAAACCCCTGCTCCTATAGCCTTTGCCCTTTATAGTTACAGTGGTTCCCTTCATAAGCTTCCTTATCCTTGTTTTAACTTCTTTTGGTGCTTTTTCAGAGACCTTTATCAGTACATAGCCTTGTGTACTCACTTATGTACAACCTCTTCAATGCATATGTCTTCTCTACACCTAACGCTTGCCTCAGTCAATATGTTTGCCGCTTTCTTTCCTCTCTCAATTATCTTCAGCGCTCCCTCGAGAATGTTCCTCCTAACACCCAGCAATATCTTGACATTTTCTGCAATTATGGGATCCTCTGAGCTTCTAAACCTCTTCAAAAGCTTCTCTATACACTCATCAACATGTATCAGAGCTGTTGTAACATGCTTTAAGGCGCACCATATGCTCTCCCAAGATGACCTCAACTCATTACCTGATTTCATAGCCTCAAGTTTCTCTACAGCAAATAGTACTTGGCCCACAAGCTTTCTTTGCTCTCTAAAGAAATCTATGAGATCCCCGAAGAGGGGTAAACCAATAATCGAATCATCCTCCACCAAGTGTTGCTCAATATGATTCAAATGACCAATGGCGTAGATAAACTCCTGCAACAACGCCTCCTCCCACACAGCCGACGCCTTTGCCTCACCACCATCCTTAGCTATAGCTTGAGCTGACTGAGTAGCTGTTTCAGAGCCCTTGGAGCTGAAATCCTTTGCACCTGTAGCTAAATCCACTTTAACCACCTTTTTATGCCCATATAGGCATAAATATACTAGATTACAGAGCTTATAAGCTCTACACCTAATCTAATAACTATAACCAAAGACCCTACCTTCCAATGCGAGATGAAGAGAAAAGTGGTTAAGACCTTTAGATGAACAAGCTAGAAGCCTGGATAAAGGTTGTGTCTGTGCAATCAGTTTTTGTATAGGGAGAGGGAAGCATCCTCATAAAAGTTTTAAAGAGTAGTAATTTGTATAGTGTTCTTTATAAAAATGTTGAGCTATTTCGTGTAGAATAGGAGGCATAAATATTTGTGGGTGTAGGTATGGAGTATAAGAGTATCCTTGGTGAGAGAGGAAGAGCTGTTGATGAACAGGTATTGTATGATTTACGGATATCAGAGCTGTTGGAGGATATCCTTGGTAGGGAGAGGGATGAATTTTTAAGGAGTTTGTATTTGGAGCCTCTAAATAATGAGGAGATAGCTGTTTTCAGACTTAACGTATTTCGAGATTTGATGAGGAATGAGGTATACAATGCTGTAGAGAACTTCGTTGAGAAGATTAGGGAGAGTATAGATTACATCGAGCTGGAGAAGGAGGCGTATGAGCAGCATAAGCTTGGGCTTCACCTAGATGCAGCGTTATCATATATTGAAGCTATTGAGTCATTTTACAATGACTTGAAGGTTTTGGGAATCAGATCCCAAGGACTTCTCAATTTCCTTAACTATCTCCAGAGCATTGTGGAAAGCAGGTCTTTTCGCTTAATGAAAGAGCGTGTCTATGAAGCGAAAAAAGCTAGGGATGGGATTAAAATAAGAGTGAAGATAATTGGGAATAGGATAAAGGTGCGGAGGTATGATGAAGGGGAGGACCTCTCTGCAATAATCAAAAATCTGTTCTCAAGGTTTAAGGAAGGTGAGGTTGAGGAGGTTAAACACATTAGTGTGACAAGCGAAATGTCTCACATACATGCTGCAATACTTGAAGGTGCTTTTAAGTTTTATAGGAAGGAGTATGAGATTCTTAAGAGGTTTATGGAGGACTTCCAAAAAATAGTAGATGATGGGGTAATGAGATTTGCTAAAGAGGTGAAGTTCTATCTCACCTATGTAAGGTACATGAAGAAAGTTATGCAACCAGAGTACCTTTTCACCATCCCCAACTTCACCTGCGATGGCTCAATAAATGTGAAGAACTTTTACAACTTATTGCTGCTACGAAGTGGTAGAGTTGTTCACAATGACATTAGCACTGATGGTGTGAAAAGGGTTTTCGTGATCACAGGGATGAACAGCGGTGGGAAGACAACATTTGCCATATCATTTGGACAACTCGCATACCTATCCACACTAGGGTTACCTGTCCCAGCTACTGAGGCTTCACTTCCTTTCTTTACTTCAATAATGACAGCTTTTCCCGCTAGAGAAGATCCGAGAGAAAGTATGAGCAGACTTGAACAAGACATTACCAAGGCGTTAAAAATCTTGAAGCAGGCAAATAGCACCACCTTAGTAATTGCTAATGAACTCTTCTCTACTACAACTTCGGAAGAAGGCTTTCAGCTAGCCAGGTTATTCCTCAGCGAGTTGAATAGGAAGAGAGCATACTGCCTCTTCGTCACCTTCATACCTGGAGTTGCTTCTATAGACTTCACAATAAGCCTTGTAGCAATGCCCTCTCCAGAGGATCCTATGAAACCCTCATATAAGATACTTCCAGGAAGCCCACCCTCGGAATACATGGCTGTTCGTATAGCTGCTAAGCACAGGCTGCTTTACAATCATTTGAGGGAGATGCTTAGATGATTCATTTCGATCTCTTGAAGATTGGAAACTCACCCAAGATAACCACAGCTGAGGATGTGAGAGCAGATCTCGAGCTAGATAAAATCATTGGCATTGCCTCGAATAAAGATAGGCTTGTTGCTGAAACATGGCTAGAAGTCTTGTTGCTGAGGGATAGTTCTGAGGATATCATGAGGTATAGGCAAGAAGCTGTCAAAGATGCTCTTGTTAATAGGGAGGCTGTTCAGAAGATGTATTTATTAGCAAGAGAAGCCATTGAGAAAGCACGGAGAGAAGTATTCATCCCAAGACTAGATGACCCTACACTAGTTGTTTACGAAACTTCGAAGGGTATTGAGATACTTGTTGATGCAGTAGAAAAGCTTCTAACAATTCTCACATCTGCAAAATTCTCGTCAAAGGCTTTCAGCGAGCTCATGTCCTCACTTACTGAGAACATTGATAGTGAGTTTATATCTTCTGCTAGGAATATTGCTAAGATCTTAGCCTATGGTGAAGGCATTGATTTCTCTGTGAATATAGGGAACTACAATTGCTTGAAGAACCCTGTTCTCCTGGTTCCAAAGGAGAGAAACTCGTTAATTTCTAAGATACTTAGTATTGGGAAGGAGTATACCTTTAGCATAGATCCAAGAGATGAAGCTGGTCTCCAAGTCCTTGCAGATATTAAGAGGTGGGTCCTTTCCCAAATTGCTACAACTATGCTAAATGCGTACAACAGGCTGAGGAACTTCTTTGAAGATCTTGCAAAGCAGCTTTCATTTTACATTGGAGTTATAAATATGAATGACTTCTTTGAGAAAATTGGACTTCCAAAAACATATCCCGAGGTCAATCCCAGGAAGCTCTCCTTCGAGAATTTGTATTGCCTCTCCCTAGCAATCTCAACTCTGAGTAAACCCACGCCAAATACTCTAGATAGTGATGTTGATGGCTCTTTTGCAATTCTGATCACAGGTGCTAATAGGGGTGGTAAAACAACTTTCCTTAAAGCAATTGGACAAGCCCTCTTACTTACAAGAGCTGGGCTCTTCGTCCCTGCCGAGTCTTTCATAATACCTACTCCAGGAGCTATATACACGCACTTCCTCAGAGAGGAGGAGAGGAGAATGTCTTACGGCAAGTTTGAAGATGAAATCAGGAGGTTTAGAAGCATAGTTGACTCTCTAAAGAGGGGTGACTACATCTTGATGGACGAAAGCTTCTCATCAACAAATCCTGTAGAGGCATCAATTGTTGCTGAAAACATCGTTTCAGCCATTGTTGACTCAGGTATAAACGTGGCCTACATTACCTTCCTCCACGACTTCATATACAGGTTCACTAATCGATACAGCAAGAAAACAGTACTTCTTGTCCCAGAGAGGTTAAAGGATGGCACCAGAACTTTTAGATTGGTAAGAGGATTCATACAACCTGGATATGCAATGGAGCTTTGGAGAAAAATCTCTGCCACACTATCTTATAGTACTTCACCCTCACCAACTGTTTAGAATTCTATGCAACCTCATATCAGTTGCCATAAAACTCCATTCCACAAACCACTTACACCATATTTTGAAAGCTGGCGAGAAACGACAATATAAGTGATGAGGAGCACAGGTTTCTTAAAGTAGATGAGTATTCTCACACAGATATAGCTCAGGATGTGCTGAAGTGGGATGGAGTTGAAGCAATGATAATTGCTATGAATATATAAGAGCTATATCCATTAATACGTTACTTGCCATTCATGATAACATCCATCTCCAATAAGCATTTTTGCTTATAAAGTCTTCCAAGTTTATAACATAGGCAATAAAGTGTTTATTAAGGTGTTGATTAATGTCATTAATTGTTAGGAGAAGAACCTTTCTGGTATTTATCTTGCTGGGGTTAGTCTCTTTAACAGCTGACATGGTTTATGAGGGCGCTAGAAGCGTTGGAGGAGCATATATCGAGAGTTTGAATGGACCACCTATAGCTTCAGCCATAGCGAGTACAGGCGATCTTCTTGGCTATGTCTTCAGATTTATATCAGCAGTAATAGCCTCTTACCTAGCATCATCAGCTGCATTCTGGGGCATTACAATAGTTGGTTACGCCATTAATCTGCTTTTCATTCCCTTCCTAGGCTTTACAAATACATGGTATATCGCAACAGCACTATATCTTGTAGAGAGGACTGGTAGAGGTTTAAGAACCCCTCTGAGGGATGTTATACTTGCTGAAGTTAGTGAGGATATGGGTAAGGGCAAGGGGTTTGGAATTCATGAGTTATTGGATCAGCTAGGTGCTATAGCAGGACCCCTTTTAGTGTCTATCATGATAACTCTATATGGTTATAGAATTGCTTTTCTATCGCTACTGGCACCCGCATTCATCTCAATGTCATTTGTTACCACTGCTTACATGCTTTACCCACGTTTAAAATCTGTTGAGCTATCACCTCCGAAAATATCATTTAGAGGGTTGGGCAGGGGGTTTTACATATACATCCTTTCAATGGCACTTTTGTCTCTAGGCTACGTTCACTGGATGAACGTCTCATACTTTCTAAAGTATTGGAACACTCTTACAGATTCTGAAATAGCGTTAGCCTATATGGTGGCAATGCTAACTGATGCAGCAATAGCTATACCCATAGGGGTTCTATATGATAAGGTTAAGTTCAAAACTCTCTACATAGCACCAACATCAGCGCTACTAGCAACAATTCTATTTATATACACACCAACTTTAGGCAAACCAATAGCGTATGCTATGGCGGGGCTGTGGGGCGTGACCATGGGATGTTTTGAAACAATTATGAGGGCCTCCATAGCCGATGTGCTACCTCAGGAAAAGAGGGCCTTGGGTTATGGTGTCTATGGGCTTATCTACGGAATTACATGGACTGTGGGAAGCTTTATATACTCCTACATACTACTAGTCTCATCAATAATAGCAACACTATATGCAATCATAACGCTAGTTGCATCAGCACTTCTAATACGACAAATAAATATCAGCTAAATAAACTTCATAACAGCGATGCACACCAACATAACGCCTTTGGCTACTGTTTTGAGTTTTGATATGGGTTCAACAGCTTTAATAGATCATATTACCAAAGGTTTATGAGCTTTGAAAAAGCTGTTTTAGTATTGCCTATGAGGGGTTAAGAACCTAGAGCCCCCCGAGAAACTGAGGTGCAGGTCTCTGAATTTTCTGAATGTCCCTAAGGTAGATGCAGATCCAAGAAGTAATGCAGGGAAAAGGAGATGAGGCGATGAAAAACATCAAGTTATATAAACCTATATAGGAGTTGAATGTCTATTGTTTCAGACTTTATATGGGATAAGTTATTGAAATTTTATGAATCTTTACAAGTTCTTTGGATTTAAGGACTTATTTAGTGGTGTGAGTAGCTGCATCTGAGTGTCATGTTTTTAGTATTTTGTTTGTGTCTCGAGTTACAGTACTGTTCTCTACTTAGTTAAGAATCTTATTTTGAATGGTAGCAGATCTGTCATTAGTCTTAATCCTGGTTCTAAATATCTTATTTTCTCAGCTACGTTTAGTATTACTGCTGCTGTTCCAAGATCCCCATGGGTTCCTGTGCTCCTCCACTTTACTGTGTGCTCCTCTCCAATTATCTCTATTTCCTCGAACTCTGGAGCTCCAACATAGGCGTGGAACTCTAGTTTTATCACTTCTCTTTCTTTAACATATCCAGCTCCAAAGCCTTTTATACCCTTGTTCAATCCTTTTTCTACCATCACTCCACCAGAATCAATGTTTTCCTCCGCTACTACAGGTTCTTGCCCTTCAATAACCTTATCTAATTGCAGATCTCCTGCTAATGCAATGAGGTGCACAGACTCTGCATAACCAACATGACCTGTTATCATACCTTTACTCAGTTTTTCTAGTACTATCCTCGGATCTTCGCCTACCCCTATCTTCCTCCTAAAACTCTCTCTCCTTCTAGCTGCATCAACACTTCTAACAGCCCTAATACCTTTCACCGTAGGTATGGAGGCAGCTACTACAACCACAAGTGTATCTAGAAGAAGCCCAGGATTTATCCCAGTCCCTATAACTACAACACCATTTTCTCTAGCCAGCTGATCTAACCTAATTGAGAGTATTGGATACCTGTAATACGGATATGCTAAAGTCTCACAAGTAGAAACAACGTCTATACCCATTCTCACAACAGAGGCTATTTGATTGAAAGTTTTATCAAGGTAAGAACCTGTTGCATGAATAACTACATCTGCTAACTCTAACTCACTAACATCTTTTGTAATTTTCACACCCATAGAACCTACACCAAGAACCTCGCCAACATCCCTACCAACAATTCTTTCATCAACATCCACAACACTCACAACATCATGACCCCTACTAAGCGCTACTCTAGCTATAGTCTTGCCAATGGATCCAAAACCATAGAACCCTATTTTCATTCAATTCACCACAGAACAATAATATGGCAAAGAAAATAAGCATCCATGAATAACGATGCCATATAGTTTTGAGCAGCATCCCATCAATAACCCTTCTTTACATAGCATATTACATTCTCATTGCCATAAAGAGCGCCTTTCAATTACAAACCAGTTAGGGTATTATAGGTTTTAGAATCTAATACTCTTTAAAGGGTTCTAGGAATCTATTGAAATTATGTAGCGAGTTGGTTGCAATGCCCTTAGATATTCCTGCAGAGGATGGGGTCTACATTTATACTGGTAATCACTATGAGAGAATATATCCAAATGGACCTTTCGTTCCTCAAAAAGATGGAGTTTACATGATTTACTTTAGAAATAGAGAGTGCCCTGGTTGCAAGGCTTTTGATAGGTTGTGGAGCTTTTTTGCTGAAAACTTCAAAAGGGATTTCGGTACATTAGCAATTGTTCAATGCAAAAACTTTTTCTACGACTGTTACTCCCAAGATGCTGCAGATACATTTATTTTCTACTTGGTCTTAGCCACACCTCAAGTAGTTGTAGTCATTGTTGAGAATGGCATACCTATCTACATAGAGAGGGAAATGCTGTTTGAGAACCTCAAAGACCTTGAGGACTTCGTATATGGTGTTCATGAGCGGAGGAAACTAGCTGAAGAGAAGACAGAGCAAGAAGAAGAAGTTGAAGGTCTGTACATAGATTTTTCAAAGAGAAATTGGAAAGAGGTTGTGAAACAGCTTAAGGAACTCATATTTGAGGGTAAAAACATTAGAGAGCTATGCAATGAAAAAGGATGCAAAATAGTTATAGAATAGTGGAATAGTTCTGCATATAAAAAAGCTTCATCATCGCAATAAAAGCTTTGCGGCAATACCCAACTCATGTACTAAGCAATGACACTATGCAAAAAATTAAGCTATAATATGCTACTGCTCTTATGCATCCAAAAACTTTTACTCTAAGACGTTTTGCAGTAATTTCTGTGATCTAAAATGCTTCGGATCTAGAATGCTTATGTTGATGGCAGAGAGGCCAGGATTCCCATAAGAATGTATCATCCTGTTGAGAACAGGGTTAAGGGTGTTGCCGTATATTGTCATTGGGGTGGTTTTATTTCTGAAGGTATCGAGGAGCCTGATGCTGAATGCAGGTTTATTTCAAGTAATTGTGGCTACACAGTCATTTCTGTGGGATACAGGCCTTGCACCTAAGCACAGATTCCCAGTTGCTGTTGTAGACTCTTTCGATGCATTGAAATGGGTATATGATCAGGTTGAAGAGCTTGGTGGTGATAGGAGTTCTATATGTCTGACCCCCTCCCCGCCCTTAAGGGATGAGGGTTCCTGATAGAGTGGAAAGGTTTGGGGTTACATCCCCCACTTCTGGGATTCAATCCCAGGTCGGGTCTCCAGCCCATCACCCCTATCCATTGTACTCGGGGTTATGGATAAGCTGTTTATCATTGCCAGCGGCTCAGAGAATTCAACACTCATCACCAAGAATAATTAAGCAAGGAAGGTAATAACAGCTGAAAGAGATGCAATTAGAGGCCGGGGAGAGACTTATGCGAAGAGATTAAGAGGTGCTGGAGTACCAGTAATAGCTGTTAGAATTAATGGAACAGGCCACATATTGTATGAGAAGCATGGAAAGTTCGTAAACCTACTAATGACAATGTATCTCAGAAACATACTTACACATCAATTATAGCAATGGATATGCATTAGAACTTCGCACAGCTTCTCCAAGAACTTTCACCATTTTTAATTCTTTGCCCATGCCTAGATCAGTCATTATTTATAGTTGGTTATAGTTCATTAGCAAATATTTATAGAACTGAATAACATTGATGTGTAGAGAATTTAGGCCTTAGAATACTCAAAGGGTGATTATCTCTTCAATGTTTTCAGCTCCATGAAGAGTGGTTACCACATCATTAGACTTCTCATAAAGAGTTTCTTGATTAGAACTATCTAAATTCAGCTTTGATGTAGTGAAGAGATTATGTGGCTGGGTATAGGGATGGTATGCTAAGTATTGAACTGTTCCGGCTGTTGATCTATAGGAAAACACCTATTCATTTATACACAAACTTGTATGTCTCCCCTATCCCGAAAAACTTATAATCCTCCAGAGCAGTAGAGATGCTGTGGTGTGGGTATATGGTTAAGGTAGATGAGGTAATACAGGTAAAGGATGAAACAGCGTTCCTAAGTAAGGGGATTAAGGCACTTAGATACTCAAGTGTTGCAAAAATGCTTAGAGTATTCAAGAATGAAAAGTTTGGCGCTGAATTGTCAGATGTTTTAGACAAGGGCCCTGTATACATAGTTAGATACAAGAACTACACAGTAATTGCACTGCCAGACAGAACCCATGTCATAGAAGCAAAATCTGCAGAAGAAGCAAAATCTGTCGTAGAAGAGCTAAAGAGTACTCTGGCATAAAGCTAGCAAACCATTTAAAACACAAACCCAAATCATTTTTAATCTCAAACAATTCTTAAAACACACCACTTAGCTTTAGGCAATCACTCATCAAAAATATTCTAATAGACGTTGCTACACTCTGAAGTGAGAGAATTGCAATGCTCTTCAATATAAATGTCCATGAATAACTAAATCTCTTATGATGTTGAGAGCAATTTTAGAGTAGCGAGGAGCTTAAAACCTTAGCAAATAGTGGTGCAACTCCGTCAACACTTTTATGCAGATACTTGATAAGCATTAGCCTTTCGCAGCTGTTTCTAGTTTCACAAAGGTTTATAAGGTTGCATTATTACACATTTTCATGAGATTCCTTGTGAGGGGTGAAGAGCCGTAGAGGGCTCTCCCCAAGGGCAGCAACTCAAGGTGTGGGGTCCCTGGGGTGGCCCTGAACGCCCCTAAGGCGGATGCAGACCCAAGGAGCGATGCAGGGGAATGGAGATGAGGCTATGACCATAAAGCAATATGAATCTATATAAGAGCTGAACCCCACACACTTCCCACTATTTCTAACTCTATGACCGGTGGTGACCTGCTCTATAGCAATGTGATAAGCTTGAATGGAGGCTTTGTAGCCTTGGGCTTAACAAGGGTTCATGAAGCATGAGCAAAGGATTGAGATGTGTAGTAACTAATGGAGCTATGAGCTATTTTATAATCATCGCTAAATACTGCAACATGGAAATGTTTAGTACCTTTTCAAAATTTTGAGTTGAGCTCTATAGCCATAACATTTTTAAGTAATGCTATCTTTTTTCATTTGGTGTGCGCAGTTTTGAATTATAGGGAGTTTGTAGAGTATTTGATGAAATGTTGTGCGAGGTATGAATATTCTTACCTGGGTAGTTCTTGGAGTGATTTGGATTTTTGGAAAGGTGTTGCAAGGTCTAAGCTAAGAGAGCTTTTAGCTATAGAATTTTCTCCAGAGTTTTTGGATCCTTCAATAGACATGATATATAATGTTGATGGGGTTTCTGTTGAGAAGGTTTCGTATAGACTTGCTTATGGTGGAAGGGCTGAGGCTTTCCTGATGTACCCTAGAGATAGAGTTGGGAAAAGATTGCCAGCTGTAATCGCACTTCATGATCATGGAGGTTTCAAGTTCTTTGGGAAAGAGAAGATTGCCAGAGTTTTAGAGGAGCCAAGTATTTTAGTTGAATATAAAGTGAGGAGTTATGGTGGTAGGAGCTGGGCTTTTGAGTTAGCTAAAAAGGGTTTTGCAGTATTTGCTGTAGACACATTTCTTTTTGGTAGTAGGAGGATTGAGTTTGGAGAGGGGTCTAGCAAGGGTATAGATGATGTTATTAAGACATATAATGAGTCGTCATACAAAATTGAGAGCCTTGTTGCAAAGGTTCTAAGCGTTTTTGGCTTTAATGTCCTGGGCACCGTTGTTTACGAAGATCTTGCAGCTCTTGAGTACCTGTTCTCAAGAAGTGATGTTATAGATGTTGAGAAGATTGCAGTAGCTGGGTGGTCTCTAGGTGGTTTAAGAGCACTCCTATTGGGAGCTCTGGATGATAGAATTAAATGCGTTGCAGTTGCATGTGCAATGTCTACACTGGATGAAATACTACTGAATGGAATTGAACATGCCTGGACTCTCTACATACCCAACACCGCGAGATATTTTGACCTGCCAGACATAGCCTCAATACACATGCCAAGACCAATGTTAGTGCAGTACTGTAGAGAAGACAAGATATTTCCATTAAAAGGACAGATAAAGGCACATGAAAAGCTTTCTAATTTATATAAAAAAGCTGGTACAATTCAGAATTATCTAGGGATATTCTATCAGAAGCCACATATATTTGATGTAGAGATGCAGGAAGATGCATTCAACTGGATTGAAAGATGCTTAACGAGGTAAAGTGTGTATCTATAATTGCAATCCTAATACCCATAAAATACCTCCTAGCAGATGCTGTTGAAACCACGCTTCTCTATACGTCTTTGTAAAGTGCCTAAATGCAGTGTAAAACACTTTTCCATTATCAAACCTACAGCACCATGCTATGGGAAACACCCTCACTCCTTCTGGAGCCTTTGATAACTCTACAGAGCTTTTATCAAGCTCAATAAGTATCTCTATATTCTCTTCTACAAAACCTCTAAACGTGTACACCTCTTCAAACACCTTAAACTTCTCAGGCATGTGCCTCGCTTAGATGACTCCCATTCCTTACAATCACCTGTACTTCTTGCTTCCATGGATGAGAATAGAGGTATCCTCTCAACATCTTTCCATAGAATGGAAAGCCATAGAACGAATCAACTGCATTATGCACACCCACAAACCCCTTGTCACCTTCAACAAAATCCACTATGGCATGCCTCACCTCATCAGAAACAGGCACCTCACCTGATGAAAGAAAAACCATGGCATCAAAACCACTGAAAAAACTCTTGCCAAACTCCAAAACATCTTCTGTAACATATACATCAAAACTCCTAGAATCAATTTACAACCTCACCAACACCTCTATATGTAGAGGTATAGTTATGCCTATAACCAGCACAATGTGTGAAAACCAGAACCTTATTCATTGCAGAAACGTTGCAATAATAATATCATATAACAATAAAAACTCTAACAAAAATAAAATTATGGTTAGAAAAGCAGTTATAACTCTCTACTATACCTTTGCAAACAGAGTTCTTCTAGTTAGGTCAACTATTACCGCTATAACTAGTATTAAAGCAGTTCCAACATCTTGCCAATAAGGTGAAACCCCCATTAGCACAATACCATTCCTCACTATAGATATTAGAAGAGCCCCTAATATCGCACTTATGGCATTACCTTCTCCCCCAGCAAGACTAACACCAGCAATAGCACATGATGCAATAGCATAAAGTTCTTGACCTGTTGCGATATCTGCATAACCCGATGCCACAAGTCCTGCATAGAGCATTCCAGTAATACTAGCCAGTATACTAGAGTAGATAAATGCAAAGGCCCTTGCTTTGTGAATAGGTATGCCTGCTACTCTAGCAGCTTCTAAACTACCTCCAATTGCATACATGTATCTTCCGACAACTGTTCGCAGCTGAATTAAGAGTGTTATTATGCCTGCTATAGTGACCAACAGTGCAATGCCTTGGCTTGATGCCAGGAATGCTATTTTTGATTCATCGTATATCTTAATGGGAAACCCTTTTGTCATACCTATTGCAATACCCCTCAAAAGTATTAGAGATCCTAATGTTACAATGAACGCTGGTACAGTTGTGGGTAAAGGTGGCGAAAATCTTACTACAACAGCTGCATGGTAAAGCCCAACAAGTATAGCTATAACCATAGTTACTATAAATGCCTGCCATGTATCCCAACTCATCTCAGCAATAAGATATGCAAATATCATTGATGATAACGAGGCCATAGAGCCTACAGATAAATCTATACCCCCAATTATTAAAACCATCGATTCACCCATAGCAAGAAGAGCAAAACCAGCGAACCATCGCATAATTGTTAGCCAGTTCGATGGAAGCCAAAACCTTGGATTAACAAATCCTATTATAAGAGAAAGACCCAATACTGCTATGAGTGTTCCCAGCTCGGGACTTCTAATTAATATTAATGGGGCTGTAGCTGTCTGTGATTGTTGCTGACTTTTTTCGCTTTTCTCCATTTATCTCACCTTGAAGCAAATAATAAGAGCTGTTCTGCATTTGTATCCTCTACTGACGTTTCATATACTATTCTACCCTTAGATATCACAATGACTCTGTCACTCATTCCATAAATTTCATGAACATCATTCGAGATAAGCACTATACCACACCCATATCTGGCAAGCTCTATCATTAATTTTCGAACCTCAACCTTAGCTCCTACATCAATACCTACTGTCGGTTCTGAAAGCATAACTACCTTAACTGGTCTTGTAAATGCCCTCGAAATCAATACTTTTTGTTGATTACCTCCACTAAAATACATTATCTTTCTATCTGGTTCTGGAGGATTAAGATTGACCATTTTTATCAATTTAGATACCGTATTATATTCACTCTTTGTATTGATAATTGATAAAAGCCTTGTTAAACCTTTTCTAAAGATATCCAGACTTGATATTGTTATATTATGTTTAGCTGGTAGAAGTGGAAATAATCCCATAACTCGTCTATCCTCAGGTATGTATACTAACCCATGTTTCACTGCTTCACTAGGACTTTTGAAATCTACTCTCTTGTTTTCCATAAATATCTCGCCTCTTATCCTTGGCACAATACCTATAATTGCCTTGGGGATCTCATAGATGCCTGATCCAAGTAATCCAAATATGCCGAGAATCTCTCCACCTCTTACGCTGAATGAAATATCGTTTAATGTTTTAGTCTTAAGATTTTTGACTAGCAAGATTTCATTCCCTATACTTAATTTGACCTTGGGATAAAACTCCTTTATATCTCTTGCAATCATGAGTTTTATTACTTCCTCAGGCTGTGCCTTCTTCTCTTTGTTATCGATCTCTGCAACTTTATAACCATCACGTAAAACAATAATCCTATCAGCAACACTTATAACTTCTTCTATTCTATGACTGACAAAGATTTGTGTAATGCCTCTGTTTTTTAATCTTCTCATGTTATTGAGGAGATTCTCAGCCTCCTTTGGTCCTAATGTAGACGTTGGTTCATCATATATTAACAACTCTGCATTCATACCAATGGCTCGCGCAACAAGCAATAGCTGCCTGGAAGCTGTTGATAAGTTTCCAACCTTCTCATTAGGATCCACATTATCTAAACCAACTACTGAAAGCATTTCTTTTGCTAACGACATCATGTATTTTTTGTCAACCAGATTAAAGTAGCCCTTTACATGATATCCTAGAGTTAGTGCTTCCATAACAGTAATGTTAAGGGGTAATACAATCTCTTGTGGAACATAGAATATCCCTAATGCCATTGCATGTAAGGGGTTATCTATATGCACCTCTTTGCCTTTCCAAATAATCTTCCCATTATCAGGCTTTAAAATGCCATATATGACTTTTAAAAGTGTCGATTTCCCTGCACCATTTTCGCCAACCAAGCCCACTATTTCTCCTTTTTCAATATTTAGCGATACTCCTTTTAATGCAATAACACCTGGAAATCGCTTCCATATATCTTCTAATACCAGGATTTTGTCATCTTTATTTAGCTCCATAACTAAGAACCCTTGATCGTGTTTTATATAAAAAAGTTTTATTAGTTTTAAGATATGTTTTCTAAACCTAAAAGCTTTGGATCTATACCCAGCTGGGTTGCAAGTGCTTTGTATTCTGAGAGGCTGTATATTTTGATCTGCTCGCCTGTAGGTGCTGTAAGCTTCATGGATTCTTTACCCACAAGATCTACACCGGTATCATAAATCTTGTTATTTGGATAATTTGATATGAATCGCTTTAGAGCCTCTTCCTTGCCATATTTAGTCATGTTGAACATCAGCCAGACAGCGTAATAACCCATGAAGTATTGCCTCTGACCTACTGTAACATATGCATAACCTTCGGCAACTGGTGGAACGTTATCAGATGTTACATCGAATTCTACTAACACTACCTTACCTGGTGGATAACCAAGTTGCTTTAATGCTTGTGTCCAGGCAGGTCCTTCATATGCATTGGATCCGAATGCTATTTGTAAATCTGGATGTGCTTGCAAAATTGATAATGCATAGTTAAGTGCTGCAGAAACATCTCCTTTATCTTCATATGGTCCTATAATCTGGATGTTTACGTTACCCTTTATGTCTGGATCTGCTTGGGCACATTTTTTAATTGCGTCTTGAAATCCCTGAACTCTCTCTCTAGCATTTTGTGCTGCAAGTGTTGCCGTTACAATACCAACTTTCAGTGTACCACCTGGCTGAATATAACCTTTTTGCTTAGCTATAGCATACGCTGCTAAACCACCAAGATAACCAGCTTTATAGTTATTTGTACCAAGATATGCCAATCTATTTGAACTTGGAGAATCAGTATCGAAAGTCAATGTTAATATGCCCTGCTCAAGAGCTTTATTTATGTAGGGAACAGCGGCTTCTGCATCAACAGGGGCTATTGCTAAACCTGTAACCTTTTGCGCTATAAATGTATCAACCTGAGACAGCTGCAAATATGCTTCTTCTCGAGTAGGTGTCCAGAATGTGGCCTCAAGATCAACCCCATATTTGCTCTTTATCTCATCAGCTGCTTTTTTCATTCCAGCAGCTACAACATCCCAATATGGGTGCACACCTTTTCCTATCAATACAAATGTAAGCTTTTGAGGCTTTGACAATGCTGTAATGTAGTAGTAGTAAGTAAACCCTGCCACAGCCGCTATTACAACAACTGCTACTATAATCCAAACCAAGGTTTTCTTAGCTAAGGGTGACACTTCTATGCACCAAATTGTAGCTAAAGTTTCTTATATAAAAGCTTTACTTTTAATACTTTATATCAAATACAATACTCATCTATACATATTTTATATTATTACATTTTTATTTTATATTAGAGTTACACTCAGAGATAAGTTTTTAAACGCTTGAAGTACCTACTTGTTATGAATAGCATTAGATCTGTGGATGAGTAGCATGAATAGAAATGATGATCTGCTAATTCTGGCTTTTGATTTGGGTGCTAGTAGTGGACGTGCAATAATAGGTAAGGTTGATCTTGATGCTAAAAAGGTTGTTATGGAAGAGGTGTATAGGTTTTCAAATGGTCCTGTGAGAGTTAAGGGGCATTTGTACTGGGATGTTCTGAGGATATGGAGTGAGGTGAAGGAGGGTATTTTGCAAGCTTATAGGAGGTATGGTGACAACATTGCATCGATTGGTGTAGATACCTGGGGGGTAGACTTTGCATTACTTGATAATAGAGGTGAGCTGGCTGGTTTGCCGTATTGTTATCGTGATCCTAGGCGTAGTCAGGCAATGAGGGAGTTGCTAAGTGTTGTACCGCCTGAGAAGATATATATGAGGACTGGTATTCAATTCATGCCCATAAATCCTCTTTACCAACTATATGCTCTTGTTAAAGATAAATCCTCTTTACTTAACTCGTCAAGGACATTTCTAATGATTCCAGATCTATTTAACTATTGGCTGTCAGGCACTATAGCCTCTGAATATACTGATGCTTCAACAACGCAGTTCTTAGATCCATGGACAAAGAAATGGGCTTTTGATTTACTTGAAGAGATAGGGTTCCCCACTAACATCTTTCCCAATATAATAGAGCCTGGAACAGATATTGGTGTTATTGACCCTGAACTAGCTGAAGAAATTGGGGTATCGAGAAAGATTAGGGTAGTAGCACCTGCAACTCATGACACAGCTTCTGCAGTAGTTGCTACACCTATAGATGAGGACTCAGCTTACATTAGTTGTGGTACCTGGAGTTTGGTAGGTGTAGAGCTTAAGGAGCCTCTGGTTAGTAAAAAGGCTATGGAGTATAATTTCACTAATGAGGGAGGAGCATTCAATACTATAAGGTTCTTGAAGAATGTCCAAGGAATGTGGTTTATGCAGGAAATCAGAAGAGCTCTAGCCAAGCGTGGACAGGACTATAGCTATGAGGAGCTTACAGATATTGCTTCAAAGGCTAGAGGTTTCATAGGTTTTATAGACCCTGATGACCCAAGATTCTTGGCCCCAATAGACATGGTGGAAGAAATAATGAGATTTCTTGAAGAAACTGGGCAAGAAAAGCCGAAAAACATAGGTGAACTTGTGAAAATGGTTCTTGAAAGCTTAGCACTAAAATATAGGCTTGTGATAGAGAGAATAGAGGATTTGATTGGCAGAAAAATAAAGAGAATAAATATTGTTGGTGGAGGCTCTAGAAATTGGCTTCACAACCAATTAGTAGCGGATTTCACAAATAGAGTGGTTGAAGCGGGGCCTGAAGAAGCCACTTCCATAGGTAACATACTAGTTCAACTAGCAGGTTTAGGCTATGTAAGCTCATTGACAGAGATAAGGAGATATGTGCGCAACTCCTTTGAAATAAAGAGGTATGTACCTAATTACACATCGAAACATGAAGATGCATATTCAAAATTCCTAAGCTTGCTTGAGAAAACAGGGGGATTAGCTGGGTGGGCATTGAGGTTCTAGCACTTTCTCTTTCATATAAAGTTTCAACTTTTTGATCATAGTGAGGCATGATGTGATAAAAAATCGTCTTAGAGAAAACTGCAAACCATATACATTAAAACTCTCAAAATGATGTATTTAAAAAGATTGATTACTGCTTCACTTATAAACCTTGCTACCCCCATATGACAAAGCTTTTGATTGGAAAAATAGTTATTGAATTCAAACTATTTTCTCAACTGTGTCTAAATTATTACTGTTCTTATCCCCACAAGCTTTGCAAAGTTTGCTATTGGCTCTACATAGTCTCCATAGATCATGCTTGCGTGGTGCACAAAGCCTTCTTCTATTAGTGTTCTGTAGACTTTGTCTAGGTCTTCTACTTCTACCCATACCCAGCTTCCTCTGAATGGCCCTTCTTCTTCTAGTGCTCTTCCCCTAGTTATGAATAGTTTGAATTCTCCGTTATACTCTACCAACCTGCTTATGGTGACTACACCTGGTTTTAATCTTCCTTCGTATGTTCCGTAAGAGCTCTCAATCCCTACATCTCTATACATTATGCTATGGTATAGTAGTGGGCACTTTACTTGGCAGAGTGCTGGTGGGGCATTGCCGCAGTGCCATGCTAAGAAGACATTTGGCTTTGTTGGATGCTTTATGGTCCAGTCTATGAAGAATGGAGGTGTTGCTTCTAATGAGGCTTCATACTGTATGAGCATTGTTAGTGCTCCATATATATCAACTTCGCATGATGACATTATGCCTGATTGTGTTAACCTTGCCAGTACGTGGCAAGGTGTTATACCATAGTACCTCTGTATCTCAGTCCAGCACCTGAATCCAAGTCCTGAAAGCTTCTTCTCACTAGCTATTTTTCTTAGCACTGCCTCGAGTTTGGCTATTTTGAGCAGTGCTTCTCTGGGTATTTTAGATGTGTCTGCATAAGAACTTATCTCCTCAACTATCTCATTAACCTTAGGATCGTTGTCAGGAAGGCGCCTAGCCTCTTCTACCACCTCCAATAGCGTTACATGAACAACCCTCTGCTTGAATCTCTCAGCCATAACTGCCTCATTAAATGTTACAGTCTCGAACCTCTCTGGCCTAGGACCTATAAGACCTATTCTTGCGCCAATGAATTTCCTGTGTACTGCTATCACGCGTATGAATGTGTCAAGAGACTTCGCGAAGCTGTCATCTTCTGGAAAAACTATGCCGCCAAATAGAAATGGTATCCTCCTCCTATACAACGCTGAGGCTAGTGATAACGTGCCACAGAATGAATCTGATCTCCTAAAACCCCCTGGTAGTACTGGCGGTTCTTTTGTTGCAAATACCATTATTGGATAGCCCTTGAACTCCTCAGCAACCCTAGCACCAGCAAGTTCATCGCCGAATGTTAGAGTTGCGAGCACTAAACCATTCACACCCCTACCCTTAAACAGCTCCACAACCTTCTCAGCATCATTATCATCTGTAACAAGTCCAAGCTTAGTATCACCCTCACTTGGATACACAAGCTCAACAACGTTACCAAACCTACTAGTTACAACCTCAATGAACCTTTTCTTCAACTCCTGAGCCCAGGCCTCATCAAAGGGGTATCTATGTAGAGGTACAAACCCAAGCCTGATCTTCTCCAAACCAATTCACCCACTAACTTAATTAAATTGACCACAAATTTAAACTTATTACACTGCCTCATATTGTATATAGATTCATAGAATTTGTTTTGCACGAGCTTTGCACTCATATATCCTGCAAAGTTGTTAAAGCTATATTTTTGCCTTTGGCAATAGCTTTAGTAGATGATGTGTTATGGGCTCTTCAACTACTGATGGATTTGCTAAAAAGTGTGTAAGGTATATACTGCTTGGAGAAGAGAATCCTGCTGTGAAACGCAATTGGGTTTTGACTGCGTTCATATTATCCCAGCTTCTTAATTATATGGACGAGATTAAGAGTGGTGTTTGCCCCTTCTGCAAGAGGCGTCCTCGAAACCTTTTCAATCACTTGATGTATGATGATTTCTGTGGAGCAACATTCAATTCTCTTATTAGAAGAGGTGTGGAGTTGCATAGAGTATACGGTCTCATCAGTAGGCGTAATATTCGTGCAGGTATTGCAAGGATTGTGTTTGGACATAGATGCTATGTTGATATAGAAAGAGGCAGCCCCATAGAAGAGACAGCCAAAAGAATTAGAGATGCTTTAAATAAGTGCCTAGGCTAAAGATATCGAGTACCACATACCACAAATAGCTCCACATAGGCTAAATTTAAAAATTAATCATGCAACAATAACAACATTCAAAGAATGTAAGATAGAGTATGGAAGTGTCCAGATGTTTATAAGCATAAAAGATTGGCAAAAATATTCACAGCAGATATAGAGCCAACTATGGCTCAAGTTCATCAACTTTGCTATAGCTATGCTCCACCTGAATTCATGTTCACTTTAAAGAGCAGGTTTCTCAGTTGCAATCTTCTTTTCTAGGGAATCTGCTTCAATATATGTAAGTATCCACGCTATGAAACCAAGTATTGGCACAAATATGGATATTATTAGTAGTATTGCTGCTACTAAGAATAGCGTTGAGTTGAATGCATCTCTAAGTCTAAAGAAGTATATGAGGTTCCCTATCCAGCCTATGAGAAGTAGTATGCCGCCAACAATGACTAAGACAGCGCCTCCCAAGACTATTCCACTGGTTAGCGAAACTGCACTCACCGCAACAATTAACAACGCTATTAATAGCACTATAGCGCCCCACAAATATCCTATGCCCATAAGTTGCGAAGGAGTTGAAAATTCTTCAGATCTCCATGAAGCAAATCGCTTTGCTGATGGCAAGAGGTATAGATAAATACTGACAATAGCAAGTATTAGCGCAACAACTGCCAACGCAATCCACCATATACCTGCTATTGCAATAATTCTAAAACCTATGGCTCTATGTCCTGGAACTGGAAAAAGCAGAGAGCCTAGTAACTCTAGCAACATTATGGCTGAAACCCCTGCCAATATTGCAGCAATTATTTGAAGCAGTGCAGCTAACTTCAACTTTCTCAAACCATCCACCACAACGCCTCTAGCCGAAGATGTTGATTGCTGCTCTACTTGAGGAGCAGCCAACTTTCACCCCCTATAAAACACATGCTGTGACTTACCATATAAATTTTTCTCTCAGGCAACACCTTCAACAAAATGCCTCAAATAGCTACCAACAGCTAGAACATGAAAACAAAGCACGTAAAAAATGTTGAATGGTTTCAGCAATTAGAGTAACTCAGAATTATTAATGCTCCCAATTTTACTCTACTACATGATGCAACTCTTGCCCAAAATATATTTGTGTTGCTTAGATATGTTTAGATAATCTTCTCTAATTTTTAAATTATTGAGTCAAGGTTTTGTCTATGCTATTTAGCCACTTTGGTACTGTAGCTTCTTTAACACATATACTTGGTGTATAGGGCTTTATGTCAAGAACTGGGGTTTGGTTATATAAATCAATGTTCTCTACGTAAAGCTTTCTCTCTTCCACTTTGACTAGCTTAGCTATTGTTATAGCTATTGGATTTGGTCTATGAGGAGAATGTGTTGCAAAGATACCTACTGTTGGAAGGGCTTCTAAAGGCACGCCTAGTCTTCTTGCTACTCCCCTAGGCTTCACCTGTAACACCTTTTTCTGCTCTTCTGAAACCTTATGAAGATATGCCACAATTATTATGTGAGAGAAATCTTCGAGCCCTTTCAATCCATCGATATACTCGGGTAGAAGCTCTATGACAGCATCAACCCCGTTTATAGAGTTCCTCACACTATCATCGCTGTGTTCATGTTTTACAAAGCCTATTGGTTTAAGCCTTATTTCAGCAAGCCATCCTTCAGTCATTCATCCTCCCAGCTCACCCATTTCATCATCTGAAAGCTGTTTATACCTCTGCTAGGTCTGTGTATGCCAGTGTTTTTAGGAATTCTATTCTCTTGTATGTTGGTGGATGTGTGGATAGGAGCTCTTCCAGCCCTATGAATGGCTCTGCAAAGGCATATATGAATAACGCTCTTATTTTGCTGTTCTCCACAAAGTTTCTAGCACTTCTGTACCTGCCATAGAATTTCTCAAGGGATTGCAGAGCCGATATCATTGTTGCTGGCGAAGTGACTTTTGCGCCATGCGCATCTGCATAATACTCCCTCATTCTTGACAGTGCTAGCACTGCAAGCTGTATCAATATACTTACTATTACCAGCACTACACCAATTAACAGTAATATGATCCCCTCGCCCCCACCCCTCCTTCTTTCACCACCATCCCTGTAGAGCCCTGTGTACATGCCTATCAACATAAGGTACCTTCCAAGATAATACATTAGTGAAGGAAACATGCCAAAGACTAGCATAACAGTGTTATCCCTGTGCCTATGATGCCCCAGCTCATGTCCTACCACAGCCTCAAGCTCCTGCTCATTCATCGAATTCAAAAGCCCTCTAGTGACAGCTACAAACCTGCCCATAACTGGTGATGAGTATGCAAATGCATTGGGTATAGGTACCTCTGCTATCATAGCCTTTGGAGGATCTATACCAGCTCTTGCAGCAACTCTATCAACAATCTTCTGCAGATTCGGATCATGCTTACATCCATAAGAAATGTTTATCAGCGCTGGTGATATGAGCCATGCAATGAGTGATGGGATTATTGCAAAAGGTAGTGCAAAGCCTGCTAAGGCCAGCGTAATGTCAAAACCGATGAAGTTGAAGAGCAGTGCAAAGACAAATATCGTTGCTGCAACAACACCCACACCAGTGGCTGCCATAGAGCTCTTTAGGTGGCTTAGCCCTGCTGGAATCCTACCCCTAATCACCCTTTCAAGGGAAATACCTGCAATGAGTAGTGTAGCTATGGCGACAATATATGCAAGCAGGTCGACAAATAGCCATCCCCAGTAAAATGGTGGCATACCATAAATGAATGGAGCTCCTGGCGCTATGAATGAGAGTAGCACTCCTAGCAAGGACACTACAAGAAGTATTACCGCTACTAGGCTCAAGACATAGAGTAGTTTACCTCTTATAGCCAAGCTTATACCACCCAACTCTTCAATAGCCTTTTTATTTCGCAACTTATTAACTTTTGTGCGAATTACATAAATACTGTAGCATATTTATGGGGTGCAGCATTTGAGACTTAGATGTATCCAGGAGTTTATCAAGAGCGAGTATTTTAAGAAAGATAGTGAGAGAGGACTTTTTGCAACCTTTACCTGGCTTGTTGAGGAGGTAGGGGAGCTGGCAGAAGCCCTTCTAAGCGGAAATAAAGAGAGTGTTGAGGAGGAGCTGGCAGACATCCTTGCATGGACCATAAGCGTAGCTAACCTTGTTAATGTGGATGTGGAGAAAGCATTTTTAAAAAAATATAGCAGTGCTTTTAAGTGCTTAGAAGGCTCTCCTCTTAGCCAGTAGCTCCAGGATTTTTCTATGTGTATCCAAATCCCTGTCAGGCTTCCTCGGCTCTATGTGGACGTAGGTAAAGCTCTTAACATGCTTAGCTATCTCGCCCTTGACCTCCTCAATCACTTGATCAACATCATCCATGCTGAGCCCAGGATCTAGCTCTATATCCATGAACACTGCATATCTGTTAGGCTCAAGAGCAAATGTCTTAATAGAATTAACATCTCTTACAGCAGGGTTTGACAGAGCTATCTTCACAGCCCTGGCAATGTCGTAAGTAGGCGCAGCTCTATACACCAGCACTGCTATGCTTTCTGAAACTATTTTTGCCATGTATGTCACGAGCAGTGCGTTAAGGGCTATGGATGATATTGCATCTATGGCTGGATAAATATGTGCAAGGGGTAGCGATGTAAGTGCTATGAAGCCTCCTAGAATATCATACACATTTTCAAGCAGTATGTACCTGATCAGCGGGTTCCTATAACCCCTCTCCCTAGAGAACCTCCTACCATCTCTGTAGGCAACCACCATAGCAAGTATGTCGAGAGCTAATGCCACTGAGACAAATTCTATGCCCAAACTCACATTAGAGATAGTTGAGCTGCTCTTCAGCGCTGAAATAGCTTGAGCAATACCGAACACTACAAGAGAGCCTAAGGCTATGAGCCCTATGGCAAAGCTGAATACGTAGAGATACATAGACTTCCCAAACGGGTCAAAACCCTCTTCACTCTCAAGAGCAATCTTGTTGCCTATATACGCCAGTGCACTATTTAGAAGGTCTCCAAAGCTCCTCAGAGACTCTATTAAAACAGTTTTAGAACCTGTGAATAGGGCTGCAAATAACTTTAGCATGAATACAATTACATTGGATAGAAAGGCTATCACAGGGCTCTTCAAACCAATTGCCGAGCACCGCACCAAGAATACTATCTGTGAAAATGCTTATAAGTTTTAAACCCTCTTTTTCCCTTGCTTAAGAGGTGCTACAAGTGCCCCTCTCACCAGGTGTTGATGTACCTGCATATATAATAGCAGCTGTGCTAGGCATTGTACTATGTTTTTGGGGGCTTCAGCTATCCAGGTTCATAGCATCTCTAACTCTTGCAGCCGTCTTGGGCTACTTAACCTACACCTATACCTACACAGCTTTCAATAGCATTGCTCTAGCAGTAATATTCATGCTCATAGCTATAGCTATAGGATTCGCATTTGGATTCACATTCTTCAGGTTAGGGCTTTCAATAATATTTGGCTACATGATTGCCTCAATAATCACAAGATCTATTATAGGGTTTAGAGAAACAGCACTGATTGTTATTCTCACCATAGCTTTTGCAATACTGGTGTATGTGTTAAGCAGATATGTAATTGCATTGCTATTTGTTGCAACGGGCTCAGCATTGCTCTACAAAAGCCTTGTTGTACTAGGGCTTTCCCAAACAATCTCACTCATAGTGGTTATTATAATAGCTGCTACAGGTATCTATAACCAGATAAAGACGAAGATCTAACCCGTTCTAGCTCTTTTCCTCTCCCTCACTCCCCATAAACTCCCTCTTTATAGACTCCCGTAGCTCCATAATCCTCTTTGCCTGATCCAAAGCCTTTTCAATTAATTCCTTGCTGGCCTCAATACCCTTCTTAACGAAGTAAGCTACAGCCTCACTCCTACTCCTAAAGATGCCTACATCTATGAGCTTGTCTATAACCTCCAGCTCCCTTACACCAATTCTAGCAGAGACAACTTCGCTAACCCTCTTAGATGCTCCTCTAACAACTTCTTCAATAACATCACTAACCTCTCTAAGCATATCATCAACAAAATCTGCCAGCCCCTTGAAGGACTTTATAAAGGCTCTTGGCATTCTATCAAAACTTGGAAAAGACACCACAACACCTGCACCAATACCTTCAAATCTTTTAAAGAGTTTCTCCATATAGTTAGATACATCTCTCAATACTTCATTTACAATGCTCTTCAACTCATCTGCATCAGGAATGCCCTTGCCAGCACCTTTAGCTGCTTTCTCCAGCTCTTTTAAAGATCCCTTCAGATCCCTTAGTATATCCCTAGACCCCTCTCTCCAAAGCCTATAAGCCTCCCTTACATCGCCTCTATCTAAAAGCTCCTCAACTTTGTCCACAAGCTTCTTAATCCTCTCCTCAAACTCCCTCAAAACCTTTTCAAACTCATTCTTAAACTCTTCACCCACCTTCAGATCACCTACAAACACCACTTAACTTTGTAACTCGAATTACAAGTAACCCTTTAACTGTGTAAGTTAATAAACTTTTATGTTAAGCAAGCTCTGAAAAAAGCTTTATATCTTCGCAATAGCTTGGTAGTTCCAAGAATTGGGAAGCAGAGCTTGTGTGGAATCATAGGATTTGCTAAAAGTAGCAAAGCCTCTTTGCGTTGCCCGGAGATCTTGAGAGATGGTCTTAGAAGATTGGAGTACAGAGGCTATGACTCTGCTGGTATTGCCGTGCTTTCCCAGGGCTTACTCACCATAGTTAAGGATGTGGGATCTGTTGAGAAGATTATTGAGAGTCCTGGGTTTAGCATGCTTGATGGTGGTGTAGCTATAGGGCACACTAGGTGGGCTACACATGGTAAGCCTTCTAAGGATAATGCACATCCTCATACGGATTGCAGAAAGAGAATTGCTGTTGTTCATAACGGTATTATAGAAAACTATATGGATTTGAAGAGGTTGCTGTTGGAGGAAGGTCATGTGTTTACAAGTGAGACAGATACTGAGGTTATTGCTCATCTTATAGAGCATTTCAAGAGTTTGGGTGAAAAAAGTTTTGAGGCCTTTAAGAAGGCTGTTTCAATGCTCAGAGGTTCTTATGCGCTTGCTGTTATAGATGTGGATGAGCCTGACAAGATATTCTTTGCAAGAAATGTTTCGCCTCTGCTCATAGGGCTTGGGAGTGGTGTAAACTTTGTTTCAAGCGATCTAGCCTCATTTGTAAAATATACGAATAGAGTTGTTGTTTTGATGGATGGGGAGCTGGGCTACATATCTGCATCAGATGTGCATTTAGAGCTAGGTGGTAAACCTGTTGATATATCTTCTAGGATTAGGGTTGTAGAGCTGGATGCTCAAAGCATTGAAAAGGGAGGATTCCATCACTACATGGCTAAAGAGATTTTTGAGCAGCCTTATGCACTTGCACAAACTTTCTCAGCTTTGCAGACCCAGAACCTTTCAGAGGTTTTGAAGATTTTGGCAGAGGCGAGGAGAGTGTATATAGTTGGCGCTGGTACATCATATCATGCCTCTCTGCTAGGGGCAATAGCCTTCAAAAGGTTTCTTGGGTTAGAGGCTGAGGCTTTAATCTCATCTGAATTCAAAGTGGTTTCTAGGGCTATTAAATGGGGTGATGTAGTTATTGGAGTTAGTCAGTCTGGCGAGACCATAGACACCCTCCTAGCCCTTAGAGAGGCTAGAGAAAAAGGTGCGAAAACAGTTGCTCTGGTAAATAACCCGTTCTCTACCATAGCTAGGGAATCCGATTATGTGATCTCTATGAGGGCTGGGCCTGAGATAGCTGTGGCTGCAACAAAGACATTCACAACACAAGTACTTACACTTCTCTACATAGTTGCTAGGCTAGCTGAGTTTATTGGCAGTATAGATGTGGATTACAGAGCTCTGATTCAAGGACTTAAGATAAGTCATGAGGTTGCTCAAAACATTCTTAAAGCAAGCGTAGAAATATGCAAAGCCATTGCCACAGAGCTTGCAAGGAAGCAATCTGCTTATTACCTTGGCAGGGTTTTTGGAGTGCCCATAGCCATGGAGGGAGCGCTGAAGCTAAAGGAGATAGCATACATACATGCTGAAGCTTATCCAGCTGGAGAATCTAAGCATGGCCCAATAGCACTAATCGAAAATGGATTTCCTGTGATATTCATATACCTAGGCTTCCTAGACGAGCTACTAGAGAGCAATGTAGAAGAGATGAAGGCTAGAGGAGCCTACATCATAACAGTTGCCCAGGGAGACACTACTTTAAGTAGTATAGCAAGATACAGCAACACAATAATAAAAATGCCGAAAGCCCCCCTAGAGGCTAGGCTTGTTACCTACGCAATACCACTACAACTAATAGCATACTACACCTCCATTATGAAAGGATTGGACCCCGACAAACCAAGAAACCTTGCAAAAACAGTCACCGTAATATAACACAACAGCTTACAACCAAAAACATCAACCCTTTAGAATGGGGAAGCCAGCTACAAACCTCTAAGAAGCCATAGCACCCTATTGAGAAGCATACCTATTCATAGAGCT